>PVWI01000028.1 GCA_003003725.1 filamentous cyanobacterium Phorm 6 | reverse complement strand
GTTGGGGGGGTTCCACACCGCTAATTCGGTTAAATGCGGGCGTAGGCGAATAACTTTCTTGAAGCCCCCCCTTAACAAGGGGGGGTTGGGGGGGTTCTACACCGCTAATTCGGTTAAATGCTGCCAACAAAGCGGCGACTTCGGCTTCTCTACCGTAGAGTTTTTGGGGGATGAGCAGTTGGCCGGCTCGATCGGCATTTCCGGCAGTAAAATCAGATATATTGCCAGTAGCTTGTAGTTGCGCCAGACAAGTTTCGAGGTCAAACCTCAGCCCATCAGCGCTTTGATACCTATCTTCCGCCATCTTCGCCAACAGCTTCATCACGATGGCAGAGATTGCTTCAGGAATTTCCGGCTTCAAACTGCGGGGATTGGGGGGGATTTTAGCGATGTGACAGTGAACTAATTCTAAAGGATCGATCGCCCTAAACGGTAATTCACCAGTCAGCATCTCGTAAAAAGTAACACCCAAGGAATAGAAATCGCTGCGGTAATCAATAGCGCGATTCATTCTACCAGTTTGTTCCGGCGAAATATAAGCTAACGTACCTTCTAGCAAATTGGGATAGCTGGGAGTTGCGTTTTCTCGAACCAAGCGCGAGGAGATGCTGAAGTCAGTAATTTTGACCTGATAGGTTTCGGGATGGATAATAATATTGGGCGGTTTAATATCTTTGTGAATTATTTGGTTTTGATGAATTTTACCTAAACTTTTGGCGAGTCCAACGGCAATTTCCAGAAATTGTTTTAAGTCAAGTTTGGTCGAAATTAAAAAACTAGATAAAGCCAACCCTCCAAAATCTTCTAAGGTCAGCGCTACACCATTTTGATTGGTTTCTAGACGGTAGCAATTGACAATTTCTTCGATATTTTTCAGATTAGTTCGGATTTTATATTCATGTCTCAAGCGAGTAATTTCTTCCAGAGTTGGATACTCGCTGTTCAGGGTTTTGACGATGACTGGCAAATCCTGTTCTTGCCAGATTCCCCGATAAATCACAGTATTGACACCAGAGTAAATCTTTTCGGTAATTTGATAGCCTGTGAGTAAAATCATAGTTTAATAAATTTGAAGTTAAAGGGTTTGCAGCCAATTTGCACGAGTTGTGCTATTGACGAAAGTTAATGGGGTGTGTTAGATGGGTGATGGCGCGGGCGATCGCAAAACTTCCGAGATATACTTAAGCTTAGTACAAGTCTCAGAGCTTTGTCATTAGTTATTTAACTTAATCTTTAAGCAGGCTTGGGACTTGCCTATGATTGGGAACAAGTAATGGGCTAAATTTTACTTAAATGAGATTCGGCAGTTGAAACCGCGTCAACACAAATACTCACGCGCCGACGCGGTTGAATGACGGGCGCTTAAAACCGCCGTCTCATCTTCTTCCTAATGACAAATTACCAATGACTAATGACAAATGACCAATGACAAATGACCAATGACTAATGACTCCTCAATCATTGCGAGTCAAACCCTGAAGGCTAACTTGCAAAACCGACAAACCCAAAATCAGCAAAAATAACACGAGGGCGATGGTACAAGCATAACCAATTTCCAAATCCTTAAAAGCCCGTTCGTAAAGATAATAAACAACAGTCTTAGAACTATTGCGAGGGCCGCCCTGAGTCATAATATAAACTTCTTCAAAAACCTTAGTAGCAGAAATCGCCGAAATCACCGCTACCAAAACTAAATAAGGCTTCATCAGCGGCACAGTAATATCCCAGTGTTTCCGCAAACCTTCCGAACCATCAATCGCAGCAGCTTCGTAAAGTTCTGCCGGAATAGATTGCAGCCCCGCCAAATAAATCACCATGTAATAACCCAAGCCTTTCCAGACAGTAACTGCCATCACGCTAAAGAGTACCACCTTCGGGTTTGCCAGCCAAGAAACCGGAGGTAAACCCAACATTTCCCCCAACTGATTCAGCAATCCAGTTTCAGCAAACAGCCACTTCCAAGCAATCCCGGCGACAACCATCGAAATCACCGCAGGCGTGTAGTATGCTGCGCGGAACCAGTTCATCCCCCGCAGCTTTTGATTGCACAAAATGGCCATTCCCAGCGGTATAACAACCAATACAGGCACTACACAGATCAGATACAGCAGCGTATTGGTCAAAGTTTGCCAAAAAGTGCGATCGCGCCATAATCGATCGAAATTCTTCAAACCCACCCACTGAGGCATTTGAGTTAAATCGTATTCGTAATTAGTAAAACTCAAATAAAAAGCTTGCACCGCCGGCCACAAAACCGTTAAAGTCAAAATAAACAAAGCCGGAAACAAAAACAAATAAGGTGTCGAATAGCGTCGGAAAAAATTCAAATACATAATAATTCGTAATTAGTAATTACTCTAGGTTCGTAGTGAGGACTTCAGTCCTTCTTGATGCGGACTAAAGTCCTCACTACAAACCTATTATAGGTTCGTAATGAGGACTTCAGTCCTTCTTGATGCGGACTAAAGTCCTCACTACAAACCTAGATCAAAAACTCGCCCTACAAATAATACTTATTTCAACCCAGAAAACAAACCCTCCCAATCTCCCGGAGAACGAGAATTTTCCCCCTCTTTAACTTCAAATGTCACCTTACAAGCCTGCGGTTCTGACAAAGCTTGTACGCACAATTCTGCAATATCTTCCCGGCTAACTTTACCTCGAATATTGTCTCCTTGCTCGAATATCAAAGCTTTGCCGCCCGCTTCTTCAGTCAAAGCACAAGGTCTGACAACAGTATAAGGTATGCCGCTCGATCGCACGCAATCCTCCCCTTTCAACTTCCAAGTCAAAATCCCCCCCAACATATCATTCATCCTGACAGCCGGCGGTTCCTCCTCCAAATTAAGTCCAGGGCGGCCCGGGCGCGTCACTCCAGCCGAACTCACCATCACAAATCGCGGCAAAGTCTGCCCGCCATCAGCTTTAATAGATTCTAATTCCAGTTGAAAAACGCCCGGTGTAAATTTGGGATTCAGCCCGCCGTCGTATTCAAACTTGCTCAGCATTAACTGAAAAGAATAAATATTGCTCGGATCTAATTTCGAGCCATCTTTCACAGTTTTCGCCCGGAATACTGGAATTAACTTATCGAAGGGAACGGTGACAGTAATCCAAGTATTGTAAACAGTATCAAACGAATAGCTATAGCCAATGCCATCCCATTTAGCCTCGCTACGCACGATCAACTTGTAGCGCTTACCATCCCCTTTTACCCGCAGTTGGAGGCCGCTAAATCCTGCGAGATTGAGGGGAGAATCGAAGTTTCGGGTGCGGACGGAAGCAAAGCCGCCGGAGTTTGCCGTGGAAACATTGCCCGTGAATATAGCTGTACTGTCTGTAAGGACGATCGAACTTTCGCTAGTACCGCCCATCACAACATCGTCGAGAGCGCCCCAAGTTTCTTTTAAATCTTGGGTAGGTTTTGTGAAGTCAAAAATGATTTTTTCGCCTGCTTTAACGAGCTGGCTGCGAACAGCTTGCACTAAATTATTCAGACCTTTATATTCCACAATTTCGGGAACATCCACAACTTCCGGCATATAAAACTTGATGCCTTGATAGTATTTTTCCCTGGTTGGGGTGTCTCCTTCTACAGGTTGAACTTTGGTGCCGGTGCAGCAGATAACTGCATCTACGCCCTCGGTTACTAAGGGCGTTAGCGTCTCGGCGACAGTGATATCTCCTTCGACTAATTCAACATTTTTGCCCAGAATTTCTGTTGCTCTTTTGGTATCTCTGACGAGACAGCGGACTTTATATCCCCGCTGTTGCAGCCGCTTGACAACTCGCTTTCCCACCCCGCCAGTCGCACCTGCTACGAGTACGAGTTTAGGTTGGTCTTGTTTCTGGTTGCTGCTGCTTCCGAACAGTTGTTGCAGCCAGCTAATGCTGCCAATGAAGGGAATAACGCCGAAATAAGCCAAGGTTTTGACAAATCTGCCGGCATCCCATTGGGCGGTATTTTTTTCTGTCACAGTCGCTTCCTCAGAATGGGATCAAATCTACTTACTATTCAATAAGCTGTTGCTTATTTAAATTGCATATTCGGGACGGGCTAGAAGCCCATCCCACAAGAGTCTGATTGATTTTTGACACACAATTTAACGGCAAAACAGCTTACTACTTAGCTGCTTTTGTATTTTAATCTAATTTTCGATTTGTGCATTTGGGCGATGAACACACTTTTTTCATTTGACAATGGGTTTCCGATGAGTTTGGCTCAAGGGAATCTCAATAATCAACTCGGTTCCCTTTCCGGGGGCAGAAATGCAGCTCAATTTGCCGCCGTGTTGTTCCACCACAATTTCGTGACATATCGCCAAACCTATTCCCGCACCTTTTCCCACCGGTTTTGTGCTAAAAAATGGCTCAAATATTTTTTGGCGAACTGTTTCTTCCATGCCCCAACCGTTGTCCTTGATCCGAATTGCTACGGCTTTTTCTCCCGGACAAACTTCTGTCACGATCCGAATTTGTCCACACTTAGCCTGGCCTTCTTCGCACCCACATTGCGGCGATAAATTTTTCTGAACAAAGGACTCTTCTAGAGCATCAATTGCATTTGTCAGTATATTCATAAACACTTGGTTGATCTCAACTGCGTAACACTCAACCAAAGGCAGAGAGCCATATTCTTTGATGAGATGAATTGCAGGGCGATTCCCTACGGGATAGCTTTGCTTCACGGGCTTCGGTTTGAGTCGGTTGCTCAAAATCAACAAAGCGCTGTCTAATCCGTCGTGAATGTCAACTGGTTTAATCTCTGCTTCGTCAATTCTAGAGAAGTTTCGCAGAGACTGAACTATCTCGCGGATGCGGTTAGCTCCTACTTTCATTGAACCCAGCAACTTCGGTAAGTCTTCAACTATAAACTCTACTTCGGCTGCTTCTATTTCAGCTTTAATTTCTGGCGAAGGCGACGGATATTGTTCATTGTAAAGCTGCAATAAATGGATCAGCTTTTGACTGTATTCGTTGGCATAGGTAAGATTTCCGTAGATGTAGTTAATCGGGTTAGTAACTTCATAGGCTACCGCCGCCACCAACTGTCCCAAACTTGACATTCTTTCGCTTTGCACCAATTGAGTTTGCGCGCGCTGAAGCTCTGACATCGCTATTTTTAAATGAGCAGATTTTTCCCGTTCTCTGGCGATGGATGCTTCTAGTGCTGTATTTAATTTTTTGAGTTTGTCGGCTTGGCGCAGCACGATATTAATCATGGCTTTTTTCAGTTCCAATGCAGCGTCTATTTCGCATTGTTTCCAAGGCAGTGATTGGCAACTCACATTTTCTTTCCACAGGTCGAAGGATTGCCGAGGTGAAATTCGCTGGCTGCCATCTGCATCTATTTGAACTAATTTGTTGGGGTTTCCAGCCCAATTTACGGTCTTAATTACTTCCGGGCGAAACCACAAAACATATATTTTATGAATCGGCGATATTGCTATAGCCAAACACCCGCTGGCTGTATCTTTCAATTCCTCAGCTTCTGGATAGAATTTGGTCAGGGAGTCTGTATAAAATATTTCTTTGGTTAGGTTTTTTTGCACCCACTTGGTTAAATATTTGAGCGATTCTCCCGGATGTGTTTGTCCGACTCGATAGCAATTGTCTCCAAATACTATTGCTGCTCCTTGCGCGTTAACTGCTTCCAGCAAATTATGCTGGCATTTAACTAACACTTCCGATAAATTTTCGGCGGTGGATATGTCTTCAAAAATCTGGGTTTGAATTGATTTTAAGTGTAGTTTGTAGTCGTAGTCTTCGTTTCCTTCTTTTGATTGCAATTCTAAGGACATTACTTGCCCGATAAATTCGCAGGCTGCGCGTACTTCATAGTTGAGGTATTTGGGTGTATAATTGTGGCAAGCAATCAATCCCCACAGTTTTTGATCTTTCATTAACGAGATTGACATCGAAGCTGCAACGCCCATATTGTGCAGGTATTCTAGGTGAATGGGAGAAACGCTTCTCAATACGCTGAAACTGAGGTCTACGGGCCCGTTGGTAACAGGATTGTTTGATGAAACGAGGGGGACTGGTTGATAATTAATATCTGGTACTAACCTCAGCCAATTTAACGAATATAGTTTTCTGGCTTGTTTGGGAATATCTGTGCTGGGGTAGTTTAAGCCTAAGAAAGGACTCAGGTTTTCTGTTTTATCTTCAGCGATGACAGCGCCGTTACCTTCGGGATCGAATTGATAGACCATAACTCGATCGAATCCCGATATTTTCCTGACTTCTTCTACAGTCAGTTGACATAATTCCTTGAGATTCTTGGCGCTTTGAATTTGGCTGACAGTCGATCTGATAGAGTGATAAAAGCTAAAAACTGAAAGATTTTCTCTGGTGGTTGCCAATTCTAACTCGACGATCAAAACTCCTTCTCCTCGGTGGAGGATGCAGTCAAATTCTAAAGACTTGCCTGCTTTTTTGACAGACAGTTTAATCGGATTGACGGTTTTTAAGTTTTCATTCTGCAAACAGGCCTTGAGTTTTTCTAGCTGAGTTTGATCGAGTAATAAGCTTAAATCTTGACCGATCGCACTTTTGGCATCAAAGCCTAACAAATCTTGCGTATTTTCACTGATTTGCAGTATTTCTAATTGAGGTTCTCGTACAACAAGTAGCACTCCGTGCGGCTGAATCTGCCCTGATATGTGAATGGGCTCTCTGTCGCAGTTTGTCAAGTCAACTTCTGCGAGTTCTGGAATTCTGGTTGGTCGATCCATTTTCTCTGTTTTCCGCTGTAAAAGTTCTCTTTGGGTTCTCTCGATCTTAGATTTGAGATCAAATTACCTTCTCAATAATAATCTCATATTGTTCGATCGCACAACATATCGATTTCTTGACAGACTCCGACAATCAATCATCCGAGAATCAGCCAGTCAAAAATCAGCCTGCCGTTGTGTTAATGCTCGACTGACGGCAGCCCTCTAGATATTTTAACTGACTGGGATATGCAAGTGCGATCGATCCCCAAGCTTAATTATTGCAGCACTTGTTGCCATTGTTCAAGTTGTTCTAATAGTTTTCCATAAAATTAATATTTGTGGTAAAATTTTAGAAGCAATAAAAAGGGGAGAGAAATGCGTCTTCAGGCCGACCCATTGACGAAAACATTAAGTTAAAGTAAGGGTGACAAGATTTCAAAGTCAAGTCACGTTAAGCTCTTAAAGTATATCCAACAGGCCCGATAATTAGACTGATGCTCGACTTCAATACAGTTACTGAGTTTTCTCGTACCTACTGCATAGGTATCTGTGCCTTTTTAGTTCCGGCAAACTTGCTGACTACTTTGCAGACAGCGATTTTGACAGGACTAAACCGACCTCGAATGCAAGTGTGGGCGTCTGCCGCTGTGGCAGGGCTTTGGGCTACAGCAATGTTATTTCACGTTTTTACCTGGTTCGCGATCGGGGTAGTAATGCCTCCGACATACATCTTGCTAGTTATGGGAATCACTTGTCTGACAATCAATATCTGGGCAGTGGGACATCCGGCGAGCATGATCCAATTAATTCGAGTTATGGAATCAGCTTTTAGGGGAGGTTTTGGAAAGAAGGAAGTTCGGCAACGGATTTTGTAACGGATGTAACGGATGTAATGGAGGTTAGGAAGAAAGTTTGAGTTATCGCCCTTGAGAGAAGTTGGTAGCTAGAAATGTGAAAATCTTCAGGGATAATATTAGTTTTTGCTAAAGAGTTTCCTGCTGCCAAATATTGATTCGGAGTCGTGATTTTATAATGGTTATTCTGGTTCACGATCGCGACAATCTTCTGCTTCCGGGCCGCGGGGATGGATTGTGCAGTTGAGCAGATGGCCACCGTCACTTCTGCCGTAATAGTAGCGACATCCATTGCAAATTGCCGGACGTTCGATCGCCCTTTGGTAAATCGGATAATCCGCAGCCAACAGCGAAAAGTCGCGCTGCGTCTGAACAGTCCCGATAATAGCGCCTGAAAATTCCACAGCTTGGCGGATGTTTTCGATCCTGGTGTAAGGTGGCAGGTAAATGTCAATATAAAGGCGTATGCCGTCGCCTTCGTACTCGTGGCGGGTAATAGTACCTCCGAGCAAACCGACGCGCGAGGCAATAGCCGAGGAAAATTCCCCCAGGGAGGTACAGTAACCGGAGAAAACGTGTATGTGTTCGTCGGTAGTAGCTCTCACAGTCACGCGAGTGGGAATCAGCACTCTCAGGTAAGCGTCGAGTTCGTCAAAAATCGGTTCGGCGAGGGAGAGCATTTGGTTTGCGTCTTCATTGTTGAGTCCAAAACCCTTAGAAACCTTGGACACGAGGGCTGCTAAAATATCAAAAACTTGGGTTAACAGCGATTGCAGCCTGTTATCTATGGCGATCGGACATTCTCTGAGCAGTTTCAAATAATCTTCCAAACGGTGGGCTATGCGCTGAATGCTGCTAAATCCGAGCATAGCTGCTCCCCCTTTAATCGAGTGCGAGGCTCGGATGAGCTGATGTATCCTTTGGGGAGCTTGCACGGTGTTTTGCAAGCCCTGCAAGCCTTGTTCCATGATTTGAATGTGTTCTGTGGCTTCTTCTAGAAAGTAGCCGATAATGCGCTGTAGTTGTTCTGGCAGCATACTTTTTTTCTCCGAAAGGCACCCTGGGATCAGTTGACAGTTGACAGTTGACAGTTGACAGCGTGAACAGTTAGCAGTTGAGAGTTGTCATTAATTAGACATTTGATAGTTTGGAGCCGATATTCAACCGACGAGTTATTTGTGTTTTTAAGCCCTAATCTGTTCTATCCTGACTCACGGCAACTGTAGTGGCAATGTTGAAAACTCTTAACTATTAACTGTTGACTGTGATTTTTGGGCTCCGACGGTAGCGGTTGCTACACCCAACAGCAGCACCGCAGCACCTGCGAGTACCGCCGGGGCGGGCATTTCCCCAAACAGCAAATAACCCAAACAACTCGCCGCCACGGGTTCAAACAAAATGGCAAGAGTTACCAGAGTCGGGGAAATCTGCACTACAGCCCAGTTTAAAATCGTGTGTCCGACTAATTGAGGCAAGGCCGCGGTTAACAAAATATACCAATATACGATGTTTGGATAGCCCGTATAACTGGTGCCAAAGATGAGGGGGAGAGGCAGGAGGACGATCGCACTAACAGTATAGGCGATCGCGATATAACCACCAATTCCCAATCCCCGCCGCTGAGCTTCCCGCCCAAGAAGCAGATACAAGCTGACAGCCCAGGAACCAGATAGAGCCAGGAAATTACCCAGTAGTTGACTGTTTCCGACACCGGGATCGCCCGCACTCCCGACTGCGATCGCCATGCCGCCAACCAGCGCTATAGTAATGCCAGCGATCGACATTTTGCTGATTTTTTCGCCAAACCAGAAGCGCGACAACAGCGCTACCCAAACGGGACTTGTGGTGACAAGGGCTGTGGAAGCGGCGATAGAAGTATAAGAAAGTGAGGTAATCCAGAGAGCAAAATGCAGGGCTAGACACAAACCCGCAGCCGCAGCATAGCGCCGAGCTCCGGGGCGCAGGGTTTTCCACTGAATTTTCGGCCAAGCGGGAAGCAAAATTAAGGCAGATAAAGTCAGGCGAGAAGCGGCGAGTACCAGACTAAAACCGAAGCCGCCCGCGCCTGCTTTCAGGTTGGCCAGCCGAATCAAGATTGATGAGGTTGAGACTGCTAACACGCCGATAATTAAGACGAGGGCGATCGACCAATTCGGCCGTTGTTTCGGAAGATTCATTTTTGAGGTAATTAGTAATTGGTAATTTCCAAAAATAAAAAATATCTAGCAATTTTCGGAGAAATTATAAACTATCGATCTTGTATTCCCTTCTATGATCTTATCTGACTTCGTGTCCTTTGCGTCTTCGCGGTTCGTTCAAAAAAAAGCCCATCGCCAATCATGAAAGATTGCTATTTTCAAGGAAAACTATCAATCTAGAACACGCCCAAAAGCACCTTAAATCTGTTATAGTTTCAATACAGCATAAAACACTCCCCTCAGTTACAAATTATAACTATCTATGGCTCCTAAAGTTTTGATTACAGGCGCTTCTCAAGGAAGCGGCAAGGCAACAGCACTGTTATTTGCCAGTAAAGGTTACGATGTGGTGATGGTGGCACGAGAGCCAGAGAGATTGGCAGCAGCAGCCGCTCAGGTGCAGCGTGAAGGCACTTCGGCGATCGCGATTGCGGGGGATGTTGGCGACATTCAACAAGTACGTGCGATAGTCCAAAAAGCCCTAGATGCTTGCGGAAACATTGATGTTTTGGTGAATAATGCCGGGATTTGTGTCACAGGGGCGATCGAGCAAACCACCTCCGAAGACTGGCAGCAATTAATGAATACCAATTTTTGGGGCTGCGTTAACACAATTCAAGAACTTTTGCCACATTTTCTCGATCGCAAAACGGGTACAATCGTCAATGTTGGTTCCATTGGTGGCAAAATGCCCTTGCCTCAAATGACCGCTTATTGCGCCAGCAAATATGCAGTAACGGGTTTAACAGAAACTTTGCGATTGGAATTAGCGCCCCAAGGTATCCACGTTTGCGCCGTGCATCCGGGCTTGATTAACAGCGATTTTTTGGAAAGAGCTCAATTTCGCGATCGATCCGAATCCGCAGTCGAATTGCGCCGCCAGCAAATGACCGAAATGCTAAAATCTTCAGCAGCAAGTCAGCCCGAAGATATTGCTAAAGCTATCTGGGATGCTGTGAAAAATCATCGTGCAGAAGTTATAGTCGGGCCAGCTTTCTTTGCATCGGAAGCCTATCGATTATTCCCGGGTTTGATGCAGTGGGCAATGGCAAATGGTAATTAGTAATTAGTCATGAATAAGGTGCGCATTGCGCTACACTAATTAAAGCAAAGAACTAGCATTAATCAAACGACCAGTTAAATCGGCCGGGGTGACATTCAACACAGTACCCAACAAAGCATTAGTAACACCGAATCTAATATTAGTCGCTTCCACACGGCCGTTACCATCAGGATCGAGACTTTGCTGCGAGATGCCACCCTTGGCTAACAAACTCGTTCCCCCCGATATAGTTGCAGGATTGAGCAGCAGCAGTCTCGGATCGTTTAAGCTATAACTTACCTGTTCAAATGAGATATTATTGCTAGTAAATGGTACACTAATTCCAATCGAATCGCTCGACTTATCAAAGTCCACAATTACCGCGTCAGGAAGTTCAATTCCAACGGTTTTGATTCCAGCTTGATCGACTCGAAAAACAAACACATCACTCCCCGCACCACCTTTATAAATATCCACATCTCTGTCGCCAATTAAAGTATCGTTACCGTCACCGCCAACTAACAAATCAACACCTTGTCCGCCGCGCAGTAAATCATTTCCTGCACCGCCATCCAGGAAATCGCTATTTCTATCTCCTGTCAAGAAATCGTCGCCTGTTTCTCCCAAAATGTCGTCATCATCTTTGCCACCGTAAAGAGAATCATTACCGGCACCACCTAACAGACTGTCTTTACCATCGTTGCCGAAAATCCGTTCTGCATCTGACGCGCCCCTGACAGTATCGCTGCCGCCCAGCATCCAAATTCCTCCAGGAAAACTAGCAAGTTGTCCCGGTGCGAGTGTAATATTTTCAGGAGAATTGTCTCCTACCAAACGAGAGATGCCTGAATTATCGGGGGTGAGTACCATAGTTGTAAATTTTGTGCGATGCGATCGTGGATATCTTACAATTATCTCCATCTTGGCACAAGCCGATCGCAATAAGTAAGTCATTGCCACAAAAACATAGTATATTGTAGGGGCGGGGTTAGCTAAAAATCCCTGATATAAAGCAGTTGATGAGTACAAAACTCGCCCTCCCCATGCCATGTTTATTTGTACCTACCTACTTATCGCAAATTAAAATAAAAATAAAAAGTTGAGCCGATGCCAATTATCTTAGTTGAAGACTTGAGCAAAGTTTATCCCATCGCCATTAAAGAACCGGGACTTAAAGGAACAGTGCGCCACTTTTTTAACCGCACTTATCGCAATGTGAAAGCAGTTGAGGGCGTTTCTTTCAGTATTGAACCCGGAGAAGTTGTCGGGTTTCTCGGTGCTAACGGCGCGGGCAAAACTACGACACTAAAAATGCTGACTGGTTTAATTTATCCGTCGGGTGGTACTGTCAGTGTGTGCGATCGAACTCCCTTTCGCCGCGAAGCCGATTTTCTGCAAAGAATCACCTTAGTGATGGGGCAAAAACAGCAGTTAATCTGGGATTTACCCGTGCTCGACTCTCTGAAAATTAATGCCGCTGTCTACGGAATTTCTGACAAAGATTACCGACAGCGAATCGGAGAATTGACAGAAATGCTGTCACTAGAAGGCAAGTTAAATCAGGCGGTACGAAAGCTTTCTTTGGGCGAACGAATGAAAGCTGAATTAATGGCGGCGCTGCTTCACCAACCGGAGGTATTATTTTTAGATGAACCGACGTTAGGTTTGGATATCAACGCACAATTTAGCGTCAGACAATTTTTACGAGAATATAACGAGCGCTATCAAGCAACGGTGCTGTTGACAAGTCACTATATGGCTGACATTACTGCTTTGTGCAAGCGAGTTTTGTTAATCCATGAAGGGCAATTAGTTTATGATGGCAGTTTGGACGGATTGCTCGATAGATTTGCACCTTATCGGCAAGTTCAGGTAGAATTAGCTCATCCGCTGCCAAAAGATCACGCTTTTGGTTACGGCGAGGTAGAATCTATTGAGGGGAATTCGGTACGGTTTTTGGTAAAAAGAGACGAGCTGACAGGGAGCGTCTCGAAGATGTTAGCGGAGTTAGAAGTGGTAGATTTGACTGTTACTGATCCGCCAATTGAAGAGGTTATCGGTCGAGTTTTTCGCACCGGAAAAGTGTAATTAATGCGAGCGCTTTGGTGAATAAAATTAACCACAATACTTGTAGGGGCGGGTTCACAAACAATCTGTAATTCACATCCAGAATATAAATAAACCCGCCCCCACCCATCGACAGAATTCGATCGCCGGGAATTCAATGTGCACGATATAAGTATAAATTTACATGATTTGATACGCTCTATGAAAAAAATCATCAGAATTGCTAAAACTTTACTGATTACCTACTACGCTTATATGGTCGAATACCGGGCGGAATTGCTTTTATGGGTTCTGTCGGGAGCTTTGCCGTTTATCTTGATGGGCGTGTGGATGCAGGCGGCTCAAAATGGGCAATTTGGGCTGAATCCGATCGACTTTGCCCGTTACTTTTTAGCAGCTTTTATCGTCAGACAAACAAATGTTGTATGGGTGATTTGGGATTTTGAAAAACAGGTAGTGCAAGGAACTTTATCTAATAAGTTGTTGCAGCCTTTAGATCCAGTATGGCATCACTTCGCGTCTCATGTTTCCGAAAGGTTTGCGAGGCTGCCGTTTGTATTAGGATTGGTACTGCTATTTTTTGCACTTTACCCGCAGTCTTTTTGGTTGCCGAGTGCTGGCAGATTTATGCTTTTTTTGCTGGTAATTGTCTTGGCTTTTTGTCTGCGGTTCCTGATCCAGTATACGTTTGCGCTGTTTGCTTTTTGGATTGAGAGGGCAAGTGCGATCGAGCAATTCTGGTTTTTAATGTACTTGTTTTTATCGGGACTTGTCGCGCCGCTAGAAGTGTTTCCCCCAGCCGTGCGTGAAGTAGTTTTGTGGACGCCGTTTCCTTATTTGATTAATTTTCCCGCTTCAATCTTGATAGGATTGCCAGTAGATGTTGGCCGCGGTTTGTTGGTGATGTTCGGTTGGGGTGTAGTGTTTTTTGTGTGGAATCGCTGGCTGTGGCGGCAGGGTTTAAAACAGTATTCGGGTATGGGAGCTTAGACAGTTGACAGTTGACAGTTGACAGTTGACAGCGAACAGAGGACAGAGAGAGGAGAGAGGACAGAGGACACTGGATACGGGACAGTTGACAGGGGACAGCGAACAGAGGACAGAGGACACTGGATACGGGACAGTTGACAGGGGACAGTGGACACGGGACAGTAGACAGTGGATATTTAGCGAACAATCTCCGGCGCTGTCCACTATCAACTGTCAACTATCAACTATTAACTATCAATGACTGATAACTCCCCCCTCAAAAATAAATCTTTTGCCTTTGCTGTCCGAATTGTAAACCTTGATAAATATTTATCTATAAATAAAAAAGAATATGTATTGTCAAAACAACTACTACGATCTGGAACAGCTATCGGTGCATTAGTTAGAGAAGCAGGACAAGCCGAAAGCAAAGCCGATTTTATTCATAAACTAGCTATAGCTCTCAAAGAAGCCCACGAAACAGAATACTGGATATTGCTACTTCGAGAAACCGATTATCTCACTCCAAAAGAAAGCGAATCAATCTTAAACGACTTAAAAGAACTCCTAAAACTACTAACCAGCATCATCAAAACAACCAAACAAAAACTCAGTGACAGTTGACAGTGAGCAGAGGGACAGTTGACAGTGAACAGAGGGACAGTGGATATTTAGCGAACAATCTCCGGCGCTGTCAACTATCAACTGTCAACTGTCCACTGTCAGCAGACATCATGCAAAAATGCAATCAGCAGCATTCGACAATTGCATAATATTTAATATTTTGTATCTATACATACAAAACTTTATAATAAACTCTTATATTAATAAAGCCAACGACTGATAAACGGCATAAAAGAGATTCTAATGACAGCCAAAAAAAACCTGATTGTAATCGGCAATGGCATGGTAGGTCACAAATTCCTAGAGTTAATGGTGAGCTTGGATGCTGCCAAAAACTGGAATTTAATTACTTTTTGTGAAGAACCGCGCGTTGCTTATGATCGCGTAAATCTCAGCGGATTTTTCTCTGGCAAAACAGCGGGAGATTTATCTCTAGTTGCACCAGGATTTTATCAAGAAAACGGCATTGAAATTCATATCGGCGACAAAGCAGTCGCTATCAATCGGGAACAAAAAACAGTCTTTTCAGCCAACGGTTTAGAGGTTCCCTACGACAAAATTGTCCTCGCCACCGGTTCCTATCCATTTGTACCGCCGATCAAAGGCAAAGATACTGCTGGCACTTTCGTTTACCGGACAATTGACGACTTGGAGGCGATGTCAGAGCACGCTAAAAATTGCCAAGTTGGTGTAGTAATTGGCGGCGGTTTGTTGGGTTTGGAATGTGCCAATGCTCTGCAAAATATGGGTTTGAAAACTCATGTGGTTGAGTTTGCGCCGCGACTGATGCCTGTACAAGTTGATGAGGTTGGCGGTGCGATTCTTCGCAGCAAAATTGAAGAGTTGGGGGTTTCGGTTCACACCAGCAAATCTACTACCGAAATTGTCAGCGAAGATGGCAAAGTTACTAAAATGCTGTTTGCTGATGGTTCGGAATTGGCAACGGATATGATTGTGTTTTCGGCTGGTATTCGCCCGCGCGATGAAATTGCTAGAACTTCTGGGATAGAAGTAGGTGAACGCGGCGGTATTGTGATTAATGATAGCTGCCAAACTTCTGATTCTGATATTTATGCGATCGGCGAATGCGCACTTTATCAAAATCGGATCTACGGCTTAGTTGCGCCTGGGTATACGATGGCCAGCGTCGCAGCGGATATTTTGAGCAGTGCAGCAGATGCCAGCACTAGCACTTTTACAGGTGCGGATATGTCCTCGAAACTCAAACTTTTGGGAGTGGACGTTGCTAGTTTTGGTGATGCTTTTGCCAAGTCTGCGGATGCTAAAGAAATTGTGGTGGCTGACACTTTCCAAGGCATTTACAAAAAATTAGTTTTAAATCAAGACGGTAGCCGGATTTTAGGCGGTATTCTCGTGGGAGATGCTTCTGCTTACGGTACTCTGCTGCAATTCATGCAAAATGATATTGCTTTGCCGCCACATCCTGAAGATTTGTTGATACCACCGCGAGAAGGTGGAGCACCTGCTGGTTTTGGTGTGGATAGTTTGCCTGATTCGGCTCAAATTTGTTCTTGCAATAATGTTAGTAAAGGACAGATTTGTGAGGCGATTCGCGATCGCAATTTAACTGATGTCCCCAGCGTCAAGAAATGCACTCAAGCTGGTACTGGTTGCGGCGGCTGCGTGCCTTTGGTGACGGATATCTTTAAGTCGGAGATGAAGAAAGCCGGGTTTGCAGTCAAGAATCACCTCTGCGAACATTTTGAGTATTCCCGTCAAGAATTGTACCATTTGGTGCGCTCTCAAGAGCTGAAAAGCTTTGACGAGACGATCGCACAACACGGCAAAGGCCACGGCTGCGAAATTTGCAAGCCGGCTGTTGCTTCGATGCTGGCTTCTACCTGGAATGACCATATTCTAGAGAAGTCTCACGTCGGTTTGCAAGATACGAATGATTACTATTTGGCAAACATTCAGCGCGACGGTACTTATTCGGTGGTGCCGCGAGTACCGGGTGGAGAAATTACGCCGGATAAGTTGATTGTTTTGGGAGAAGTTGCTAAGGATTTTGGGCTTTATACTAAGATTACTGGGGCGCAACGGATCGATTTGTTTGGGGCGCGTGTGGATCAGTTGCCCCTAATTTGGCGCAGGTTGATCGATGCGGGATTTGAGTCAGGACACGCTTATGGTAAGGCTTTACGGACGGTAAAATCTTGTGTTGGTAGCACTTGGTGCCGCTTTGGGGTGCAGGATTCGACGAGTTTGGCGATCGAGGTTGAATTGCGTTATCGCGGTTTGCGAGCTCCTCACAAATTCAAGTCTGCTGTCTCTGGCTGCACTCGCGAATGCGCGGAAGCTCAAAGCAAGGATTTTGGAATTATTGCGACTGAGAATGGTTGGAATTTGTATGTGTGCGGCAATGGTGGGATGAAGCCGCAGCACGCAGTTTTGCTAGCGTCTGATATCGATAAGGAAACTTTGATTAAGTATGTCGATCGCTTTTTAATCTTATACATCCGCACTGCCGATCGCCTGGAACGTACTGCTACATGGTTTAATAAGCTTGAGGGCGGGATTGAATACTTGAAGCAGGTGATAATTGAGGATTCTCTGGGCATTTGTGCTGAGCTAGAAGCGCAGATGGAACATTTGGTGAATACTTATCAGTGCGAGTGGAAAACGACGATTGAAGACCCGCAAAAGGTGCAGCGGTTCCAGCATTTTGTGAATTCCGATTTGCCAGATCCGAGTATTGTTCGTGTTGAGGAACGGGGACAAACTCGCCCTGCTTATGAGCATGAAAAGGCTCTGGTTGGAGTTTCGGACAAATAATCGCGATTATTTGGTTTGTAGTGAGGACTTTAGTCCGCAGGAGTTTTAAGAGGACTGAAGTCCTCACTACAAACCAATTTAGCGGTTTTTAACCGGAAATTGGGAAGGAAATTGTATTAAATTAATAGGAAAAAAAATGGTTCAATCATTACAGGTTTCCGAGATTGTGACAACTTGGGTAGATGTGTGCTCGCTGGATGCGATCGCGCCTTATACCGGAGTTTGCGCTTTAGTAGCAGGCCAACAGGTGGCAGTTTTCCGGGCGGGAAACGGGGATGAAGTTTATGGTTTGAGCAATTACGACCCGTTTAGTAAGGCTTTTGTGTTGTCGCGGGGACTTGTGGGCGATCGCAATGGGACTCTGAAAGTTGCTTCTCCCATCTACAAGCAAAATTTTAGCTTGGCTACTGGCCAGTGTTTGGACGATGAAACCGTCACAATTCCGACTTTTACGGTTCGGGTTGTAGCCTCGCGCGTCCAAGTAGCTATTACCTAGATTTCGCAGCTCAATTGTTCGATCGTCATCCGCCAACACCTAACATTTCTGTGGGTGTTGGCGGATTTTGCATCTGTGCGCTAAGCGATCCAGTAGTTTTGAGATAAAATAGAGTCGATCGGCGATCGACTCGCCCGGCTTCAAAACATCTAAACTATTGCTGGAGCTGGTGCGAGGACTTTCAATGCAAATAAACTCCAGGGGGTGTAATATCTGTATGTTGTTAAAAAAACTTGTTTCTGAAAATAATCCCCAGACAGTGGCAGAGTTAATCGACGCACAACTCAAAACTGGTCAACTGACTTGCCCCCAACTCAAAACACAAGTTTTCGGCCAGCACTGGCGGGATGAATCTTGGCACGAAGTCCTCGGAGAAATTGCCGAAAAACTAGACCAAGAAATAGCCAACGAAATTATAGAATATCTGACAGATCAAAATGGTCAAGCCGAAAAATTTATTAATTTGTTTCTAGCAGCAAAATGCCTGTTAAAAGTTAAAAATGGCGTCAATAAAATAACCGAAAAAAAACTGTTAAACGCTTTGAAAAAGTTATCGCAATACGGTACGGTTTTCCTGATTCTTCATCAAAGCGCCCAAGAATTGCAGGAAACATATCAAATTCGTTCCCGGGCGATCGCCACGATCGCCCAAACTTGGAAAAACGACCCGCAAACCCTGCCTTGGCTGAAAATACTGGCTCACTCCAGCGACAGCGGCGAAATCCGAGCCACAGCAGTCGAAGCCATAGCCCGCGGTTGGCAGGACAATCCAGAAATTTACCTGATACTGAAAAACTTCGTAAAATCGGATCAAAGTTGGGCAGTGCGATCGACCGCAATCAGAGAAATGGTAGCAGGTTGGCCGGATATGGGCGATACGTTGCCGCTGCTGAGAAGTGTCGCCGAGGGCGATCGTAGCCCCGCTGTCCGCACCTGTGCAGTGGAACAGTTAGCCTCTAATTGGCGCGATCGCACAGATACCTTGCTACTGCTGAGAAAAATCGCCGAAACAGACGAAAATTTGGGAGTCCAAGTCGCAGCATGGCAACAAATAGCTTCTGGTTGGCACGCCGTTTTAAGCACTTTTTCCCTGCTCAAAAACCTCACTCAGACGGGAAGTTCTACTCTGCGAACAGTTGCAGTGCGCGAGTTAGCCTCTGGTTGGCCCGAAGTAGCCGAGGTTTGTCTGCTGCTGAAAACCTTAGCTCAATCTGACAGCAGTCAAGAAGTACGTACAGCCGCGATCGAACAATTGGCATCCCACTGGCGGGGCGAACCAGACATTTATCCCCTGCTGTTAACTCTGGTCGAGTCGGATACGAGTTCAATCGTGCGACGGGCAGCCGTGCAAGCAGCGGTCTCTGGCTGGCCCGACAACCCCGCAACTCTACCTTTTTTGCAAAATCTAGCTACGGGCGTTAGCGGAGCCCTCGAAGAGGATCGCGACAGCGAACTGCGAGAAATCGCCCTGCAACAGATAGCCACAGGTTGGCCGGACAGCCCGGAAACCATGCCCCTACTGCAAAAAATCGCTGATTCCGAGGATTATTGGACTGTGCGGCAAGTAGCGGTAGAAGCAGTGGCTGCGCTACCATCAGCCAGTCTCGAAGTTTTTGGCTGGTTGCAAAATCTCGCCGAGTCAGACAGACACCTGAACGTCCGAGAAACAGCGGTGAAAAAAATAGCAAAACGTTGGTGTCACCTGAGCGAAACTTTGCCTTTCCTCAAAAGCCTGGTCGAGTCTGAGCAAGATTCTCACCTGCTGAGTATCCTCGTACGGGCGATCGTCCGGGGGTGGCCAGACGACCCCGAAACCTTGCCGTGGCTAAAAATTCAGCTTGATTCTGAGGCGACGCAGGTGCGGGAAGCCGCAGTGATCTCCCTCGCTGACAACTGGCCGGACAATCCTGAAACTTGGACGCTGGTGGAGGCGAAAGCAAAGGGCGATGAGAGTCCGGCTGTGAGACAAATGGCTTTGCAAAAGTTGGCGCGGGGGCGGACAAATGAGCCGGATACTTTTGAGTGGCTGAAAATTAGGGCCGCGCAGGATGAGGATTCGCAGGTGCGGGCGATCGCCCTGGTAGAGTTAATGCGGAGATGGAAAGACGAACCGGGAATGTTTGAGTTTTTGCGCGATCGAGCTTTGGTTGACTCTTACGATCGAACTGGTTCTTTTGCTTACAATCCCAGGTTTACAGCACTCGAAGCGATTATCGAACATTATCCCGAAAATCCGGGAACTATGCCGTTGTTGCGATCGATCTCCGTTTCCGACGAAGACGAGCAAGTGCGGGCCTTAGCCGGCCGCCAACTGGGTAGCGAAGACTGGTAATTCAGTTGACAGTTGACAGTTGACAGTTGACAGCTTGAGGGCGACCTCTACCTGGAAGGAAGAGGATTGGAGTAATGAATAGTCTGATTTTAATTTCTCCCTACAAGGGTTCCGGCTTTAAACCAATTCTTTCTGGTAATTAGTCATCAGTCATCAGTCATTAGTCATCAGTCATTAGTCAAAACAAAATGATTCAGAAGTTGCGCTGATTGGATGATTTTACAAAAATCGCTGCAATTCTTGCTGCAAATACTTTCCCCACTTAGTCGCTAGAGGAACCTCTGTAAACGGAACCTCCACAGCCTCCGCATCTTTCAACAAAAATTTCAGGACGATCGCCTTTCCAGAATTCGGCGGCAACTCTAAATCTACCACAGTGCCATTAACTAACAATTGGATCGACTGCACATCTTTCAAAGAAAAAGTTTGCAAATTCACAGGCCCGCTGCGAGTTGGTTTTCCCCAAGTTAAACTATCTTCTTGCTGACCAAGTACAGCATAAATATCATACTTTGCCTTAGCGAATTGTTCAGCCCAGATGCGATAGGCTTCCAGTTTTTGATACTCGTTCCATCCAGCCCAAGCCAGCCCTATAAAAATTGCCAACAGCGGCAACCACATTAAACCTCTTTCCATGCAATATCCTTGTTAAAAAAACTCGCTTGTTCTGTTTGCCATCTACTCTAATCATACAATTGATTGAACTTCTCAGACTCGACGAGGCAATTTCAACGAAAAAGTAGAGCTACGGGCGATCGCACGGGCAGCCACCATCGCCAAATACCAAACGCCCGCCCGCAAGTCATCCAGCACCCGCCGCCCGTAAAACTGGCATCAGCGGTGAAAATTGGGTTATTGTAGTGAACAAGCCTTCCCTACACGGACGATCGGCCATGAAAAAATTTTTCCTTCTGTGCTTATTCTTAATCGGGCTCGGCTGGGCAATTTCTAATTTCCCAGGACTGGCTACTCAAGGCACTTATGACTCGATTGTGCTGGATTTCCGCGAAGATATCGGTAATGCTGAGATTGCAAAACAAGTAGAAACGATCGCCCAGCAGTACAAAATCGCACCACAACTCAACAGCGAATTCTCAGCGGGCGACAATGTATATGTAGTTAAGGGCGATCGCACTTTGCTAAACGCCCTGAGAAAATCAAATTTCGCTAAAGATACCGAATACATTGAACCAAACTACGTCTACAACATCTTCGAGATTCCGAATGACCCCATGTATAACAAGCAGTGGAATCTGCGCAGTATCAACGTAGAAGCCGCTTGGAATGAAACCAAAGGCAGCGGCACAACAGTAGCGGTAATTGACACGGGAATTACTCCCGTCGCGGACTTAAAAGAAACCAAATTCGTACCGGGCTACGACTTTGTAAACGATCGTGCCGAAGCCTACGATGACAACGGCCACGGTACTCACGTCGCCGGTACAGTCGCCCAATCAACTAACAACAATTACGGCGTTGCAGGCATTGCCTACGAAGCAGCTTTAATGCCGCTAAAAGTGTTAAGCGGCAGCGGTGGCGGCACGGTTTCCGACATCGCTGAAGCAATTAAATTTGCTGCTGACAACGGCGCAGATGTGATCAACATGAGTTTAGGCGGCGGTGGCGAAAGTCAGTTAATGGCAGAGGCGATCGACTACGCGCACTCTAAAGGCGTTGTAATCGTCGCAGCCGCAGGCAACTCCGGCGATAGTTCCGCTTCCTATCCCGCCCGCTATCCCCACGTCATCGGCGTTTCTGCCCTCGGCCCAGACGACGAAAAAGCTGGTTACTCCAACTTCGGCGCGGGAGTTGATATTTCTGCCCCCGGCGGTTCGGAAAATGGCAAGATTCTGCAAAGTACGATCGACCCAGAAACCGGTGCAGAAATTTTTGAAGGCTACCAAGGTACCAGCATGGCATCTCCCCACGTTGCCGCCGTTGCAGCCCTGATTAAAGCCTCCGGTATCACAGAACCAGACGAAATTCGCAGCGTACTCTTGCAATCAGCCCGAGTTGTCAGCGAAGATCCGCTAAACCATTTTGGCGCCGGGAACCTCGACGCAGCCGCAGCAGTTCAGCTAGCCCAGCGCGGACAAATCAACTTCCGCGATTTCTTCCGCTGGTTGCGCGACAACGGCTATCTGAGTCCGCGTTTCTGGATCGACGGCGGTGCAGTCGCCTTGTTACCTAAGATTGGAATGGTGCTCGGTTCCTATCTGCTGGCTTTCTTTATGCGGAATTATTTCCCCTTTGCGTGGACTTGGGGCTTTTCCGGCGGCTTGATTGCTGGCAGTTCTGGGTTCTTCGGGCTGCGAAATCTGTTTGTATTTGACCTGCCGCAGTGGCCGATGCGCCTGATGGGTAGTTCTATTCCCGAACTCGGTGGCGCAATTAACGGCAGTAGTATGCTGAATCCCTTGTTTGCGAGTGTTTTGATTCCAGGGATTTTGATTGCTTTGCTGTTGGGACATCAACAGTGGAAGTGGATCGCGATCGCCATTTCGATCGGCTTTGCCAGCAGTTTAGCCGTGAATGCTTTTGTGTCTCCCGCAGTCTGGGGATTGGGAACTGGTTTGGTAGCACAATCATTCTTGATTGTCAATGCTTTGCTGTGTTTCGGACTGGCGCGTCTAGCAATTAAAACAGAGGTGCGATCGGCATGAGTATTACTGTCAAAGGTGTAATTGAACGTAAAGGATTGGGCCCGGGCACTTGGGCTTTGGTTGGCGAAGATGGGGAAACTTACGAACTTAAGGATGCTCCTTCTGAGTTAAAAAAAGCTGATTTGAAAGTTAGTGTCACAGGTGAAGTCCGTAAGGATGTGATGACTTTTGCGATGATTGGCCCGGTGCTTGAAGTGCAGTCTTTTAAGGCGCTTTAGCCTCATGGGTTAATCCAATTTTCAATCAAAAAAAACCCCGGCCAAAATTGGCTGGGGTTTATTAATCAGGGTGCATCTACTAAATTAGTCTCCGCTAGGTGCGAGCTTGTTTCAGGACAGTTTGGATTTTTTACCGCAGAGGGCGCAGAGAGCGCAGAGGAAAAGAAGGGAGGGATAAATAGTTCGTATACTAATGGATTTGACATGAAAGTTTGTTGGCGAAGCCCTCGCAGAGGATCGCCCAATAAAAAACCCGGCCAAAAATTGGTCGGGAGTTAATTAATCAGGGTGCATCTACTAAATTAGTCTCCGCTTCCACACCACCTCTTTCGGGACAGTTTGCGAGAATTTGCGAGAATTTGTGGCGAAAGTTCGTTGGCGAAGCCCTCGCAGAGGATCGGCAAAAAAAAACCGGCCAAAAATTGGTCGGGAGTTAATTAATCAGGGTGCATCTACTAATTAAGTCTCCGGTATCTGCAAGCCTCTTTCAGGATGAATTTGATTTTTAACCGCTGATCAAGGCTGATTCACGCAGATTAACGCGGATGTTTGGGATTTTGGGCAATACGCAAAAAAAAACCCGGCCAAAATTGGTCGGGAGTTAATTAATCAGGGTGCATCTACTAATCTAATCTCCCGCCTCACAGTACCTCTTTCAGGACAATTTGCGAGAATTTGTGACGAAAGTTCGTTGGCGAAGCCCTCGCAGAGGATCGACAAAAAAACCCGGCCAAAATTGGTCGGGAGTTAATTAATCAGGGTGCATCTACTAATTTAATCTCCGCATCCACAGCACCTTCTTCAGGACAGTTTCGGAAAATTTGGGGGAATTTGTGTCGAAAGCTCGTTGGCGAAGCCCTCGCAGAGGATCGCGCCAAAAAAAACTCCCAACCAAAATTGGTGGGGAGTTAATTAATCAGGGTGCATCTACTAATTTAATCTCCGGCTCAACAGCACCACATTCAGGACAGTTTGAAAAATTCGGGGAATTTGTGGCGAAAGTGCGATCAACCAAAAAAAACCCGGCCAAAATTGGTCGGGAGTTAATTAATCAGGGTGCATCTACCAATTAAGCTTCCCAAAAATTCCATCGCCATCCGGACAATCGCCGCTGAAAACTCAAAACTCTTTGCGGTGAACCAGAGTTGCGGTAGCTTGGTCTGTCGGAACTAGCAAGACTTCGCTAATATTGACATGGGGCGATCGCGTCGCGCAAAAATATACTACATCGGCTACATCATCCGCCGTCAAAGGTGTCAGTCCTTGATAGACATTCTTCGCTTTTTCTGCATCGCCGTGAAACCGGACATTGCTAAATTCTGTTTCCACCAAACCGGGTTCTATTTCCGTCACCCGCACGGGTGTTCCCAAAAGGTCTTGTTTCAACCCATCAGAAATCGCTCTCACCGCTGCTTTGGAAGCGCAATAAACACTACCTTTCGGGTAAGCTTGGCGGCCTGCTATTGAGCCGATATTGACTACGTGGCCGCGGTCTCGGCTGACCATTCCCGGTACTATGTAGCGAGTCATGTAAAGCAAGCCTTTCACATTGGTATCAATCATTTCTTCCCAATCTTGAAAGTTGCCTTCGTGCAGTTTGTCTAAACCCCGGCTCAATCCGGCATTGTTAATCAGAATATCGATGTTTTTCCAGGCATCGGGAAGCGCTGTTATCGCCGATTCGACTTGCGGGCGATCGCGCACGTCCAATTCTAGCAAATAAATCTGGTTCGCCGAGGCGATCGATTTTGTTTCTACAAGTTCGTTTGCCAGTCGATCGAGCTTTTCAAGGCGGCGGGCTGCTAAAATTAATTTCGCTCCACCTTTGGCGAATATCTTGGCACAGGCTGCTCCAATACCGCTACTCGCACCTGTAATGAAAACAATTTGATTTTGGATAGAAATCATTTTTGGTTATTGGTTATTGGTTATTGGTTATTGGTTATTGGTTATTGGTTATAATAGCCAACAAGTAAAAACTAAGCAACAAACAAACAATCAATAACAAGTAACCAATAACAAGTAACCAATAACAAGTAACATCTATTATTTGACAACCCGCAATCGCACGCTAACCATTGCAATTCCGCCTTGTCGCACCAGAACTGCTGAAATCCAGCGATTTTCCGGCGTAGCGGGAGCTTTACCTACTTTGAAAATCCCCCCGGAATTAAGCAACTCCAGCTCGACTTCTGCGGGCTTGAAAAAACTTTTTTCCGTAACGGGTTCTTCCAGAATAGTTCCGATCAAAATGTCATTGCCGATCGGCTCTCGAACAATTGCATCAAAATAATACTCTTGGCCCACCTTCACTTCCTCTGGCAAATTCACTTGAATTGTCGGAGGATTTGTGCCAGAAGTAAGCTGAGTTTTTTCGGCTAAAATCTCTTGCTTAACTATTTTTTCACCTTCAAAGCGCTGCTGAGAACGGATGGTAGCTTTCAGATTTAAGTCGATTCCATCTTTTTTATGAGTGCCGGTAATTGTAGTTACGGTTTCGGCGATAAGGGCGCTACCTTCGGTTTTCCAAGATTTGATCTCAGTTCGATAATTCAACGTTGGATATCGCTCCCAGAGTTCCGTCAACCCTTTTTCCATACTTTGACTATTTAAGCCGTCCGAATGAGTGAAATTCGGGCTGTAAAATGCCATAACTGCTTTGACATCGCGCTTGTTGGCTGCGGCGTCAATTTCTGTTAACAGTTTTGTGAGTGGGGCGGGCGCATTTTCTTTGGTTTGGGTGATTACTTGGGGAGTCACACCGATCGCCGCTACAGCATTCGGATGCAGTACGCCAGCACTTACCACTGTTAAACATAACAACATTTGAGCGATCGACTGGCCGCCGTTAAAGCCAAATACGATCGCCCGTTGGCGCAGCCCGCCCCTACGGGGGCTGCGCCAACGAAGAGGATCGGCTTTTTCGTCCCGACGGCTGCAAAAATACTGAGATACACTTGGCACTAAATTCAAAAAATTACGCATTAGATGATAATTTGGTTATTTGTCAGGATTCGCGACGCGAGCAACTGTTCGCCTGCAACGAAAACTGACAACGGAAGGAGGGACACGGCACAATCTAATTTTAGATGGCTGATTGAAAATTGGCTGAAACTGCCGGAACAATAAGCATAATAATCTAAAACCTCTAATCTAAAATCGATCGACCTGTGGAACTTGTAAAAGAGACAAATACCTTGACAAAAACCCCCGTCCGGTTGTTGATTGCAGCTAGCGGCACTGGAGGACATTTATTCCCCGCGATCGCCACCGCCGGGCAGTTGAACGACTGTCAGATCGAATGGCTGGGAGTTCCAGACCGCATGGAAACAGAGTTAGTTTCATCCCTTTACCCCCTCCACACGATCGCCGTCGAAGGCTTTCAGCAGCGATTTGGACTCGGCACAGTGCGAATTTTGGGCGGACTCGCCGGCTCCATCCTGCAAGTGCGGAAGTTGCTCAAAGCCGGAAAGTTTCAGGGAGTGTTTACGACAGGCGGTTACATCGCAGCACCGGCAATTTTGGCGGCTCGCTCTTTGGGTTTGCCGGTGATTCTCCACGAATCTAATGTTTTTCCGGGTAAGGTGACTCGTTGGTTCAGTCCTTTTTGCACTAAAGTGGCGATCGGATTTGAGGCGACTGCTGACTATTTACCCCGCGCAAAAACCGTGGTTGCGGGTACACCAGTGCGATCGCAATTCCTCGCCCCTCAACCTCTAAAGTTATCAATTCCTGACAGCGTACCTGTAATTTTAGTTATGGGTGGCTCTCAAGGTGCTGTCGCAGTCAATCAGTTAGTGCGCGAGTGTGCTCCGGCTTGGTTTGAGGCTGGTGCTTGGGTAGTTCACCTCACCGGAAATAATGACCCGGATGCTGAGAGTTTGAAGCACGAGCAATATTTGTCAATGCCAGTTTACGACAATATGGCGAGTTTGTTGCAGCGAGCAAATATAGCAATTAGTCGATCGGGCGCTAGTGCTCTGACAGAATTAGCAGTAACGGGAGTACCTTCTATTTTAATTCCCTATCCTCACGCCGCAGACGACCACCAAAGATTTAATGCGGAAGTATTTGCCGCATCTGGAGCCGCCGTGGTATTCCGTCAAAGCGAACTCACGGCAGATGTGTTGCAAAGCAAGGTGCTGTATTTGTTAAAAGATTCTGAATATTTAGCCAAAATGTCTCAAGCTGCTGCTCACTTAGCGGTGACAGACAGTACGGAACGTTTGGCAAATTTGGTCAGGGAATTGTTGAGTCGGTAGCGCAAATTTGACATCGCTACTAATTTAACGAGATATTTTTTAATGAGGATAAAGCGTAAAATCTCTATCCAGCCAAATAATATAAAGCACAGCCCCATCTCGATAACCAACCATCGGAGCCATCCCGCAAAACCGAAAAGCAATAAAATTTACATCATCCTTAAGATGGCTAGGAATAGCTACTCTAATGGAACTTTTAGCAATCTTCTCATAGCCAGAGCCGTGACGGCCAGAAGCATTAATCTGGCTCCAGGTAAGCTGACTTAACTTGTAGAGCGTATCTGCAAAAGCTGCCTTTTCATCTTTTGTACATTGAGAAAGAGAGTAATCTTTATTCATGTATCGCAAAGAAAATAAAGGCGACTGCTGCTCTGGCCCTAAATCAACAGTTTCCCTAGCTGAAATCTTGGTTGTTTTTTCTTGGCGCTGATTTGCCTTAAACTGCTTCTTCACAATTGAGTTGAGTCTTGAAGTATTCCTGAAGCGATTGATGAGTAATTGTACCGCTATTTTGAGCGGCAAGTTTCCAGGGATATTCTTCTTGCGTCATGTTGCGTAACTTCCATGCAGCAAACTGCCCAAACACTGAGTAAACTTCATCAAGCAGGCTCTTAGTTTTTTCGTCATAAATCGAAAAGTCTATATCTTCAGGACATGGAATTGCACCAGCACCATACTTTTTATAGTGACGGTATAAATCAGGAACAACCGGCCCGTGAGTCCATGCTTCTATCGCTTCAGGAAATAGCGGTTCGTCGTACAAAGCTAAATGAAAGCCTTGAGCATAGTAAAGCAATTTCTGAAGTTTGAGATTAGATATCAGATCGCCAGCATCTTCACTTACCTGAGCCAAAAAGTATTTGGCTGCATCATCACAACTCAGCATAACTTACTTAGTTATCATTAAACGGCTTATTTCCATGATACTAGATGCGATCGCCCTAGGCGACATTCAGCTTCACAAAATCAACCACCGACCCTAAGCCATCCTTCGTCTTCAAGTTAGTAAAAACAAAAGGTTTCTCTCCGCGCATCTTTTTAGCATCCCGTTCCATCACGCCCAAATCTGCACCCACAAAAGGCGCGAGGTCTATTTTATTAATCACTAATAAATCCGATTTAGTAATTCCCGGCCCGCCCTTGCGCGGAATTTTATCGCCCGCAGCGACATCGATTACATAAATTGTCAAATCCACCAACTCCGGGCTAAAAGTTGCCGCCAAATTGTCGCCGCCGCTTTCGACAAAGACTAAATCTAAATCAGTAAATTTGTGTTCTAACTCTTCTATAGCTACCAAGTTGATCGAAGCATCTTCGCGGATGGCTGTGTGGGGACAGCCTCCCGTTTCTACGCCCAAAATTCGATCGCTCTCCAAAGCTTGACTCCGAACCAAAAACTGTGCATCTTCCTGAGTATAGATATCATTAGTAACCACAGCAATCTGGTACTGCTGTCGCAGCGCCTTACACAAAGCATCAAGCAAAGCAGTTTTCCCCGAACCAACCGGGCCAGCAATTCCTACACGAAAAGCACTCATATCGATTTTAGATTTTAGATTTTAGATTTTAGATTTTAGATTTTTTTATATTGTAGGGTGCTTGTGGCGTACCTTCCGTTGCCGAATTTTCCCCCTGCCAATTTTCAACTCCGAAACAACCGAGTGTACTGAGTTTCGTGCGCCATGCTAGCCAGTCCCAATCCCCAGCTACAACTAGCAAGTTCATCATCTTCTAATTGTAAAACTTCCCGCGCGGTTAAACTAATTTGAGAATGTAAATCTAACAGTAACTGCTGGCCCGCAGTTTGACCGAGGGGAATCAATTTCACTCCCGAACCCGCCAAATTTGCGGCCCAACTGTACAAATATCCTACCACAGCCGCTTCCTCTTCAATCTGCCAACAAGCCGCCGCTATCCCAAAGCCGATCGCAAAATTGCACGGATTGCCGCCAACTTCCACCAAATCTTTTACAATAGTTGTTAAATCAGAAACAACGGGCGATTCCCTGCGGGATAGCTTCGCTTCACGCAAATCCAGCAACAACCGCGTCAAAGTCCGCCCCATTTGCCAACTTTGCAAGCGCAACTCTTCACTTTCCTTAGCAGCAGTCGCCCAAGCATTCCAGTAACTCAAAGCCTTCAAATCCCCAATCTGTGCCGCCCTCAACGCCCGTATCGCCACAGCAGCTTCTACTCGCACCGCCCCAAATTCCAGCGAATTTTCTAACCAATTCCTCAAACTAATCTCGCTGTCGATCGCACCGGTTTCTACCAAACTTTCAATTCCCTCAGAATAACTATAAGCTCCCACAGGTGCAAAAGCTAACTGTAACAAACATAAAAGTTGATTGTTCACTGTTGACGGTTGACTGTTGTTATTTGTTGGTTTCAATTCCCCATTCCCCATTCCTAATGGTTGTGTCCGTAAGCCCCAGTTTCAGGCTGAAATGGCACAACTTCTGCTATTACTTCCAAACCCATTTTTTCCAGCATTCCCTGCAAAACAGAGTCAGGAGAAAACCTTAAATAATTATCAGCAACTTCTAAAGCTACGTGGCGGTTGCCTAAATGATACGCCGCCCGCATCAGTAGCAGTGGACTTGAAGCGCGTACCGTCAGCACCGATTCAGGTTTTGCTGTCACCAATACCAAGCAGCTACCGTCTTCCGACTGCAATAAATCTCGATCGCGCAATACCGTACCTCTGGGCAAACTCAGGTGCAGTTTTTCCCCACCTTCTGTCTGGAATTGGTGGCGACTGCGAGTGCGATCGTCGGCTGTCATCGGTAAACTACAACTGACAGCAGCATCGGGATTTGCAGGCAAATGTTTTGTGAAAGTTAGCATTTTTCTATTCTATGCCCCCGATGAATTCACTTCACATCTAATTTTTGAGGAATATTTTTTTATTTCTAATTGCGATTTACAGCGAGTTGCAAAATTGTCATCTCTCTGAACCGCTCCCGTTCTTGTTTCCATACCACATTTAGGTCATTTTGTCAAGCACTTCTTTACAGACGATCGTCCTTTTTTCAAAAAGTTTTGCATACCGTCTAGTAACTCGAACAATACACCTCTCCCATAATTAATTATTGTCGAACAGGCCGGAAAGCCTGTTCAGAACTGTCTTTTTGGGAAATGTCTCATAAAACGGGATAAGAAGAAAGACTAAAACCCACAATCAATCTATTGGCCCGCTTGTTGCAGCCGCAGCAGCTCCGCTTGAATTCGTTGTTTGACTGCTGGATTCGCTTGCTGGAGCAAAGTGAGCTGGTTGAAACGACTAACTGTCAAGCCATTAGTTTCGATAATTTTTTTAGCTTGTTGGCAGTAATTCACGGCGATGCCGCGAACATTTCCAGACAGCCTGTTAATTTCCTGAGTTTCGTTACACACTACTCTGGGAACCGAGCCGCCAACTATTCCTTTAATTTCGTTATAAGCTCGATCGCGTCTGGGTTCTATTGCCAACACAGAGCGAGCGTAGATAGTAATTTCTTCGTTGCTAATCTCTTGAGCCTGGGCGGCGGCTCCGAAAACCAGGCTTGGGGATGATTGTCCATACAAACCGGGCGCCCATCCACTAGCCAAAGCTGCTGTGGAAATGATGCCAAGCAATAGCGATTGCCGCAGCATCCGGTTAAATCCAAATTTAGAGGTGTTGAGTGAGGTGTTCATGGTCGTCGGTGATTGCTTGCGTATAGATAAAAATGATACAGCGCTGGGAGGCTCAGTCTTTTTGAATCATCTGGTGGTTAAAAAGTTCCTGCCTAGGATTGACAATATATTGACAATATTTAATTCAACTAGGAGTATTTGTGAGTTTTTAGGGCGATGGCTTACGCCCCGCTACGCTACGACTTTTTAGCAAACTCGATCGTTTGATCCAGATTAACATTTTTGCAAAGTTGGTATAATCTAAAAAATTTAGTCTGTAATTAAAATTACACAGTGTTCCCGAATTGCTTATACAAATAATTTTAACACCCAAAATATTAAATAATTCTAAAAGTCCTTGACAAATTACTCGGATTCATAAATCGAATTCAAGTACGTTAGCGTTAGCGAAGCGATCCGAAGGAAAGCTTGCAGAACAGGAGCGCCCGCAAGTCAAGCTGAAATTTTAGAACCGATCGCACTCATCAATTATGTTGATGATTTAATGTTAAGCTGCGACGCATTGTCGATCGAGAAAATCTCACTGGTTTGGCTGCGCCTGGCCCTAGCCGGAACCAAAAATTAGTTTTTACCACCCGAAGATAGAGGCAATAGCAGGGAACCATACCTTAAAATCTTCCTATCATCATATCGTTTCCGGCTGCACCGCAATCATATAGAGGAGACGGCACGTGCCGTTTCCCTACCCTGATTAATTGTAGGGACTAAGGCCAAGCCGTCTCCTGATTTCGGTAATATTAATAATTCCGATGCTAACGGATTTGATATCCAAACGCGCGCTATCTGTTTTAGGCAAGCATCGGCAAGCCTTAGATTCAAGTCGCCGCTTTCTCAAGTTTGAGGCTACTAAAACTTGTCTGGGACTTACCCCGAAACCGGATTTTTTGACCAAACAAGATTGTTACAGCCATTGACAAGAGCACAACAACCCCGAACCCTTGAATTTTTGTGCCCAAGTCCTCCCGTCATCTCGATCGCACATCGCAGATTTTTGCAAGCATTTTCCCCACAAATCAAGAATTATTCATTACCGATTTCCCATGAAAACTCAAACAAAAATTTGGCGAGTTATCCTCGCATTAGCTATCAGTATTATAGGTGTGCTGCACTTTGTAATACCCGTACCCTTTATCAGAATCGTGCCGCCCCAGCTTCCTTACCCAGAAGCATTGGTTTACATCAGCGGTTTTTTTGAGATTTTGGGCGGAATCGGGTTGTTAGTTCCTCGTGTCAGCAGGGCGGCGGCGTGGGGATTAATTGCCCTGTTTGTTGCCGTATTTCCAGCTAATATCAATCAAGCCGTCAACAACATTGCGATAGAAGGGATTCCCCACAACCAATTATTGTATTGGTTCAGGCTGCCTTTTCAAGCCGTTTTGATTGCTTGGGCTTGGGTTTATACCAAACCTGATGAAGGAAAACCGCTGGCTTCTATAGTTCCAGATACACCCGGAAACACCCCATGAAGCAGTTCGACTACTCTGTGGATTTTAAGAATCTTGACTTTCGACAGCACCCAGAACTTTATCGGGTGGGGAAAGGAGAACAAGGAGTGCTGTTGGTGGAGCCATATAAAGGAGAAATTTTGCCTTTTTGGAGATTTAAGACTCCTGAAATTGCCAGGGAGTCCAGCAGCAAAATTTACTCCTTGTTTTTAGAATATCTCGATCGCGAAGATTTTGTGGGAGCCGACATGGCGCGCAAGTTCTTACAGATGGGCTACACTCGATCGCGCCGCTACGCCAACCACAAAAGCGGGCGAAAATACCAGCAGAACCCTCAAAAGCTGAATTCTGTTGCAGAGCAAACCGCAGCTCGCAAAGATATTTTGCCGCTAGAAGCAGATCCGGTGAAAGCAGAATCCGCCGCTATATTTAAAGAGAAATGGATGCTGGCGAAAATCAACGAGAAGTATCTCCAGCTTTTAGTCAAACACCGACAGATGTATAGCAGTTGACAGTTGACAGTTGACAGTTGACAGTTACAGAGTACGGCAATCAAACCGTTTATGCTGTGGGTTCTCGTCTCCCTTCATCAGGTTATTTATGCCCTCACCGATGTGGCGGTTGCTATACGAAAATTTTTGAAGCAAGTCTGAGGATTGATATCAGTCGAAAAACAGCAACTCAGGAAACGGCACAACGCCGTTTCCTGAGTGTGCGCAATATTAATTCCGATGCCGTACTATAGTGGTTCTCAAGCGTTGTGAGGTATGCGGGCTTCTTCCTATGCCCGATCGCCCGATCGCCCGATCGCCCACCTCATGTTACTCAGACAAAGGCTATATTTAGTCTTCTTCGTCTTCAGTTTCCCACTGACGCCACATTTCAAAGCCATTAAAGCCGCGATATTGCAGGTAATTCAAGACTTTGCCCTTAGTTTTTTGGTCTACTTTACCCCAAGCCTCGATCTTATATTTCCGCATGACTTTGGCTTTTAACTCGGCTAGTCTTTGTGCTTCCGAGTCCAGATTTTCGGCAATTTCTGCTTCCCAGACTTGCTCGAACAAATCGCTGGAAATTCCTTTTTGCAAGCACTTGCGCTTGACGGCAGACTTGCCGTATTTGCCAGCGGCAGAGGCGATCGAGTTTGCCACCAAGCGAGTGTCAGACTGATAGCCCCGGTCTTGAATTTGCGCGATCGCCTCCAATATTTCCTCATTGCCAAAACCTTTCTCTTGCCCCTTTTTGCGAAGTTCAGAGGCGCTGTAATCTTTGCGAGACAAGAGAAAATAGAAATAGTCAAGACAGTTCATCAGTTAAATTGAAGGGTGACGCGCAAATACTGAATAAGAGCGAATGTCAAATCCAGTCGCCTTGCTATCGGCTGACTGCATTGCGATCGCATCTATTCTTCTGTATCCTCCTCTTCTTCCACTACCACATCCGGTCTGTCCGCATCGATCTGAATCAAGCGAATGTGCTTGTATCCGAGTTTAATTTCAAATTCGTCACCTGGCTTTAATCCCATTTCTTGGGTATAATTTGCCCCGATCACGATCGAGCCATTCTTGTGAACGCTAGCTCGATAACTCGCTTCTCGCCCGCGTCCGTCTGCTTTCGACTTCTCTAGCTCAATGCCCTTAGCAGCTAATACTGCATCGTAAAACTCAGCCAGATTAATCCGTGTTTCTCCACTCTTGCTGACGGTGAAGTAGCCGCAAAGCTTTGCAAGTTCTCTGCGCGGCAAATCACTGCCTTTGATTTTTTGAAGCAGACCTTTTCCTGTTAAGGGTGCTGTAGCTGTTTCTGCCATTGACTGTACCTCGCTTATTGGAATTTACTTATTTCAATTACAACACATTAGATGAAGTTTGTTTCAGTGTCAATACTAAGAATTCTGAATATAAGATTCTGGATTAATTACCGAGGTCTCAAAACCGGGGGTGTAAGTAAAGATACTTGAAGGGCGATCTATTTGCTGCTCGCGGCCCAAATGCTTCGATCGCCCGCGCGATCGATCGCGCGGGGAATTATTGCAAATTAAATGCTTTACTTTTTTATAGTAAAATCTGTTACCTGCATTTACCAATTCCCGATCCAGTCTGCGCTCAAGGTATAGCATTTTTCAAGGACGGTTAGGATATTCTGGAGCCCAAAATATTGCTGCGGCCGTATTTTCCTGCTTTTTACCCCCTCAGCTTCGCCTAGATAGCCTTGTTCCTTGTTCCTTCTTCCTTCTGCTATAAAAAGCAAGACAGCCATGAATGGAAATACCTAGAGCGTCGCTGCAAATCTGCCGTCAGCAATTACCGGTGCGGGGTTAACTTTTACCTCAACAAGACGAGGCAGCACTGGCGATCGATGTAAGTGTCAGCTACTTGTAAACCCGGTTTTTCGGGCACAAAATCCCTTCAAGACCCCAAATACCAAGGAGCAATCTTCTATTAAGGTGTTCGGCATATAACTTGCACAGAAAGCAGTCCGAGGAAGACAATCCGGTAAAAATTGCCAGAATTTTCAGGCCAGCGAGTAGAACGGGTTTTAGTCTAAGCCGTGCTCAAGGGGCGCGGCGGCAGAAAAATCCGGCGTTGCTGATTCTGGGTATGATTCATCAATTATGCGATCGCTACAACCTTGGGTAGGGGCAATTCATGAATTGCCC
>PVWI01000192.1:10000-12362 GCA_003003725.1 filamentous cyanobacterium Phorm 6 | reverse complement strand
TGAAACTCAAAGGAATTGACGGGGGCCCGCACAAGCGGTGGAGTATGTGGTTTAATTCGATGCAACGCGAAGAACCTTACCAGGACTTGACATGTCGCGAATCTTCCTGAAAGGGAAGAGTGCCTTCGGGAGCGCGAACACAGGTGGTGCATGGCTGTCGTCAGCTCGTGTCGTGAGATGTTGGGTTAAGTCCCGCAACGAGCGCAACCCTCGTGTTTAGTTGCCATCATTAAGTTGGGCACTCTAAACAGACTGCCGGTGACAAACCGGAGGAAGGTGGGGATGACGTCAAGTCAGCATGCCCCTTACGTCCTGGGCTACACACGTACTACAATGGTAGGGACAGAGGGCAGCCAACCCGCGAGGGCGAGCTAATCCCGTAAACCCTGCCTCAGTTCAGATTGCAGGCTGCAACTCGCCTGCATGAAGGCGGAATCGCTAGTAATCGCAGGTCAGCATACTGCGGTGAATCCGTTCCCGGGCCTTGTACACACCGCCCGTCACACCATGGAAGTTGGCCACGCCCGAAGTCATTACTCTAACCTTTCGAGGAGGAGGATGCCGAAGGCAGGGCTGATGACTGGGGTGAAGTCGTAACAAGGTAGCCGTACCGGAAGGTGTGGCTGGATCACCTCCTTTTAGGGAGACCATCTGAGAAACTACCGAACCTAAAATATAGGTAGCAATCAGTTATCCCTGGTCGTTCGAGATAATAAAGTCAAAGCTTTCAAACTATTAACTGGTTCGGGAAATGGGCTATTAGCTCAGTTGGTTAGAGCGCACCCCTGATAAGGGTGAGGTCCCTGGTTCAAATCCAGGATGGCCCACCTGGAAACAAAAGTAATGAATTTAAAGCAATGATTCCTGGATGATTAATCTCAGAATCAGGGCATAAAAATCAGAACTTTCTTAGTGGGGGTATAGCTCAGTTGGTAGAGCGCCTGCCTTGCACGCAGGAAGTCAGCGGTTCGAGTCCGCTTACCTCCACTCTCACTAGCTATCTAACTACAAAGACCATCAAAGCCGAGAACAGAAATCAGCACCCAGACTATTCAAAAAAAGTCGGAATGCTGGAGTCTTGACTCCAGAAAGAACCTTGAAAACTGCATAGAAATTAAGTCATCATCAAGCTTTGTAAGTGATCCGAGAAATCAGAAAATCTTACAAAGCAGACGACCATCAAAAAACAATCATTGGTCAAGTTACAAAGGGCTAACGGTGGATACCTAGGCACACAGAGGCGAAGAAGGACGTGGCGACCGACGATAAGCTCCGGGGAGCTGGAAGCAAGCATTGATCCGGAGATGTCCGAATGGGGCAACCCAGTAAGTACTAACTGAATACATAGGTTAGTGCGGCGAACCCAGCGAATTGAAACATCTTAGTAGCTGGAGGAAGAGAAAGCAATAGCGATTTCCCAAGTAGTGGTGAGCGAACGGGAAACAGCCTAAACCAGAGGTTTTTACTTCTGGGGTCGTGGGACAGTCAACTAACGTATCTTCAAGCTAGACAAAGCAGTTGAAAGCTGCACCAGAGAAGGTGAAAGTCCTGTAGTCGAAAGTAGAAAAGAGCGTGACTGTATCCCGAGTAGCACGGGGCCCGTGAAATCCCGTGTGAATCAGCGAGGACCATCTCGTAAGGCTAAATACTACTGTGTGACCGATAGTGAACCAGTACCGCGAGGGAAAGGTGAAAAGAACCCCGGAAGGGGAGTGAAATAGAACATGAAACCGTTAGCTTACAAGCAGTGGGAGGACGATTTAACGTCTGACCGCGTGCCTGTTGAAGCATGAGCCGGCGAGTTATAGGCAGTGGCAGGTTAAGACCCTATGGGTTGCAGCCAAAGCGAAAGCGAGTTTGACAAGAGCGTCCGTGTGAAAGCACAAGTCACTGTTTATAGACCCGAACCCGGGTGATCTAACCATGTCCAGGATGAAGCTTGGGTAACACCAAGTGGAGGTCCGAACCGACTGATGTTGAAAAATCAGCGGATGAGGTGTGGTTAGGGGTGAAATGCCAATCGAACCCGGAGCTAGCTGGTTCTCCCCGAAATGTGTTGAGGCACAGCGGTCGAGATTAAGTTTAGGGGTAAAGCACTGTTTCGGTGCGGGCTGCGAGAGCGGTACCAAATCGAGGCAAACTCTGAATACTAAACTGGTACTCGGCCAGTCAGACGGTGGGGGATAAGCTTCATCGTCAAGAGGGAAACAGCCCAGACCACCAGCTAAGGTCCCAAAATGACTGCTAAGTGATAAAGGAGGTGGGATTGCAGTGACAACCAGGAGGTTTGCCTAGAAGCAGCCACCCTTGAAAGAGTGCGTAATAGCTCACTGGTCTAGCGATCCTGCGCCGAAAATGAACG
>PVWI01000192.1:0-7500 GCA_003003725.1 filamentous cyanobacterium Phorm 6 | reverse complement strand
CAATAAAATCCGAGCGATCGCACTTTCGCACAAATAGCGATCGACCTGGTAAACTTAGCTAAGCGTCAATCACTTTGGCAAAGAAGGTGGTGCGGGTGGAGACGGAGAAGGTCGAGGAATATAGCTCGGTTTAGGACGACAAGCTTCTATAATTTCGTCCCGAAACTGGTTAAGTTTATCACTTTTTGTACAAAACAGAATAAAATTATTTCTACTCGTGTAAATGGCAATATAACGCTGTTTTACAACAAAAGCCAACACAATGAAAATAATACCAATAAAGAAGAACCCCAGGGTCAAAATTCCGAGTCCGAGCAGCCACCAAGTACAGCCTTCGCCAATTTCAATTGCTTTGACATTTTGAATGGGAATGACAATTTCTTTGATTTCTAAGCCAAAAAATGAAGTAAAATTTCCTTGTAAGGTGTCTCCAACTATTTTAATAGTTCCTGTACCGCTGGTTCGGAGTGGAACTGCACCGACTAATTGACCTGGAAGACCGCTGATTTGCGTAACTGATTTAGACTTCATTTTTTTTGATGATTGTTGTAATAAGAATTACCGGGATCGTACAATTTTGGTTTTAGATGTTGCTTCCTGTTGCCTCATTCAAAAATTTTATAAAACAAGTATTTGGAATCAACTATTAGGTAATGGTGTAAAAGTAGCATAGACCTTCTTTACTTAAACTTGCTTTACCTAATGCCACCAATACCACCAATACTTCCTGAGCGTAGTAGTCAAGTTTATGACCGTAATTATAGGGGAGATTAAAGTTTTTAGCAACGGGAGCGAGAACGGTAGAAGCATCTTTTGGTCGAACTTGACGACCTTTAAGTTCGTTATATAGATACTCCACAGCTTTGTCAGGAATGTCGCAACAGTAAGTTTCTTTAGAACTGATTTGCTCTACTCGGTAAGCATCCTCTTGGTAGTAAACTCGGCGAGAGTTACGCAGTTCGACTTGTCCAATAAACTCAATCAATGGTTCCCCCTGTTTTAGTTGAGCGATCGCACTTTTGTAACTTCTCCCTGTAGCGGTAAGGTGGCATTTCCCACCTACATATAGAGCTTGGTGCGTAAATGCTGTTCCTATTTAGCAAGAGAGGGTTTACAAGCCTAATTCTAGCTATCTATTAACGGCCCAACTCTTGGTCAAGTTTGCGTTTCATGTCCCCAGAGATAGGTAAATTACGAATTTCTCCGCACAGACGCGATTTTAATTCTCCGTTTTGAAGGCGCTGTCTGTAAATCCCGATTAGCACTGCTTCAAGACCATACTTAGACAATGTTTCTGTAGCTAAACCGATGATTCCCAGCAGTGCAATTCCGCCTAACATACCTGCTGGGCCTCCTAACGTTGCTAAAGCGGCTGTAATTGCAGCCGCACCTGCTAAACCTGTAGTTCCCATCACAATTACCAGCATGATTGCGGGTAATCCCAGTGCTGCTGCTTTTCTAACAAATTCATCCATTTTGTGATGCCTCCATAGTTGATAGATTGAGAAATGGGAAATCTGAGCCTGAAATTTGCAGATTCAACTTCAGGCGTTAACTAATTCTGATTCTTCTTCCGATTCATCTCGGAATTTGAAATAGTAATATAAATTAGCAACAGCCAAATCTGATGCTTTCTCCAAGTTCGACAATACTAAACTTTTATGACCCGCATTTTCCCCTTGCTCAATGATATAACCTTCATACTCTTCACGTCGCTGCGGATCGAGCATCAGTTCCAGTTGAGTGCGAAGCGCATAAAAATGAGACTTCGGGCGCAAACTTTCATAAAATAACTGTTCGTCGGGTATCGCTAAAGCTGTGGCGGCTGAATTTTTCTCCCCAATAACAGCTAAGTTTGATTTACTAAGATCAGCACTTTGTAGCTCTTTTAATTCACTGGGCGGCAAAGATTTTATCCAGTCAATCTGATTTTGCCAGGTGTCTAATAAAACTAAATCGCGATCGTGAATGCACGCAATCTCTGGAAACAGAAAATCTAGTTCGCCGTCAGAGTCGCAGCCAGCAATTACTGTTAAGCCATCTTGACGGATTTGTTGTTGAAGTTGAGAAATGCGATCGCCCGCAGCACCAAATTCATTCTGCACCTGATACGTGCCGATAATACTTTGCTCGATCGCCCAACTGCACTCTAACCGCCGCAACTGTCCCGCCGCACAGGTTTCTGCCAACAAATGCGGATTTCTGTAATCTGCTAAAGCTTCAAACAGCATCCCCCGCGCCGCATCAATTTCAGCATTGCGGCGGTTGATATCTTGGAGTTGCAAAGCCGATCGCATTCGTTGAATTGCTTGCGTAAATAACCCGTAAGCCCGCACTAAAACTAGGCGATGATTCTCAAATGTCATCTTTTCGACAACTTGCGAAATTTGTTGCTTAATATCCGCACCTTGGTATTTTAAAAGTTGTTCTAAATTGATGAAACCGTTTTCTAGTTTGACTTCCAGCCTTTCTACAGCTTTTTTTAGTTTCAATGTCTGGTGCAAATTCACCGCTGACAAGGCTACCCCAGCCACAGTTCCCACACCAATGAAGGCTGTAGTCGCTTGCAGCACGCCCAAACTGGCTTGGACGGCTTGACCATGTGCATTTGCTGCATCTGCAAGCCGCCCATCGCAAACTGCAACGGCGACACTAACGGCCATCGCTGGCAAGCTGAAATGGACGATCGCGCTCTTGTATTTGATGAACATAAGAGCGATTGGAGGGGATTAAGTATGTGCGATCGCCTACCAACTACCACATGATCTAATTATTGCATCTTCTGTTAAAAGCAAATCTCACCTTTATCAAACTTTGCTTGAAGTTTTTTCTTTACTGCTGGAGTAAGGTTTAGATAAGATGCCAGATCATCAATAGTACGATAAGTTTTTATCTTTCTATCGCTGATAAATTTATCAATAGTTGTCTGCTTGATACGGGTTCCCTGAAAAGCCTTCGTTAGTTCGGATTTATTGGCTCCATTGAGATTAAGAGATGATGTCGTTGGTGTAGGTGATGGCGTTGGTGTAGGTGATGGCGTTGATGTAGGTGTTGGTGTTGGTGTTGGTGTGCTAATCACCTTATCAGATTTGATAAATTGAATGTTTTTTAGTTCCAACTTTCTTTGCAGGAGAGGTGGACAGGAAGGAGCAATCATAAAAGATATATCTCCCGGTGTCCCATCAGGTTTGAAATTGGCATCTTCTAACCATTGATTAAACGTTTCTAAATGGCTGCTCAACAGTTCATAGTTTTTAGCTTCCCCAAAGGCTCTAGCAACGCAGTGGCGGTTGTGCAGTAATTCTACATAAGAGTCGAAGGCATGACCTGCAATCACTGTTGTAGTTGAAACTTCCGATAGAGCGTATGATCTCTGGCTCATGTAACTTGCCCACTGTTGTCTACACTGGGATTCTACTAACTGGCGTGAATTGCCTTCAAATACCTGCTCTGGAGCTTCTTTAAAATATTTTTCATGTATTTCTAAAACTGCGCCAGCATAGTCTTGACAAAACTCCCTCAAAGTGTTAGCAGGATTCAATGGTATATCTTTGATTTCTTGCCATGCTTGAGCAAACTTTTGATATCCCTTATAAGCCCCTTCAATACGCTCATCAATTTTCTTTCTAATCAGTTCAAATTCATTGCTATAACCCTTATTTAGATTTATAACTGAGTCACCTAAAAGGCTTTCCATGACTGAATCTTCAGCAATAAAACTTTCTACGTTGTTTGATGTACCTACTAAGTAAATTAACAGGCGAATTTTTGATCCAAATTCTTGTCCTAATGCCCTTCTAATTAATTGTTTGAAAAGCAATCTAGTTTCTTTGATTTCATTAGGAAATTCTGCTAAAGCATCTAACTCATCTGTGAGATAAACAAAACTAAAGTTGGGATCGACGGCTGATACTTTAGATATTGTATAAAATAAAAATTGTTCAAGACTATCCACACTATCAGCAATATACTTTTTAAATTTGTTGCGAAATGGCATCAAATTTTTGGTGGCATTAAGTTGAGGAAGTTGATTATTATCTAAATAATCACTTAAAACTTGTTCAGCTATATTTTTAACGGATGCCAACACATTTGAATTGTGTAACAACTCATAAAATGTATGAGCTAGGATGTGGGAGTACAATTTTTCCTTGAAACCATTCCCCATAGGTACATCAGAGAGTTGGAACTCAACGACTACAGAGTGATTCTGATAAGTTGGTTTAGTTTTAGCTAATTCATGCAAGTAAGTTAACAGGGAGGTTTTACCACTACCAACTAGGGCCGCCACGAATCTAAATGTAAAGTAGCCGTCATCAAATGTACGACTTAGATCGTCCTCAAGAAGCTGAGTTAGGTTAGATATTTGCCGCCCCGACAAACTTTTGGCTGTAGATCCTTCACCTGCTGATCCTGGAAGTCTAACAACGCGCTCTATTCTAATATCATCAACAAATCCTGTGCCTGACTTTACTTGCTGAAGGAAGTCTCTTATGTACCTTTTTTTTCCTGCATCTTCTGGCATGGCTTACTCTACCCACTGAATAAGTTCATCTTCTTTTTCGATAACTGCAAAGACTTTGCCAGTTGATTTAAGCAAAGCAAAGTTTTTATTCAAATTTGATTGAGATATATCGTTCTGTTCCAAAAATTTCTGACCAATTTCTCGGCTGCGAATAGCAACTACCCCTCGTAACTCTTGACGCTTTCTTTCTTCAAAATAAAGAGCCTTAAACTTTTCTACAAATTTCTCAAACTCCATCTCTTTACCACCATCGGAAGTCTGAGAATCCGCAACTCCGACTTGGGAGTAACGCCAAAGAGTATTTATAAGTTTCGCTCCTTTTGCTGAATCAAACTCATACTTACTGGTTTGCAAATTAGCAGCTAGAACTTTCTTACCTTCCTCTGTCACAAAAAGTTGACCCTTTTTAGGAGATTCGAGCAATTGCTTCTGACACAAAACATCACAGATAGCATTCGCATCCTTCTGGTATCCTTTAGATAAATGCTGTTTCACATCGCTTTTAGTCACCTTACTCTGTTTTGAGTAGGCTACTGCGTACAGCAAGTAAAGCAGTTGTTCGGTAGAAAGCTCGATCATAAGTTCCTCTTGTCCACTGGTACTGGGCTGAACGTGGATGGTAATTTAGAGAATACCACGCCTCATACTCCTAAAGCCGTCATATTGATTACTTAAAGGCTCAAATCGAAACAATCTTAAATCGAAGTGCTGGCTAACTCAATCAGTAGAGAGTAAACGCAAAAAAACCATAGTACCTTGTAGATACTACGGTTTTTTTGGGCGATCGCCTACTGATTGATCTTTCTACACCAAAACTGGCACCGGTTGCGGCCAACGTCCCATGACTTTACCAATTACTGCCAATTCTCCCATCAACTTGTCGAACTGATCCGGTGTTAAAGATTGTGGCCCGTCAGACAAAGCTTTTTTGGGATTCGGGTGCACTTCTATCATCAGCGAATCAGTACCAGAGGCGATCGACGCAAAGGCCATCGAAGGTACAAACTGAGCCCAACCAGTCCCGTGACTCGGATCAACCATAATCGGTAAGTGAGTCAAGGTTCGCAGCACTGGAACCGCCGACAAGTCCAGCGTATTCCGCGTATACTGCCTGTCATAGCCGCGAATTCCGCGCTCGCACAAAATCACGTTCGGATTGCCCGCAGCCATGATATACTCAGCAGCCATCAACCATTCTTCAATAGTTGCGGAAATGCCGCGCTTCAGCAAAATCGGTTTGTCTTGAGCTCCGACTTTCTTCAACAGTGAGAAATTCTGCATATTTCTCGCGCCGACTTGAACTACGTCGGCTACTTCCACGATCGCACTTAAGTCCGCCGCATCCATAACTTCGGTAATAATTCCCAAACCGCTAGCTTCCCGGGCCGCCGCCAGCAATCCCAAAGCACTCTCGCCGTGTCCTTGGAAAGCGTAGGGAGAGGTTCTCGGTTTGTAGGCTCCACCGCGCAGAAACTGAGCACCAGCAGCTTTGACGCGCATTGCCGTTTCAACGATCATTTCTTCGTTTTCGACCGAGCAAGGGCCTGCTACAACTGCGATCGGGTGATTTAGACCGATCATCACAGTTCCCAAGGGAGTCGCAACCGCTACGGAGCTCGGTTCACCTTGGCGGTATTCCAGACAAGCGCGTTTGTAGGGTTTTTCCACGCGCAGCACTTCCTCAATCCAGGTGCTCATTTCCCGCAGTTGCATGGGTTCTAGCTCGGCGGTGTCGCCTACCAAGCCCATGACGACTTTGTAACGCCCGACGATTTTTTCTGGTGTCAAACCCCAGTTAGTGCGGAGTTCTTCGTCTAGTCGATCGATCTCGGCTTCTGGAGTGCCGGCTTTCATGACAATAATCATATTTTTTTCTGTTGTGTTGCGCTCAGACACGCATTATGACACGGATGGAATGCGAAAAATAGATGCCGTGCGATCGTCCATCTATTTATAGTCTTGAACGCAAGCGTGGTTAGAAGCCGGGTTTTTTTACGAAAATTCTGCGTTGTAGCCCTGAGATTAGGTAAAAAACCCGGTTTCTTTGGTCTTGATACGTCCATGACTGAACTATTGCAGAAATATCTAGGACGGGCTAGAAGCCCATCCCACAAAAATCATTTTTTCTTGTAGGCCGTTGCTTCTAGCCCGCCCGAAAATTTGATTAAAAGGACTTTTGCAATCTTGTCAACTGATGACTAATGACTGATGACTAATGACTTCTAACTTTTTGGTTTGGCGGCACGCCACGCTTCTTGCATCCGTCCAAAATTAGTATTGAATTCTTCCCACCCCAGGGTGCTTCCTGAATTTTCTTCATCCCAGGAAGCTGAGAGGACTCCGTAGCTTAATCCCAGTACGCCTAAACCAAAACAGCCCATGCTTACCAGCAATACTGCTGTGTTAGGCAAGTCAAACAAGCCTTTGCTGACTATCAAATAACTCACAAAAAATGTGGAAATTCCCAGGATTGTCGGTACGCCGCAGAATACCGCGATGCGGGATATCATGCGTTTGCTGACTACTTCTGGGATGGATTGCGCCTGCGGGCCAGTTTTTGTGGCTTTGGGCTTGGGCTGCTTTTCTGGTTTTGGTTCTTCTGTGACTAGCTTTGCTTCGGTTTCTGGGGGCTTTTTAGGCGTTTTTTTGCGATTTGAGGCCGGTTCAAAGGGTAGGCGCTGGCTGGGTGGTTCGGAGGACATTTTTTATCTTTAACCTGAAATCTCGAACATTTATTCAATAAATCTTGGCGAGGGTTTACGCAACTATTGCGGTTAATCAACGGTTTGAAACGGATAGGCGATCGGTGCGTAAATCCTGCTGGCTTTTGTCCAAGATTCTTGAATATTGTCGCAAATTTTCGCTTTGCTGTTTAGCCGCGAATGCCTAAACGGGCAATTAATGCTTTGTAGCGTTCGACGCTTCCCTTTTGGATGTAGGCTAGCAGGCGCTTGCGGCGACTGATCATCATCATC
>PVWI01000191.1 GCA_003003725.1 filamentous cyanobacterium Phorm 6 | reverse complement strand
GTCATGCGATCGCCATTCGGTCTAACACTCAGCTAACGATCGAGTTAGACCCCCGCACTAATCTTTTTGTTTGGGGAGCCGTGATTGTTACCACTGGTTTGCAATTGATGCTGATTTATGTTCCGCCACTGAGAGCATTTTTCGGCACTCACTATTTGTCGCCCTTTGAATTACTGGTTTGCTTCGGTTTCAGCGCCCTGATGTTTGTCTGGATTGAAATGGAAAAACTGTTTGTACGTTTGTACAAAGCTCGGAAATAGTATTCTCAGCCGATATTAGGTTTGATCGTTCGGACTAAAGTCCGAACGATCAAACATCTCCTTGTAGGTTCGTAGTGAGGACTTCAGTCCGCATTCCTCAGAGGACTAAAGTCCGAACGATCAAACATCTGACTACCAATTACCAATATGTATTTGAAAACACTGCACCTACGGCAGTTTCGGAACTACTTAGATCAAAAGGTAACGTTTGACGCTCCCAAAACAATTTTAGTAGGAAATAACGCCCAAGGCAAATCTAACTTGTTAGAAGCAGTAGAGTTGCTTTCGACATTAAAAAGCCACAGAGTATCGCGCGATCGCGATTTAATCCTCGACTCAAAGCCGATCGCCCAAATAGATGCTACACTCGAACGTCAAACCGGAGCGATCGACCTATCCTTGACTCTGCGCTCCCAGGCGCGCCGCACCTGCAAGCTCAACGGCGAACCACTACGCCGCCATTTAGACTTTTTGAGCGTCTTAAATGTCGTACAATTTTCTTGTTTAGATTTAGACTTAGTGCGCGGCGGGCCGGAAGGAAGACGCAATTGGATCGATCGGCTAGTCATCCAATTAGAGCCGATTTACGCTCACATTTTGCAGCAGTACAACCAAATTTTGCGCCAGCGAAACGCTCTGTTGAAACAGTCTAGAGAAATCAGGAAAGCAGAATTTTCCGAGACTTTTGACAAAATGCGATTTATCGGATCTGAAACTCCCGAAGACCAAAATATCGCAGAATGCCCAATGCCCAATGCCCAATCCCCAATCCCCAATGCCCAATCCCCAATTAAGAGTTCAGAATTAGCTTTGTGGGATGCGCAATTGGCGACAGCCGGGGCTCGTGTGATCCGCAGGCGCGATCGAATTTTGGAGCGCTTGATGCCTTTAGCTCGAAATTGGCACGGTTCAATTAGCGGTTCAGCAGAAGTTTTAGATGTGAAATACGATGCTAATATTGAAGTAGGCCCGGAATTAATTGCTTCCTACAATCTCGAAGGAGTGCGGCAAGCATTTTTAGAGAAAATTAAGCAAAGGGCGATCGCCGAAAAGTTTCAAGGAACCACCTTAGTCGGCCCCCACCGCGATGATATTATATTTACAATTAACAATACCCCAGCTCGTCAATACGCCTCCCAAGGCCAGCAGCGAACTCTCGTATTAGCATTAAAATTAGCCGAATTGCAGCTTATTGAAGAAGTCGTCGGCGAAGCACCTTTACTCTTACTCGACGACGTACTTGCAGAACTCGATTTGAGCCGTCAAAATCAACTTTTAGAAACAATTCAAGAACGATTTCAAACACTGATTACTACCACTCACTTAGGCGCTTTTGACAGTCAGTGGCTGCGACAAACCCAAATTCTCTCCGTCGTTTCTGGACAAATCAATCAAGTTTAGATTTGAATGTTGATATTAATAAATTATATTATGTCCGCTTACTTAGTCCTCATAAAAACAGTTTGTAGTGAGGACTTTAGTCCGCATCCGTCAGAGGACTAAAGTCCTCACTACGAACCAATTTGATTGCGATCATTCGAGCCGATATGATATCAATCCATGTGAGATTGACAAATTTTACTTTTCATGGTATTGCTGCAAAAAATAATGAAAATTTGACATTATTAGCTCAATTCGAGATAGGATAAAGGTTAATTTTGATTGCCGCTTTCGCTTCCATTTTTCTAAACCTTATGAAGCATTACATTTCCCGTCTGTTAGCCCTCGTATTAGTTGTTGTCATCGGCGTAGCGGGCTGTACCAATGTTCCCGCCACTCTGAGTGGAAATTACGGCCAAGACACATTAGCATTAGTCAAAAGCTTGAGAACAGCGCTCACTTTGCCAGAGGGCGCGCCCGAAAAAGCAGCCGCTCAAGCCGCTGCTCGTTCAAGTATCAACGATTTTTTTGCTGCATACCGCCGCGATCCCGCTCTTACTAAGCTCGCATCTTTCACGACAATGCGCACCGCATTAAACTCTTTGGCTGGACATTACAGTTCCTATCCAAACCGTCCAGTTCCTGAAAAGTTGAAAAAGCGTCTTGAGTCAGAATTTCAGCAGGTAGAAAATGCTCTCAACAGAGGGTCTTAAGTCTCAAAATTTAGGGATAAAAGATAAATTTTAATAGTTAATCTTTCATCCTTAATATTTGAGTATCAACAATTTTTAGTACAAATATCAACTGTTTTTAGCGCCCAGTGTACCCAGGCGCTTTTTTTGATACATTTAAGTAGAAGGAAGAAGAGAAATGGAAGTCCGAAACAGCAAGAAGTATTTGTAGGGTGCGTCGCCACCGACAATCCCTCGCCTGGCATAGACAATCTTACAGCGACGCACCTTACACGGTACTAAAAAAACCAGCCCAACAATTGTTTCGTCACAAGACTTGTTATAAACGATCCTCAATAACTGCCAGACAGAATTTGCATTGTGCGATCGACTTGTGCCATAACTAGGTCAACCAAAAAACAGTAGAAATTTGTAGCTGTGCGTCTGGGCGATCGCCGGATTGGCGATCGCCAGCCAATTTAAACTAGAAAACCCGATTCAACTATCCCATGAAAATTGCACCAACTCGCATCGCCAAATTGCCACACCAGCGACGCTTTTTAAGTGCGGTAACTGCTGTTTTAACAAGTAGCTTCATCAGCCAACTTGTGTGGCCATTTATCGAAAATAAAGCAGCCTTTGCCGAAACATTAGCCTATTGCCAATTATCCAAAGAAGACGTAAATCAAAAAGAAGACTTGCGCCGCGCCGCGCTGTCAGGAAAATCAGAATCCCAGCAAGCATATTTTGCCGTTTTGAACAAACACGCGCGGGAAATAGCACAATGCCGCCAAAAAACTTGGCCTCAAACCCAAGCAGTTTGGCTGCGTTTGTATCCCTGCGATGTCAGGCCAGGAGAAGTCGATCGAGTATTAGACAACATTGTCAATAAAGGCTACAATGAAGTCTATATCGAAGCGTTTTATGACGGTCAAGTGCTGCTTCCTGTAGCAGACAATCCGACTGCTTGGCCTTCTGTTGTCAGAAATCGTGGCTACGAGAAATATGATTTGCTCGAAAAGGCGATCGCCAAAGGCAAACAGCGAGGTTTAAAAGTATACACCTGGTTGTTTACCATGAACTTTGGCTATACCTATTCTCAGCGTCCCGACAGACAGCAAACCCTCGCATTAAACGGCCAAAACCAGACAAGTTTAACAATAATTAAAGACGCAACAATTAACGACGACTTCGGAGAAGTTCCGGGTAATCAAGCCTTTATCGACCCCTACAGTCCGCAAGCGAGACAAGACTATACTTTATTAGTAAATCAAATAGTCAAGCGCAAGCCACAAGGAATGTTATTCGACTACATTCGCTATCTACGGGGCTTCGGGCCGGCTTCAGTTGCTACCAAAGTTCAAGACTTGTGGATTTACGGCCCAGCATCGCAGCAAATGCTTTTACAGCGGGCTAACAATCAGCAAGGGCGAGATTTAATTCAGCGATATTTGACTAAAGGATTTATCAATACTAATGACGTTCAAGCAGTAGTCAAACAATATCCGAATGAGCGAGAACCTCTGTGGCAGGGGCGAATTCCGCAACCTGTACCAATAGCAACTCCCGCTTCTTCAAGACAGAATGCCGCATCAAAAGTAGCTTCACAAACTACCGCCACAAAATCGCCAAACGCTGCAACTCCTACACCAAAACCGACACCAAAACCGCCGCTTCCTGACACCGGCATTCTGCAAAAAGACCTCTGGCAACTGAGTGTTGCTCACGCAGTCCAAGGAATTTTAGATTTTTTTGGAGTGGCAACTCGGCCTGCTCAAAGCCTGGGAATTCCTGTAGGAGCGATATTTTTTCCTGATGCAAATAAAAAGATAAATCAAGGGGGATATGATTCGAGATTGCAGCCTTGGGACAGGTTTCCGGCTGGTGTAGAATTTCACGCGATGTCTTACGGAAATTGTGGGGATGTAAGCTGCATTGTGCCGCAGGTGCAGCGGGTAGTGAGTTTAGCGCCTCGGGGAGCAAAAATTATTCCTGCCATTGCCGGAGATTGGGGAAAATCTGTGAAAAATCGGCCGTCTTTGGAGATTCAAATGCAGGCAATTCGTTCAGCAACGCCGCAAATTAATGCGGTGAGTCATTTTTCTTGGGGTTGGCAAGAACCGGAGGATGAAAGGGCACGGCAGACTTGTCGCTTTTAGCGTAATTATTTATAGCGACTGCGCGAATTGCGTCTCTACAAAACGGGATTTTGGCTGGTGGGTAACTGTTGGACAAACTCTTGATGTGCGTCACTGTTTAATCCGGCTTGAAGAGTTGCGATCGCACTTGGCATATCCCCCTCTATAAGTGCTGAGACTGCCAGCCACAGCCCCGGAAAAACTCGGCTGCGGATAATTCCTTCAGCATCGGGGAGTAGAGAAATATATTCTTCTTCCTGCAAGGAAAACCAATCTATCCGGCGATTCATGACTTGCCAAACGAGATATTCTTTGACTCCATTGCGGCGGTAAACTCGTTTTTTGTCCCGCAGATCGATCGTAGCGGTACTTGCAGAAATTTCGGCAACAAATTCGGGTGCACCTTCAATATAGCCATCATCGCTAAGGCAAGTTTGGCCGCCGCGTTGAGCATCAATTAGCAGTACAGCATCGGGTTGAGGTTCGTTATCCACATCGAGACGCACGGTAGGATTATCGCCCAGACGCACGCCCGGGGTGGCAATTTTGTAAGTCCACAGCCAGCCCATTAAATCGGCATGGGGTTCGGCGTGGGGTTCAAAGCGTAAGGGTGAAGCCATATAAACAATTCCTTCAATCAATTCTGCTTTTTTGAGTGCGGGCATGGCTGTATAGCGCCGCTCGAATTCTGCACGGCTGAGCAAATCGCCATTTTCCAGAGGGGGAATCGTGATGCGGCTGAGATTTGCCGGAGCAATCATGGCTTTTCTCCTGTGATGATGCGTTGCTATCTTGAATTTTATCTAATTTTAGACAAAGTTGTAAGCTATCGTTATATCGTTAACAGCAAATAGTACAGTTAATGAATACCAAATTTACTAAAAAATTAGCGATTAAAAGTATTATACTTATCGGATATATTGCCCTTTTTTCCCTGTTCCCTAAAAAACCACAAACTACTAGCTCAAATTCAATAGCCCAAATCCCCCCTTTTGACAATTTCCCGCCCAACCTCCAGAAACCGCCAAAACCCCAAATACAGCCTTCTCCCGCAACAACTCCGACTCCGAAACCCGCCGAACAACCTTTGGTATTCGCGCCGCCGACGCAATTTCGCAGCCAGATTGTTTATAAAGCAAGTATCAGTAACTCAAAAGTTATTGCCCTGACATTTGACGATGGGCCAACTGCGGAAACTTTGAAAATATTAGAAGTTTTGCAGAAACACAACGCTGTGGCTACATTCTTTTGTTTGGGTAGAAATCTGCGAGAATATCCAGAAATTGCTAAAAAAGTTGTGCAAGCCGGAAATGCGATCGGCAACCATACGTGGCATCACTACTATCACGATGTTACCGAAAAAACAGCATCGAATGAAATCGATTATACAGGCATTCACATTCATCGATCGAGTGGGGCAAAAAGTTTGTTGTTTCGTCCTCCCGGCGGCCGTTTAAATAACGGTTTTGCAGATTATGCCAAAAAGAAGAATTACGTAGTTGTTATGTGGTCGATCGACCCTAAAGACTACCAACAACTGCCCGCAAATACGATCGCACATACTGTAATTTCTCAAGCGACATCGGGGGCGATCGTATTGTTGCACGACGGCGGGGGCCCCGCCAGCAAACAGTCGAGGCAGTCTCTGCAATTATTCCCAAACTCAAACAACAGGGATACCGTTTTGTCACCATACCGCAACTCCTACAACTGCAAGCAGAAGAAAAACAGCAAATAGTCGATCGAAAACCTAAGTAAACAAAAACCTCAGCAAAATCAACTCTACCCATCTGCGTTCACCTGCGTTTATCTGCCTCAATCTGCGGTTGCAATTACACTCATGCTAAAATCATTACCAATAATGAAAACTCGATAAATTATAATGCAAAAACTTCAAGCAAGAGATATTAACCTCCGCTATCTAATCGATAACTTCGGCTTGCAGCGAGTTCGCAACAGCGAATTTTTCCGAGAATGGCAAGAAAACTTACCCGAAGTAACAGACTCAGAAAAACAATTGCTCGATCGCGTTCAAGACATATACTTCAACTTGGTAGACACCCCGCCTGTATTGGAAAATGCAGTCAAACTCACGATAGTCAGCCCCATTTTGTTTATTGCCGGTCTGTTTGAGTCTCCTTTTCAAGTCAAAGCCGAAAAATCGATATCCATTCAAGAGGAAGACGAAGGCAGAATCATCGAAGGCAGAATAGATATCCTAATTATGAAAGCAAACTTGTGGGTGACAGTAATTGAATCCAAACAACTTTCGTTTTCAACGGACGAAGCACTTGCCCAACTCCTGACATATATGCTGGCAGATCCGCATCCTGAAACTCCTACTTTTGGGATGATTTCTACAGGTGCTAACTTCTCTTTTGTGAAGTTAGTCAGAGGGGAAACTCCCCAGTATGCCCGATCGGCTGAATTTGTTATTTCCAATCCCGGCAATGAATTGTACCGCGTTTTGCAGATTTTAAAACGCCTGAGTCAATTGCCAGACTAGCAATAAAAGTCATTTGCAGCGATCGTTAAAAAATGACAATATCTCAGATCGTATCCGAAGAGATACACCACAATCAAATTGGTTTGTAGTGAGGACTTTAGTCCGCATCAATCAGAGGACTAAAGTCCTCACTACAAACCTTTTTTATGACAGGACATGATATAATATCTGAAATTTATAACTTCTGCAAGTATGGTAAATTACTGGATAGTCGGCGCTGTGGGAATAGCTTCTGTCTGCTGGGCAGAAATCATCCGAGACTTTTATCACGTCGCGTCTCATTATGTGCCGCCTTTGCAAAAGCTGCACAATTGGCATCACCGCGTTTTCCGCCCGAATTTGACTGCTGTCAGCGAGACAATTTACAAGCAAGCACACTGGCGTCACGATGTGCCCGAAGCTGTGGCGATGATGGTTTTGGGCTTGTTGCTGTGGCTTTTAGCTTATTTTGTGCTACCGGAATATCACTGGGGCGCAGCAGCCGGTTGTATTTATACTTTAGGCTTTTTGTTGAGCGCGATCGCCCGCGCGTGTGGCATTAAAGGCGCAGACGAATTAACCGACATCACCCACCAACCGGGAGAATTCCAGACTACCCCCGGCAACTGGTTCGTTAATAAACCTTATCATTGGCGGCATCACTTCGACAATCAAAATGCTTACTATTGCGGTACTTTCACCTTAATAGATAAACTTATGGGAACAGCACTTTCTCTTAAAGGCAAAACTGTAGCCGTCACCGGCGCATCGGGAACTTTAGGGCGTTTGCTTCTCAAACACCTGCACAAAGCTGGTGCAAAAGTTATCGCCCTATCCTCTGGAAATGAGGAAATTACTTTGAATGTAGGCGGCGAAAGTTTCCCTGTAAAAACTGTAATTTGGCACGCTGGCGCAGAGGCAGATTTAGCTCAATTGTTAGAAAAAATCGATATTCTCGTGATCAATCACGGGATTAACGTACAGGGAGAAAGAACCGGAGAGGCGATCGCAAATTCATACGAAATTAACACTTTTTCGGCGTGGCGACTGATGGAACTCTTTTTCTTAACAGTCCGCACTAACGAAAATATCGCTTGCAAAGAAGTCTGGATCAACACTTCAGAAGCAGAAGTCATTCCCGCTGTCAGTCCGCTGTACGAACTCAGCAAACGCGCCTTGGGAGATTTAGTTACTTTGCGGAGGCTGGACGCGCCCTGCATCGTTCGCAAGCTGATTTTAGGGCCGTTTAAAAGCAACTTAAACCCGATCGGCATTATGTCTCCCGACTGGGTAGCGCAGCAAATTGTCAAACAAGCTAAAGCCGATGTCCGCAATATCATTGTCACAATTAATCCTTTAACTTTTATCGTTTTCCCAGTTAAAGAATTTTTTGTTTCTCTGTATTTCCAAATCTTCAGCCGCAAGGCGATTTCAGAGACTAAAGCAGCGGCATCATCGGAAAAATCCAGCGTTGAAGCCAAAATCAATTGACTTTCCCAGGTTCGTAGTGAGGACTTCAGTCCGCATCAAAATCAGAGGACTGAAGTCCTCACTACAAACCTTTAAAACTAATTACTAACCTCAGCCATTTCAATCACGCGGCCGTCATAATCCTTGACCAAAAAATTCAGCGGCTTTTCCCGGCGAATCTTATAACTAATGCCGCGAGTTTGTACCCTCATCAATAGCTGATCCAAACAATCGCGATCGAAACAAACATGACGTTCGCGATTTTTTTCCCCTACACCGGCGCCGCTAATGATGTGCAGTTGAGTATTTTTCATCAACTGATACCACAAACCCTCGGGACTCCCCATCGTTTGAGAGCTCGTTCCTCTGCCGACATTCGGCGACAAATACAGGGGGTCGATACCCGTTGTCCCCAAGGTTTGCTCGTAATTGTAGTAGTAATGCAGCGGCACTTCTGCTACGGGCAGGTTTAGCATACCTTCATAAAACTCCCTGGCTTGTCCGAGATCCGATACCATCACCGTGTGTACTTTGGGAGCACTGGTGAGAAACATCCACATCGCCCCCGCATAGGCGGCCAGCAGCATCACCATAATCCCTTGAGTCGAAAACAAGCTGTCGAGGGGCAGGTCTGGCAAAAAAGAGCTCACGTACAAGGGCTGAAGTCCAAAAGCAATAAAACTAACTGTTAGAGTCATGAATTATAAGAGAGGGTAAACAACGAAATTTATCAAGATTGCCGTCGCGATCGCCCGCGAGACTTAAACTATTAGCTTAGCCATCTATGTTAGCAAAAACTAGCGGTTAGGCCCTACTCGATGAAAGTCTTTGTCTACGGTACTCTCAAACCGGGGGAGTGCAACTACCGGCGCTACTGCGAGGGAAGGGTTGTGGATGCTTGTCCGGCGATCGCCCGCGGTCAGCTTTTTGCGCTGCCGATCGGCTATCCTGCGATGGTGGCCGGAGAAGGCATCGTCTGCGGTTTTCTCCTTTGTTTCGCGAATTCCGCTATTTTGGACGATTTAGACCGACTTGAAGACTACAATCCGCTGCGGGAACCGACACAAAACGAATATCAGCGGGAAGAAGTGGAAATTTGCGATCGACACCTCAAACCTTTAGGCACGGCTTGGGCTTACTTCATGTTACCCGATCGCGTTCGCGCTCTAGGAGGCATCTGGCTGCCCGATGGGACGTGGGAAAATAGGTTTTTTACCTAATTTGCTGGTAGATTGCCTCAAGACCTGTTGTAATGTATCTCCTGCTGTGCGGCAGGAAATTGAGGAGACGTTGCTGTTGCCGATCGCCCAAATCAACAAAACACGTCAAAAGTGCGATCCTCTTCGAGGGCTGCGCTAACGGGCTTAATGGCGATCGATCGCCTTCCCCTTCGCCTTTACACGGAGAGAGCCAGTGGAAATGATATAATGGCTAAAAGTTATTAGAAGTAAAGCGCATGAACATTACTCTAAAACCTGACCATAATAAATTTATTGAAGCGCAAGTCGAAAGTGGCAAATATTCTTCGGTGGATGAGGTAATTGCTGCGGCGTTGGAACTACTCGCAGACAGAAGCGATAGGCAACAGAGCGATCGTTATCAAGAATGGGTCGATGAAACTCGTCCAAAAGTATCTGCAGGACTAGCTCAGCTTGAACGTGGCGAAGGAATTGATGGGGAGATAGTTATAGCTAGATTGCGGGAAAAATTTCGCAAAATGCGGGAAAATCAACAATGAGCCGCTACATTATTTCCCCTGAAGCCAGTCGCGATCTCAATGAAATTACCGATTACTTTGCAACTAGGAATATAGAAGCAGGCGAGCAATTTGTTGAAGACTTTGATACAAAGTGCCGTAATTTAGTTAAGTTCCCCAATATAGGGCGCACTTACGAGGAACTAGCTCCTTCTGTGCGGGGAATTCCTATCAGAGGTTACATTATTCTTTATCGGGCGCTGGACAACTTAATTGAAATTGTTCGGATCGTGAGGGGAGAACGGGATTTACCTTCTCTATTTTCTGATGAGGACGAGTGAAATTGCTGGTATATTGTCTCAATAGCGGTTGTAATGTATCTTTTGCTGTGTGGCAGGAAATTGAGGAGAATCTGCTGTTGCCGCCAAAATCAACAAAACACGTCAAAAGTGCGATCCTCTTCGAGGGCTGCGCTAACGGGCTTAATGGCGATCGATCGCCCCACAATTCGCGATCGGACAAGATTGCCAAAGTTGCCAACAATCTTAAAATTATCTGCGTTGCATCTGCGGTTTCCCTATCACTCAAAAATTTAGGCAATTAGCCAATCAAAACCCAGAGATTCTCAAAAGATATATTCACCTTAAAAAACCGGAAAAAACAGCAAAAAGCCCCCGTTTTTCAGGGAGCTCAATATTTCGTTATTGCTCAAAAAATCAATCCTACTGCACCTTTGGCAATGACTTCTGAGGGCTTGCTACACCAACTTTCGGAATATCCATGATCGGTGCATTCACCCCAAGCATCAAATCGTTGGGATTAACAATCTCGACTAAAGGCTCATTCAAAGCCACTACCAAACCGTCAGATTCAGCAGGAACGGGCGATGCAGCAAACTGCGGAGCAAACGATTGGCGACCACCAGCGACACCAGACACCACCGCAATCAACAAAGCTGCGATCGCACCTCCACCCAAAACCCAATTTCGTTTCGTCTTGCGTTCAACCCGCTGCAAAACCTTCGCCGCCAACTCCTGTGCCGATTGTTCCGCAGCCGGCACCGGCATTGAGCTAAAACTTCGCTGCATACTCAAAAGTCGCGAGTACAAACGCTTCGTCGCGGGGTCATTTGTCAGCAATTCTTCAACTTCTCGGCGTTCTGTCGCCGTCACTTCGCCGTCAAGGTAGGCACTCAGCAATTCAAAGCGATCGCGCATCATAGTAGTTACATTCCCCGGGGGATAATTGTTGTTAGCTTGATTCTCAGCGAGCGAATCCCCGATACCTTGCTGATTCTGATTTTTAGCTGATTCAAAGTTAGAATTCATATTTCACATCACTTGCTTTAATTGGGGTAAGCACAGGCTCGCTATTAGGATGATTTACTGCTTATTTATATTTTAAAATAGAAGTTTTGATGTCACAGCAAACATCACCAAATCTTCTCGCTCCGCCTCGAAAATCACCATTGCTAATTACCGTCGATATATTTTTGCAATTGCAACTGCAACCTTTGGCGAGCTCTAGCAATTCTCGACTTAACAGTTCCCAGAGAAACTCCAGTTATTTCCGCTATTTCCTCATAGGCTAAACCTTCAATTTCTCTCAAAACAATTGTCGTGCGGAATACTTCCGGCAAATCGGCGATCGCCGATCGCAACTCATCGTAAAATTCTCTAGTCGTCAAATCTTCATCAGGCCCCGGACTGTCGGCCGGAAGTTCCCAATCAATCTCCCCATCTTCCAGAGCACGGGGTACATCTAGCGATAGCGGAGTTCGCACCCGCTTGCGCTTGCGCAACTCATCGTAAAACAAATTAGTGGCGATGCGGCTCAGCCAGCCCCGAAATTTAACAGGCTCTTGCAAGCGGTTAACATTGCGATAGACTCGAATCCAGACTTCTTGAGCCAAGTCTGCTCGGTCTTGCCAGTCAGGGGCTAAGTGATAGAGAACCCTGTCTACGTGGGATTGATACCGCTTTAACAATTCTGAAAAAACAGTGGTCTCAGGTCGATTTCCTTCCTGACACCGCAACACCAAGTCATAGTTAGAGAGTTTTTCGGCTGGCAATTGCACTCTTTGAACGGTCGCCACAACCGCAGACCAGGACACAGAAATAAAGTCGCTCATGTGTGGAATTAGCTCATCGAACATTCCAATTTTTTTGACGTTTGCCGATCGTCACAAGTTCCCAAACAGGGGAAGACGGGGATGAGAGGGAATGGGGCATTGGGAATGGGGCATGGGGCATTGGCCCTTTATAGCAT
>PVWI01000190.1 GCA_003003725.1 filamentous cyanobacterium Phorm 6 | reverse complement strand
GGTTGACGGCGCAGTTGGCGGCAGCAGTTGGCAAAAGTTGGGATGTAGGTGCGAATATTTGACTGTGCTGGTGAGCCGCCCGATTATAGCATTCAACACAAACCGCCAACATCTGCTATAGGGTGCAACCTAAGCACGGCCAAGCTTCCAACACCAACAAATTCGCGGTTTGTAGGGACACGGCACTGCCGTGTCCTTCTTCGTGTCAACTTAACGTCAAACCCTGTCACAGACTGCTGTTTGACTATTAAGACCCGATCCCCCCTAGCCCCCCTTAAGAAGGGGGGGACAGGAGTCTTCTCAAAGTCCCCCAACAATCAGGGGGATTTAGGGGGATCTAGACTTGGCTATGAACGAGAGATACCAAGGCTTTCAGGCTTAAGTTGACACGACGGAAGGCACTGCCGTGTCCCACCTCTGTATGTAAACTTTTGTAAATTATGCAGCCAGTTTGCATAAAAATCGCAGATCCAGACAGATAGAGGGATAGAGGGCTATGCAGGAGGATGCGATCGCTCCCAGATCGGCCCAGCCAATCTTGATGAGAGAATTAGCGGACTCCTCCGCCTGAATCGCTGGTTGAAGACAATTTTTCTGAGTACCCTTGGAACAAGAGATGGCCACTAACGGTGAAATTGACGATCGGCTTAAACAGCTAGCTATAGCTGCTAAAAATCACCAGCCTAAAACTGTAGAACGACGAAAAGCTGTTACCGCATTATACATGGAGATCGAAAGATATAAAATCATTAAGTGTCCCCAAAATTCAAACTTTTCCTACCAAATATATCAGGAAATTTGTGCCGAAGCAAAACAGGAATTGATGTTGCGAATTTGCAAGGAAGTTCACAATTACAGACCTGAGAAAGAAGTCAGACAATGGGTAAACTTTTTGATGATTAAATGTTTTCAGGAAGCTACGCCTAAAGTTATAGGTCGAAAAGATTTGCCAACTGTATACTACGGAGATATGGAGCCAATTTTCAACCAAATAGAAAAGCGGCAGACGGAAGATGAATTCGATCGACTCGGAGCAGCTCTAATCCAGATGATTATAGAAGATCCGGGCGATGCTTTTCAAAGCGAAGTGAGTAAAAAGCACCCCCATGTCAATTTTCAATTATTGCTTGTGAAAAGAGTGCTAGAAGATGTAAGTTGGCAGCAGATATCCCAAGATTTAGGAGTAAGTATTTCAAATTTGAGCAGTTTTTATCGGAGGTCTTTGGAGAAATTTACGCCCCGATTCAGGGAATACTTATAGGATATGGAAAACCCAAAAGCAGAGAGACATCATGAATAATACAGAAGTTAATTCGGTTTTGACAATTCCGATCGCCCCAGCAGCACGACGCAGCGCTCAAACGCTTTTCCAGCAACAAAATGACCCGAAAAAAGCCAAACAAGTTTACCTGAATGCTTTGGCCGTACACGCAGTGGATTTTTACTTTCAGTGTTTGGAAATAGACACAGATTTGCCCGCCAGCAGTATTTGGAATCCTGTAGTCCAGAAATTCATGGATGTTGCGGATTTGGATGTCAAAGATATTGGCAAATTGGAGTGTCGGTGGGTAGCCCCAGGTGAAGATTTTGTCTCGATTCCGGCAGAAGTGCGATCGGACAGAATTGGTTACATTGCGGTAGAAATGACTGAATCACTCCAGGAGGTTAAATTACTGGGATTTGTGCCGCAAACCCAACAAGAAAAAATTGCAGTCAGCGAGTTAAAATCCCTCGACCAACTGCTAGAATATTTAGACGAACTCAAGCCAGTAAATCTCAGTGACTGGTTGCAAAATGTTTTTGATACAGGTTGGCACACAGTTCAAACCCTGTTCGAGTCGAAACCAGAATTGCAGTTTGCTTTCCGCAGCCTCCAAGCTTTAGAAAGCAGTCCTTCAGTGACTGGAAATCGGCCGATTAAGCGAGGCAAATTGCTAAGCTTGGAGCGGGGCAAAGAGCAAGTAGCTTTGTTTGTGGAATTGATGACAACTGATGCACCAGATATCGATATTTCGGTAGAGGTTTATCCCACAAATGGTCAAAAAAATCTGCCTAACGATTTGCAGTTGATGGTGCTAGATGATGAAGGTGAAACTCTGATGCAGGCTAAAGCAAATAAAACGGAAAATTTGCTATTTGAGTTAAGCGGAGAACCGGGGGAACATTTTACCGTCAAGTTGGCTTTAGGCGATTTCAGCGTGACTGAAAATTTTTTGATCTAATAGTCAAATATCATCAATGGGGGTGTGAGTTATGGATAAGTTAATTGTTCTGAAATTAGATGGAGATTGCGAACAAGGTTTTCGCTGCACTTTGAAAATTGGGGAAAACAATCAATTTCCATCTACGGACTTTACTGGAAGCGAAAACTTACCTCCCAACCCGGAATTAGCAGCTTTTGAAGCAGAACATTGGCTAGAAAAATATCGACCTTTGGGATCGCATTCCCGCCGTCGCCGCCACCAGCAAAATTTTGTGCATTTAATCTACCCGTTTTTGCACCCAAATACTAAAAAGAATTCTGCTGTGAAATCGGTGACAACAGGATTCTCTTTTCGGATTAAACCTAAAAGGATGAGCAGCAGACCTTCTCTAAATGATTGTAAAGAATCTGGAGAAAAACTAGCTCAGATGATGAATGATTGGCTGAGTTCTCCTGAGTTTGCCAAGGTTGACAGGATGATTGGCGATAATTTAAATAGAGATGAAGAAGCAAGAGTGCTGATTTGTACGGACGACAAGCACTTGCAAAAACTGCCTTGGAATCGGTGGAATTTGTTTACAGAGAGATTTCCGAATGCGGAACCTTCACTCAGTAAATTAAACTATGTAAAATCGGAAATTCCACGAAAACCAGTTCGCAAATCTCTGGTAAAAATTTTAGTGATTCTGGGAAATAGCGCTGGGATTGATGTCACAAAAGACCAGAAAATTTTCGAGAATTTGTCTAATGCTGATGTCAGATTTTTAGTAGAACCGAAACGGGATGAAATTAACGATCAACTTTGGGAAGAAGCTTGGGATATTATATTTTTTGCGGGACATGGCGAAACTGAAAATGATACTGGAAAAATTTATATTAATCAAACTGACAGTTTAACAATAGATGAATTGTGGTACGGTTTGAGAAAAGCGGTGAATAAGGGTTTGCAACTGGCAATTTTTAATTGCTGCGATGGGTTGGGTTTGGCGAGAAATTTGGATGATTTTCAGATGATTCCGCAGATGATTTTAATGCGGGAGTTGGTGCCGGATTTTGTAGCTCAAGAATTTTTAAAGTGTTTTTTGAAAGAGTTTGTGGATGGTAAGTCTTTGTATGCAGCGGCGAGGGAAGCGCGGCATCGGTTGGAGGGTTTTGAGGATCGGTTTCCTTGTGCTAGTTGGTTGCCGATAATTTGGCAGCATCCGGCGGCGATTCCGCCTGTTTGGAACGATTTTTTGCTTCCACCCGATTCCGCTGTTGCGGAGGAGGTTTTGATTGCGGTTGCTGCTCCAAAAAGACCGCAGGTTAAGGTTTTTTCGCGCTGGCGAGCGGTGGTTTTGGCGAGTGCGGGGTGCAGTCTGGCTGTGATGGGAGCGCGCTATCTGGGGGTGCTGGAGCCTGTGGAATTGTCAATGTTCGATCGACTCCTCGGCCAGCGCGAACCTGAATTAATCGACAATCGGCTGTTGGTTGTGGAAATAACAGACAAGGATGCTAGCCAGTACGGCTATCCTCAAAATGATGCTACCTTAGCAGTGGCACTCGACAAATTGCAGAAGTTTAAACCTTTAGCAATTGGTTTGAATATGCACCGCAATTCGGCAAGAGAACCGGGGCGGCAAAAATTAATTTCCCTATTCAATAACAATCCGAATATTATTACTATATGCAGCTACAGTTCAACTGATAAAAATTTCGATCCTGCGCCAGAGTTTTCGGAAACTCAATTAACAAATCAAGTTAGTTTTAGCAATTTACCCAAGGATGAACTGGGCAACGAAAAAGGTGCCAGCGTTCGTCGGCAATTTCTATCCTATGACCCCAAGCTTTCTAATTTCGCTAATAATTGTAAAACTCCCAATAGCTTCAGCTTGCAGTTGGCCTTGCGGTTTTTGGAAAATCAAGGCATAAAATCAGAGACAACTCAAAATCAAGAGTGGCGAATTGGTGACGTTACTTTTCCAAGATTGGCGAAGCGTACAGTAGGTTATCAAAATGTAAATGCGTCAGTCAGTCAAGTATTGCTCAACTACCGCGCGAATAATCCAAAACCAGCTTTTAAAGTAACGCTTCAAGAAGTATTGTCAGGGAAAATAACCTCTGATTTAGTCAAGGATAAAATTGTCTTAATTGGTCATACTTCGGAAGTTTCTAAGGACTATGCTGATACTCTTTATGGTAAAATGCCGGTAGTGTGGATTCACACTCAGATGGTGAGTCAAATTCTCAGCGCTGTCATTGACAAAAGACCGCTATTGTGGGTTTTGCCCCAATGGCAGGGGATACAGTGGGGAGATGCTATTTTTGTGTGGTTGGTGGCTGTGACGGGCGGGTTGTTGGCCGGGCGCGGACGATCGCTCTTAGTATTGACGATCGCTGGCGGTGCTATGATTTTTGTAGTGTATCAAGGCTGTATGGCAATTATGGCTTTCGGGGGTTGGATGCCTTTGGTTCCTGCGGTTTTGGCTTTAGTGGCGACGGGTGGTATCTTGTTTTTGTACGATCGATCTTAAGCATCCTCAGCGGTTGAAATCGAGTCTATAAAAACAAAGTCCCAGCGTATAGGGACTGGAATAAAAAAGAAATATATGTATAAAGTTCAATTGCAGTTAGTGTTGACTTTAATTTTGGCGATCGAGTCTGGATTGCCGATCGTAAATTGGACGCATTCTCCCGTACAACAAGTATCGAAAACACCTCAAACACCTCCAGATCCTAACACTACACCAGGAGGTGGACTCGACCCATCAAACTCATCTTGCAAACAAACCAAGCAGCGGCTAACTGCTTTGATTCCTCCCAAAAATCTAGGATTAACAACTTCTGCACGTCCTACTTTTTGGTTTTACATTCCCTACATTAGTGAAGACATAAAAAGGGGAGAATTTGTGATCCTGACTCAAGACGAGAAAACTGTGATTTATGAAACAACTTTCCAGTTATCCCAAACTCCTGGAATCGTTAGTATTAGTGTACCTTTATCTTCCAAATCTGTCTTAGAAGAAAGTAAAACTTACCGTTGGTTCTTGAGAATATACTGTAATAAAAGTAGAACTGATCGTGCAGACTTGGTTGTAGATGGATCGGTAAAGCGGGTGAAAATGACGGTGGAAAGGGAGCGTTTGATTAATGCAGCTTCGCCTGATATTTGGTACGATTCATTGACTCATTTGGGCGATGTGCTGTTAACTTCGCCACCAGATGAAAAATTTAAAAATGACTGGAATAAATTGTTAGAGTTTATTGGGATAAAAGAGTTAAGTAAAGAACCGTTAGTTGGCCCGGTTTTGATAAATAACGACTAAACCTATTACTCTATGTAGGCTGCGCAATGCGCACCTTACTACTTATAGCAATCCTAAATGATTTTCTGTAGGGACACGGCACTGCCGTGTCCCTACAATTAATCGGGGTAGGGACACGGCACTGCCGTCTCCTCTATATTATTCCGGTGCAACCGGAATTGATATCACAACCAATTACCCACTAAAATATACGTACCCCAAATATTAGGTGCAGGATATTTTTCAAACAGCGATTGCTGTGCAAGATGCAGCGCTTTTGCCCTCGTCATACCAGGTTTCGACAGTTCATCATAAAACTTTAACATCAGTTCCGTATTCGGTGCATCCTGCGCTTCCCACAAGGTTGACAAAGTGCTGCGAGCTCCCGCACGGATAGCAATTCCCGCAAGTCCTAAAACTGCTCGGTTGTCTCCTGCGGCTGTTTGACAAGCACTCAAAACTAGCAGTTCAATGTTATTAGCTCGCTCTGCTGTTTCGGATGCGATTAAGTTGGCGATATCTTGACCTTTGAGGAGTTGTTTGTAAGCGACAATATAAGTTTTGTCGGGATCAGAACTGAATTCGCCATGAGTCTTGAGATGCACTGCTTAAAAGTTGCCTGTTTGCAGGTACTTTTGAATGTTAGCTTTGGTAAAATTCGTATCTAGCAAAGGTTTACTGGCGGAAACTTTCTTGGCAATACCATCTAATTCTTCTCTAAGTTTATAGATAGTTTCAAAACTTTTACCGTCAATGTTTTGCGGTTCACCTATGCCACCGATGAAGACTTTTAATTTTTGTTGTAGCGGTTTGGGGGCAAAAAGTTCTAGGCGCGGAGAAATGGCGATCGCATATTTATCTTGTAGTAAATATTTCTAGGTTTTGTGATTGTAAAGCACTGTCATCGGTATATTGCGCAGATTTCCGTCCAGTACAAATACTAATGTTTCAATTTGAGGATTTTTATTGAGTTCTAATTCTAGCGGCTCAATTAACCATTTGTACAGTTTCTGCGATTCAACTATTACCTTGGGTGTCTTTCCTCGTTCTCTCAAGTTTGATTGCAAGTTTTGCATGACTGTTTCTAGTGTTTTTCTAGAAACAGCAGTTTCGTAATATGCCAGCGGCTGTCCGTAAACTTGGAGAATAATTGCTATTCTGTTTTCTAGAATAATTGGATAAATCAAGGCTGCTTGATTGTTTGCTATGCGATTGATTGGCAATGAAAGCGAAAAGTCGCACCGCAGAAAGTTTTGAATTTCTGCCAGTTGCAGCGCATCTATTTGTTTAATTGCTTGTTCAAGATTTGCCTGATTTGGTTGAGTGTTTTCCTCGGTTGTCAAGAGTAAATCTACGAGTTCGCGGTAAACTGGTTCGGCGTTGTCTCGGAAGGAAAACTGCACATCTGGATTGACTGCAATTAAATCTTTTCGCAGTGATTGGAGGGTTTGAACTGATGCTTGATACGCGGCGATCGCACTTTTTACGTCTCCCTTGCTTTTCACCGTCAATCTACCAAGCTGCCACTGCCATTTATAGGCAAGATCCGCTGCTTGGATCGACTGTGCAATGCCCAAAGCTCGATCGGTTAATTGTCTGGCTTCGGATATCTGCCCAGTTATTTCGTACAACTCGCCGAGACTCCCTTTCGCATAGGATTCTGCCCGCAAATTCCCTAATTTATCAGCATCATCGGCGGCGGTTGCTAAGAGTTTAGCAACATAAATTAATGCGGGTGGTTCGACATTTTTACCTGAAAGAATTGGTTTAAAGCCTCTCCCTTTTAGGGAGAAATTAAAAGAAAACTATTCATTACTCCAATCCTCTTCCTTCTAGGTAGAGGTCGCACTCATCTGTCAACTGTCAACTGTCAACTGAATGAAGCGGGGATTTGACAGCGCAGCGGTTGACTGCGGGCGGGAAAGGCCATTTAATAGTATCGACGTGCGGCTCGATGACTTGCATACTCAAGCAACCGAGACTTTCGGCAAAGTTGATGCGATCGTAAATGGATTGAGTAGTGGCGGGCAAATTGTCAACTTTTGACTTGATTTCTTGCCACAAATTCCCGATATCTGAATCGAGTTTAGTTTCCACAAGCAGACGGAGTTTATTTAGTTTAGCTTGTAATTGTTGGGTTGATGCAGAACTGGCGATCGCCCTTTCGTAAAAATCTAAAGCTTTTTCATAATTAGGATCGGCATCCTTCTTGATATCTTCTTGCCGCTTCCCGAAAGCTCGCTGAGTGTTTCCTAGACTGAGATACGCAGCACTGACAGCCGCATCCATTTGCAAGTTTTGAGCGGCGGCTAAACTGCGATTTAACATGATTTTTGAATTGTCCAAAGCACCAGTCAGCCGCAAGACATCGCCTAAAATTCTCAATCCAGAGGCGCTGATTTCACTGTTTGCCAAATTTTCAATAATTGCTTTTTGTGTCGGAGATATTTGGTTGTCAATTAAGTTGGCACAATCAAATTCAGCCAATTTTAAAACTGGGAGCAAAGTATTGCAAGCTTGGCGGTAAAGTCCGGCTGACTCTAGATTTTGGGCGGCGACAAGTTGGCGGCGCAATATTTCAGTTTTGGTTTTGACTTGAGTTGCCACATCGGTAATTTTTGCGACTACAGGTACTTGCACGCAACACAAAAATGTTGTTAATACCAATAAAAACCAAATTCTCCACTTGTTCATATTTATGTGCGTTAATTGTGAGACGGGCGTCGCGCTCACGAACCCTCGGCTATTAAAAATTCCAAGATTTATGAGGTTTTTAGCGATCGATCTAATAATTGTGACATATATTACTCACGCTCCCTAAGTTATGTGTAAAACCACTTAATTATTTAGATAATTTTACACAATCCAGTCGATCGCCGATCTGAGCGATAACGCAGAAACAATCGATCGCAAATTAAAAGCAACTTTTCAAGCTCAAGAAAGGTAAGGTGCGCAGTGCGCACGCTACATTTTTTTGTGGATTTACTTATTAAATAATTCAAGGTTTAGCTGAATTTAACAGCTTTGCCAAAACGTTTCGCGTTATCTGCTGAGCTCCGGCATTTAAAAGTGGTAGCCGCAATTGTGGCGCATTGTAATCGTCCAATCCCCAGGCCCACTGCATGGAACCAGTCGCGAATACTTTCGCCCCCGAATTTGCTGTATAAACCGTCATGTCAGCATAGCGAGTGCCGCCGCCGTAAGGGTATGGAGAATGGGCGATCCGAACTATGTTTTTTGGGGCATTGCCAAACATTCGATCGACCTCATAACCCAACAGTCCCGGCAACTTGTCGCCCGTTTTTAACTGGGTTTTTTCTAGCAGCCAATCGGGGGCATTTTTATCAATGACAATATCAGAATTAACTTGAAATGTCTCGTACATAACGCCGATTAAAGCATCTTCTGGACTGCCGACAGTGCGGTCTCGCCAGCGAGTTGTTACTAAGGAATAAAGTGCTGGGGATTTATTATAATTTGTTGATATTTGATTGCGTTCTAGTTTGCCGATGCCGTTGTTTAATTGCCCAACCGCCGCTATTTCTACTGGTAAATTAACGGCACCAACTTCTGCTCTCAATCCGCCCATAGGATCTAAATCTGCCATTTCTTTATAAGCTACTACAGTTCGGTTTACTTCGCCGGTAATCCGGCTGGGTTCTAAGCGGATTTGCCAATAGCAAATATTGGAACCAAAAAAGCCGAGGCTGACTCCTTCATCTCTAGCTGCTTCTATATTTTTCCGCATATCTCGCGACCAATATTCGTCGTGACCTACGGACAAAAATGCTTTGTGAGACAACAGCAACCGGGAGTTAAAATGCGTGTCAATATTGGTGGCATAGGTAACATCGTAGGCTTCTTTTTCTAGCCATCTGACCATATTGTATTCCCAGCCAGCGCTCGAAGTTCTCCTTTTTGGCTGAAAGTTTGTCAGAAATTCCCCCGCACCTATACCGTAAGCTGCTTTGCGGTTGGGACTCATGGCGTAGGGCCGGTTAAAGGAAACTTTGTAGGCTTGTTTGGCGTGACTGTTCCAGCGGTAAAGCGATTTATATCCCCAATTGTTGTATGCTTGAAAAGTGGTGACGCTGGATTGAAATAAAATGTCGGATTTGCGATCGTCATCCCGGACTGTAAAGATGATATAACTTTGCTTGGACGTTCGGCTGGTGGTGAGTTTTGCTAAATAAATGCCGCTAGTCCAGTCCGCAGCGCGATCGCCAATTCGCAAAATATACGGGTCTTTCCAATCGCATTCTATGAGTCCCGATGCTTCATCTTCTCTCGGCGGAGACTGTCTGATTCCCTTCCGCACAATTGGGTCGTTCATCCGGCGGCCACCGAGTCCATTATACCATCCGGTGCGGAATATTTCTATGGTATAATTGGGTTCTTTAGTATTAACAAATAATTTAATTTCGCCACCGAGATTGACGCTAGTCAGAGACGCATAACCTTCGATTTCTCGCTTGGTAGCCGGATTTTCCAACTCCCAGTCTGCGGTGCCGGGTTTTTGGTTTTCTCGGGCTGTGGGATTGGTGGCTAACGCACTTTTTTCGAGATTTGAATAGTTTTGAGAATGTGCTGCGCCGTCGTACAAAAAAGGGGCGGCTAACCCCAATGAGAAAGCTTTAAGAAACTCTCGGCGGCGCAATTTCCACGATAGTTTAACTGTCACGGGTAATAAATCTCGGGATTTTAGGTAATCGGTTTTACAGTTGGGTCTCGGTGCAGCGGGCTTAACATTACTTTACATTGACCTTAGAAACATCATACCTCAGATAGATTATTTGCGATCGACTCACTGCAACTCGGTAATGTGTCTGACTATTTTCTGCCAGTATCATGTCTAAGGTCTTATGATATATGGCTTATGACGTATACCCCATCACAGAAGAATTTTAGAGACAAAAGGTGATTTGAGATGTTTTGATGTACAAGTCCCCGGAAGCATCCGCGAATCGCCTCTAAAATCTCAAATCTCAAATCTCAAATCGGATCACCTATTTGTTTGAACCAGCTTTATGAGTGAATCAACCAATCCACCGCTATCTCCACCAGTTTCTCGACGAACCGCCCTCAAAATCCTCGGAGTCGGTGCCGCCGGCGGGCTGCTGGGCTACTCTCGATTTTCCAAGCCCGATCCCGCCGTTTTTCAGCAAGATTCGATAGACTTGCCGCGAATGCTGAATACACCTAAAACCGTTGTAGTTGTCGGGGCAGGCTTAGCCGGACTCGCCTGTGCTTACGAACTAAGTCAGCGGGGTTTCGCCGTCACACTGCTAGAAAAATCGCCCCAACTCGGCGGCAAAATTGCTAGTTGGCCGATACAAGTCGGGAACGAAACCTTTATGATGGAACACGGTTTCCACGGTTTTTTTCCGCAATACTACAACCTCAAAAGTGTGGTTGAAGAACTAGAAATTACCGATAACTTTGTATCTTTAAAATCCTACGCCGTTGTGTTTCGAGACGGCAAATACCAACCAGAAGTTTTCCGTCCCAATCATTCAGCTTTCCCCTGGAATATAGTTGACTTGGGGATATCTTCTCCCAATCGACTCAAGTGGGGAATCAATCTGACAAAACCTGCTCACTGGCAAGTATTTCGAGAAATTGGTGGCTTTCAAACTCAAAAAAGTTTTGCTCGCCTCGACAATATATCAGTTGCTGACTGGGTAAAAGGTGAATTCCCGCGCGGACTTTATGATTTGTATTTTCTGCCTTTTGCCAAATCCAGTCTCAACGCTCCCGACGAATTGAGTGTGGGAGAATTAATGCAATTTTTCCACTTTTACTTTTTCGGAAATCCCGAAGGTTTAGCCTTCAATGGCACGCGGCAAGATATGGGCACGAGTTTGGTGCAGCCGATTGCCAAAGCCATTGAAAGCAAAGGTGGCAAAGTATTAACAGATGTCGCAGTTAGTAATATTCACTGGGAAAATGGCCAGATTGATTCTTTGACTTATCAGTCGGGAGACGTGCAAAGCAAAGTACCTTTTTGGGTGAAACGAAACACGCTGTTAACTGACAGTAACTCAACGGAATATTTCGGAGCTGGGGACAGCGTATTTGCCAGCGCATCCGGAGGGAAAGAGGCGATTTCTCTGAGCTGCACTCACCAAGGCTGCACAGTTCAGAAACAAAACGATGGTCAATTTCACTGTCCTTGTCACGGGGCAGTTTTTGATGCTGAGGGGCGAGTTGTGAGCGGGCCTGCTCAGCGGGATTTACCCAGATTTAAGGTAGTTGATAAAAAAGTAGATGAGGTACAGTTAGCTGCCGCTACGAATCAGTCGCAGCCGCAGAATGTGGGGGAAACCTTGAAGGCTGATTACTATGTTTTTGCTGCCGATGTTCCCGGGATGCAGCATTTGTTTACCTTGGGCAGCGGTGAGGTAAATCCGCAGGTGCAGAGCCGAATTGAGGGCTTGAAAATAGCCGATCCGTTTGCGGTTGGTCGTTTTTGGTTCGATCGCGATTTTCCCTGGGAACACAGCAATTTTAGTTCGCTTTCCGGCTACAAACTAACTGACAGCATCACACTTTACCACAAAATTCAAGATCAATTCATCGAGTGGCATCAGAAAACTGGCGGTAGCGTAGTGGAACTGCACGCTTATTGTTACAAGGAAAAGGAATTTCCGAACCAGGAAGTTTTGCTGGCAACTTTTGAGTCAGAATTGTACGAAATTGTGCCGGAATTAAAAGCGGCGACTCTGCTGCACCGGGAATTGGTAAATCAAAAGAATTTCTCCGGTTATCCACCCGGTAGTTATGCGGAACGGCCAGACACTAGCTGTGCTGTGCCGAATCTTTTGTTTGCGGGAGATTGGGTAAAAATGCCGTTTCCTTGCGGTTTAATGGAAAGGGCTGTGAGCAGCGGTTTGTTAGCAGCTAATGCGATATTATATCAGGAAGGTTTGCAA
>PVWI01000189.1 GCA_003003725.1 filamentous cyanobacterium Phorm 6 | reverse complement strand
CTTAATAAACTATAACCTTTTTCAGGTAGTGTAAGTCGCGCACTCGGGCAATGTCATCCGAGAAATCACGGATTAAAGCTTTGGGGACATCGCTAATTCTTTCATCATACTTCCTAGCTGTTGAAAGGAAAGCAAACAGTTGTAACGTAAAATTACTGATTATGAAAATTTCGTTAGTGAAGCCCTCGAAGAGGATCGCACATCTCGGCCCTGTCGGTACTAATGCAGAAACAGCCGCTCTGGCTTATGTCAATTGGTTGAGCCTGGAAGAAACTAACTCCGAATGCACCCTGTGTCCTTATTCCACCATTTCTCAGGCACTAGAGGCATCTGCCTCTGGGCTGGTTGACTTTGCAATTGTGCCGGTCGAAAATTCGATCGAAGGTAGCGTCACAGTCACGCTAGATACCCTGTGGCGGCTCGATGTACTGCGAATTAAACACGCCTTGGTTTTGCCGATTTCTCACGCGCTACTGTCAAATGCTAAAAGTTTTGACGAGATTCAAAAAGTTTACTCTCACCCGCAAGCCCTGGCTCAGTGTCAGTTGTGGTTGGGCGAGTTTATCCCGGGGGCCGAGTTGATTCCGGCGAATTCAACCACGGAAGCGTTGCAGTACCTGCAAGATAGCAGTATAGCGGCAATCTCTTCCCCAAGAGCTGCCGAACTCTATAATTTGCCGATGCTAGCGAGCCCAATTAATGATTATCCCGACAATTACACTCGATTTTGGGTACTCGGTAGGGATACAGGAGAAATCGGAAACGCCCCAAACACAGACGGCTCATCAATTACGTCCGCTACCAAACCAGTGGCTCACTCACACCTCGATGCTTCACCGCCTAATTGTACTCACACATCACTAGCTTTTAGTGTACCTGCCAATATGCCGGGAACACTGGTAAAACCTTTGCAAGTATTTGCCAGTCGCGGTATTAACTTAAGTCGGATTGAGTCTAGACCGACTAAGCGATCGCTCGGAGAATATATTTTCTTTATGGACTTTGAAGCGGATGCTTGCTCTACATTAGTTCGATCGGCACTAGAAGAATTGAAAATCTATACTGAGACTTTAAAAATATTTGGTTGTTACACTGTACTGTAGTATAGTGTCAGTAGTCTACTCTTAAGTATTTAAAGTTAGGGGGCTAGCAAGATGAATGCTGATGAACTTCTGAAGCGATATGCTGCCGGGGACAGAAATTTTCATGAAACCAACTTGCAAGAGGCTTCTTTGCCAGAAGCTTTCCTGAGTCATATTAATCTAGCCTGTGCGAATTTGAAAGAGATTAATTTAAGTTTGGCAGACTTGAGTTGGGCAAACTTAATCGGCGCAAACCTCAAGAATGCTTGCTTACTAATGACTGAATTAAGTTGGGCAAACCTGAGCGACGCAGATTTGAAATTCGCGAGATTAACAGGGGCTGACTTGATTCAAGCAAACCTGAACAATGCCAACTTAAGTGACACTAAAATGATTAGTGTAAATTTGACTGGGGCATCCTTGCAAGGGGCTAATTTAATGGAAGCAAACCTGATAGAGTCTTGTTTGGATCGGGCAGACCTCAGAAAAGCGAATTTAACTGAGGCGAAGTTAAGGGGAGCAAGTCTGAGAAAGGCTAATTTGAATGGAGCATTTTTGTATGAAGCTAATTTTCAGGGGGCAGATTTGAGACAAGCTGACTTGCGCGGCGCTAATTTGAGTCGTGCATTTTTGTGCGGAGCAAATCTGGAAGGAGCTCACTTAGAGGGGGCTATTTTCAGCGGTGCTATACAGTTTTGTGTTCGACAAGTTTGATATTAATAAATTGCCTAGCGAAGGCTCTGTTAAGTAAGGACTCAAAAATATAGTATAGCTTTTATCAGGTAAATTAGGTGTGGCTGGGCATTGGGAATTGGAAATTGGAAATTGGAAATTGTATTAATACATTAGACATCTCCAATAATTTTTGTGAAACAGGCATCCCTTCGAGTTCGATCAGGCCACCGCCTTTCTGTTCAAAACTGGCAATTCTTGCGATGTTTATTACCTAAAATTTCAAGATGTTCCAGTTCATCAATAATTGATACCTTAATTCATCAAAGCCAGCCATCTACTTCGCCGCCTGAAACCATCGGTTTCGGCAAGTCCGATAATTGTTAAAAATCTAAATTCTCTGATTCAAAATAGGTAGAACTTGTGAATGTAATGTTGGAAAGAGCTTGGACTCTCAAGCAAAATTTGATTGAGTTTGTGCTGGATGCTGAGGGAGAGTTGGCGGTAGCTTTGGAAGCTTTTGCCGCCGCTCGATCGACTGGCGAACGCTACGATATTGCTCAACAAAATCAAGTGATTGACAGTTTTACAGTGGAAGGTAAAGTCGGAGACAAAACGCCGATCGACCTTTTTGTCGAAAGTCAGCCGGATTTAACCGAGGGCGATCGCAGTTTGCTAGAAAGTTGGCGACACAGAAGCTTCATCGGCTTATTTGAAATTACTCGAATTTCGCCCGACAGCTTCGATGTGACAAACTGGCTGACTGCTAAACACTATGCCATTCAGCCTAACAGTGCGAATTTCCAGCAAGAAATGTCTCGCTTTAAGTTAGGAGAAATCTTGCGGGCTCGGATTGCTCCCCTCACCGATGACTGGTGGATACTCTCGGGCTCTCCCATCCCGATGGGGAATTTGGGTAAGCCGAAGTTGGCGGTGGCGATCGGCAATTTTAAGCAAAATTACAAAAATCACCTGTACAGCGACGCCCCGGAATTGTTAGAGCAAGCTTGGGAATCGGTAGAAAAGTATCACGAAGATTTTATCGAATTTTTTGGCAGTGATGAAGTGACGCTATCGGGATATCACCTGAATAAACGGTTGGCTGATTTTCAGGAAGTGATGACTAAAAAACGCCTAGCTGATATTGGTGTCGATGGAACTAAATCTCTCGCGGATATCGTTGAAGATGCTGGAGTCGATCGAGAAGAAGTCAAAGCAGCCGCCATCGCAGCATCAGGTGCGGATGCTAAAGCTGTTGAAGTGTTGCTAGAGGGCAATGCTAGTTCAAAAATGGTAGTACCGAAAGCCGAATTGCCCGATCGCTTCAAAAAAGCCGAACAGGTGACAGCACTTTCTCATCCCCGCTGGGGACAAACCTTTTTGTCTACCTACGCTCAATTTACCACCATGCTAGCAACCGAAGACTTTTCAACTGTTCCCGGCTATGAGAAGCTGGTTCGCAACTATCTAGAAGATCCGGCAATTAATGCCTGGATTTGGCGGCGGTTAGCTAAAGTTAATCCGCCGAAATTAGGACAAATTTTGCAAACTGTATTAGAACGCACCGACTTTCAGATCGATCGCGATTTAGATGCCCTGCTGCAAGAGTTTAAAAAACCCTTAGAACCCGAACTCCCCGAAATTGCCAGTGTTCCCGTGCACCTAGACAAATTATTTCAGGAAGCTTTAGGCGAAGTTAACAAGTCAAAGTCCAAACCGCAGGACAAAAAGAAAAGCTCTAAAGGCTTTAAATCCTGATGCTAGGAACAGGCTTTTCGGCCTGTTCCTAATTTTCATTGTAGACTTATTCAGAAATCAGGTTTTTTTAACAAAGATGTGTAGTGCCTCGTCAGGAATATTGGTTGAAAAGCCCGGTTTTTTCAGTTTATTTACTTAACTCCTGTTGATTCTGGACTTGCGTATTGTTCCTGTCTCAACCCGGTTGATCGTTGCCACGATCGAGCTAAAATAACCCAATTATGTTAAAAAACCCGCTCTCTGCATAAGTCCGGTAATTGTGGAACAGGCTTTTCGGCCTGTTTTTCATCTGCGTGCTGATATCAAATTTTCCGAATTATCCGTAAAATCACTGATTCCTAAAATTTGAATGAGGATTGGCTTTTTCATGTACAGGAGTGACGCAGAAACAGCGTTTTTTTTACGATAATACTTCCTTTTCACCCTTTACCGAGGTTGAAAAACCCCAGAATATTACTCAGGAGTGCGTCAGTCCTATTTAATTAACAATTAAAAAATCAAAACTATTTTCAGTAATATAACTTAGCCTAACAATTTTATTTATGCGTCAAACTTTCTAGCATTACCGATCGCTTTCGCCACAGGGAATTAGCATCGCCATTAAGGCTCTACCGCTCAAGTTCAAGATTTATGTCTTTTGACACTTGACTTCAATAATCTGATATGATTATAAAATGAATAACATCTTTTAATCGCCGCAAATTTGAGCACTTCCTATAATGAGCCAAAAAGTATTTAATCATTTGGAACAGTTGCAGGCACATATCGATGAACTGTCTCTAGACCAAAAGGCTATTTTAAGTATCAATGTTAACCATTTATCCGCAGCTTTGCAGGAATTGACGATCGAGTTTCAACTGCTTTGGAATTCCCAGGTAGGCCGAGCCAGCGAAGACAAAATAAATTCAATCTTTCACCCAAAAATTGCACAGCAAGCTGCTACAATTAGACAGTTAGAAAGAGAGTTAGAGCAAAGTCAGGTGCAGTACAAAAAGGTGACTCAGGCGCTGACACAAGGAGAAGCCAGACTGCAAACTATCCTGCGCAACTCTTCCGATTTAATTACAATTATTGAAGCTGACGGGCGGATACGAGACCAAAGTCCAGTTGCACTAGAGCGGATTTTAGGCTACAAATCGGAACAAAGAATTGGCGAATTCCACAGCGATTTGCTGCACCCAGATGATGTACCCGCTTGGCAAGCATATTTTACCAAATTACTCAAACAGCCAGGGATTGCACCGCCGATAGAATATCGGAAACGCCACGCTAGCGGTGACTGGGTGTATTTAGAAATCATTGCTAACAATTTGCTGTACGATTCTAGTATCAACGGCATAGTCATCAATTCCCGCGATATCACAGAGCGGAAACTCTCAGCAGCAGCTTTAGAAAAATCGCAAAAGCAAATCGTTAATATCTTAGAAAATATCACAGAGGGCTTTTATACGCTAGACCGCAATTGGCAGTTTACCTACGTCAACCCGAAAGCAGAGGATTGCTTGCACACAAAGCGTCAAGAGCTTTTAGGTAATAATATTTGGGAGCAGTTTCCCGACACCGCAAACACGATTTTTTTTGATGAATTTCACAAAGCGGTATCTCGTAACGTCGTTGTTAAATTTGAAGGATATTACCCGCAGCAAAATATCTGGCTGGAAATCGAGGCTTATCCGTCGGAAGAAGGTTTATCGGTGTTCTTTCAAGATATCACCGATCGCAAAAACACAGAACAGGCGCTGCAAAAAATACACTCTCAGCTCAAACAGCAAAGCAAGCTGCTAAATACTGTACTCTCAACTACACCGGACAGACTTTTGATGTTCGATCGCTCCCAGCGATTAATTTATATCAACCGCGCCGGATTAGAGTTAACTCCGCTGTCAAAAACCTGCATTTTAGGCAAAACATTAGAAGAAATTGGCTTACCACCAGAACTGATTAAACTCCACAATCATTGCTGGGAAAATATACTAGCCACAGGACAAAGTTTAACAACAGAAACTGACTTTATTAATCCGCGTACTGGGCACAGGAATTATTGCAGCTACATCTTTAGCCCCATCGTGAGTGCGAAGGGCAGCATCGAAGCAGTTCTCGTTACAAATAGAGACATTACTGAACTCAAAGAAGCCGAAGCAGCCCTGCGCGCATCGGAATCTCGCTACCGAATTATCTCGCAAATTACCTCAGATTTTGCCTATTCTTTTAACATACTGCCCGATCGAACATCCGTCTGCGAGTGGATGACCGAAGCTTTTACCCACATCACCGGTTACACTCCATCAGAAATCGAAACTTCAGGGGGTCTGCAATTTGACTGCATTCATCCCGACGACGTAGAAATGCTGCTGGATCAAATGCAGTCTCGCCAAGGCAGCCGCAAGGAAGTCAGCGAGTATCGAATTGTCACAAAATCCGGGGAAATCCGGTGGCTGTGGGATTGCAGGCAAGTTGTGTGGGATGAAGCCGAGAATCGCGCTGTGGGTGTTTACGGTGCTTGCCAGGACATCACCGAACACAAGTTAGTACAGGCTAAATTATGCGAAACTAATCAAGTTTTACAAGGCTTAATTAAAGCTTTGCCCCTGGCAGTTGTCGGCGTCGATGCTAATACTTTGGTGACGGTGTGGAATCCGGCGGCGGAGCGAATTTTTGGCTGGCAGGAGTCTGAGGTTTTGGGCGAGCCTTTGCCGATCGTTCCTAGTGCTGAAAGCGTAAAGTTTAATGCCATGTTTCAGTCAGAATTGGCAGGGAAAGCGCAACTGGCTAAGCGCTGCCGGCGGCGGCGGAAAGACGGTTCGTTAATTGATATCCGTATCTCGACTGCACCGCTGCGAAATGCCCAAGGCCTGATTACCGGCACTATCAAGATTGTTTCTGATATTTCAGAAGTTAAGGGAAAGCTACAGCAGAATAGCAATTTCAAGTCCGATGGAGCGCAGCCATTTTGGATGCGTTATGTCCGCATTCCTCACATAACAAACAAGTGAACAAGCTCGCAGCTAGTAGTAATATAACTCAAATAGGTTTGTAGTGAGGACTTTAGTCCTTCTTCGATCCAATCAAAAAAACTGAATTCCTCAAAACAAACCCGTTATTTTCACTCTTCAACTCGTCGGACAGCCATGCGTTGCAGCGGCAGGCTGAGTATGCTAGAAGCAGTCAACAAGTAAGAAAGAACAGTAGTCAGCTTTAAACTGTGCAATAACCAACTTTCCTCTGGTAGGTGAAGTTTTAGCCCAAAAACAGAGATGCAGTAGACTATCGAGTAAGTAAAGCTCATCTTAATCAGGATTTCTTCGCTCAAAGTGCGATCGGCGAAGCTATCCCGTACGGAATCGTCCGTCGGCTGCGAGTTGCGAATATCGCCCAGCAGCAACAAACCCGCAATTGAAGCCACAAAAGAAAGTATCACAACATAGTCATGCCAGTTAAGCTCAACCATTTCTAAACTCCGCTTTGATCTTAATTTTTTGAAGTAGACATCAGTCTAAAGGATAAGTTTTCCGGCTCCCAGCAATAGTTACAAATTGAAACAGCCGCAGTTACAAATCGCAATGAAAATCAACCGCAACCGTCCGCAACAGCCTCGTTTAGTCTACCGCCAAGGACAATTCACCTTAAATATTGTCAAATTGGGAGTACCTCGCCTGCATTTTGCCGATCTATATCACAGACTGCTAACTCTTTCTTGGCCACAATTTTTCCTGCTAATTTGTCTGTCGTATGTACTCACAAATTCTTTATTTGCCTTAGCTTACTTGGCGGGAGGAGATTGCATTGCGAATGCACGGCCAGGTTCATTCAAAGATGCCTTTTATTTCAGCGTGCAAACAATGGCGACGATCGGCTACGGTGCCATGTATCCGCGCACGGATTACGCTAATACTATAGTTGCGATCGAAGCGTTTTTTGGTCTGTGGGGAGTCGCAATGGTGACGGGATTGGCTTTTTCGAGATTTTCTCGACCAACTGCTAGAGTTATCTTCAGCCGCGTCGCTGTTATCGCTCCTTTCAATGGTGTTCCGACTCTGATGTATCGCACTGGAAATCAGCGCTTCAACCAAATTTTAGAAGCGCAGCAGCGAGCTACTTTGATTCGCGATGAAGTAACATCGGAAGGAGAATTTATGCGCCGTTTTTACGATTTGCAATTAATGCGGAGTCAATCTCCTATTTTTGCATTAAGTTGGACGGTGATGCACGAAATTGATGACAGCAGTCCTTTGTACCAACTTACTGCCAAAGATTTGATCGAGTGTCAAGCAGAAATCGTGATTACGCTAACGGGAATTGACGAAACTGTTTCGCAAACAATTCACGCGCGACATTCTTTTGTGGCGTCTGAAATTATTTGGAATATGCGGTTTGTAGATATTATATTCCGATCGCCAGATGGCGGGCGGGTGGTTGATTATACTCGCTTTCACGAGGTGAAGCCTGTTGAAGAGAATTTGTGAGTATAATAGTCCTAGAAGACCTGTAGCGCGACAAAAGTTAATATTTATGACTTCAGTTACTACGAATATGACACTGAAAGAATTGCAACCGCAACTCTTGGCCTTAACTCCCGAAGAAAAGGCTCAAGCTATACAATTCCTCGCTCAAAGTTTAAGTAATTTTTGGCCGCGAATTCAAAAAACTCCTGGGGTGTGTGGTGGCGATGCTTGCATCAGACAAACACGAATTCCTGTTTGGGTGCTGGTAAATGCTAGCCGTTTAGGTATTTCTGAAGCTGAACTTCTAGAAGATTATCCGACTGTGCGCGCCACTGATTTGGCGAATGCTTGGGCTTATGCTGATGCCTATCCTGATGAGATTGAAACAGCAATTAGACAAAATGAGGAAAATTGAAAAGTGGCACGTTTATATGCTGATGAACAATACCCGAAGCGGGTTGTAGAATTGCTGAGGACTTTAGGCCACGATATCCTGACGGTACAGGAAGCAGGCAATGCTAATCAAAAAATTCCTGATGAAGAAGTTTTAGCTTTTGCATTGAGTGTTGACCGCGCTATCTTAAGGCTCAATCGCCGTCATTTTATCAGGCTGCATACATTAAAAGCAGACCATGCTGGTATCATTGTTTGTAAAGATGATGCAAATAGGGAGCGGCTGGCTTTACGCATTAATGAAGCTATTGCTAATCTGGAAACATTGAGAAGTTTATTGATTCGAGTTAACCGTCCTTCGGAGTGAGTATAAGTGATAGAATACCTCTGGTCTGGAATTCAAAAAACTCGTGGCGTCATGGGCGGTGAAGCCTGTATCCGAAAAACGAGGATTCCTGTTTGGCTGTTGGTAAGTTATCGCTGTCAAGGTGCTAGCGATGCTCATATTTTAGAAGGTCATCTCGATCTTAGTGCAGCAGATTTAGTGAATGCTTTTAGTTATGCTGATGCACACTTTGATGAGATTGAAACAGCAATTAGAGAACAGGAAGAAGCATAAACTGTAGTTCGTTTTTAATGCACCGATCGCACAAAGTATTAAAATAAACAAAATACTCCTCGTACTATGCGCATAATTCATACTGCTGACTGGCATTTAGGGCGGCGTTTCCGAGGGATCGATCGCACTTTTGAAATTGCGATCGCCCTTGAACAGATTTTGAAACAAGCGAAAGCCTTGGATGTCGATGCTGTCCTCGTCGCCGGCGACATTTTCGACGTACCCAACCCTCCAGCGTACGCTGAACGCATTGCTTATAGCTTTTTTTGCGAACTTCAAGCAGCCGGAATTCCCGCAATTGCGATCGCCGGCAATCACGACTCAGCATCCCGCATCGACAGCATCGCTCAATTGCTTTCCCTCGCCGGTGTTCGCGCTTTAGGCAAACCCAGGCGATCGGCAGACGGCGGCACAATTAATCTTAATACCAAAAGCGGTAAACTTTGCGTGGGAGCGATGCCTTTTGCTTCCGAACAAAGACTCTTAGATGCTAATTCCCTCTGGCACTCCGGTGATACCGACCGCCGCAAAGACTACCGCGAAATCGTTGCATATTTACTGCAAGATTTAGCCAGAGATTTTCGAGACAATACTGTGAATATTCTCATGGGACACATGAGCATTGACGGCGCTCGCTTGGCTAAATCCGAAGTCGCTTATTACACGCGAGAACAATACCTACTATCTTCGCAAACTCTGCCGTCGGAAGCTCAGTATGTCGCCCTCGGACACATCCACATTCACCAGCGCATTGCTAAGACTTCCCCCGCTTATTATTCCGGTTCTTTGATTCAGTTAGATTTCGGAGAAGCGGAACAAGAAAAAGGATTTTGCTTGATAGAAGTTGAGCCGGGAAGTCAGGCAAAAGTAGAATTTAGACCTGTGGCTTGCCACAAGCCGTTAAAAGTGCTTCAATGTGACAATGACAATCTTGATGCAGCTTTAGAAGCTCATCAGTATCATCCGGGTTACTTGAAGGTAATTGTCGAGCTGGATAGTCCACAAATCGGACTTGCCGATCGAGTTCGTAACATCTGCTCTCAAGCGCTGTTAATTGAACCGCGCTATCGAAATGAACCGCTAGAAACGACAAAGGTAACTAATATCGATCCCAACAATTTCGATCCAGCAGCAGAGTTTTGTAACTATTATCAAAACCGATTAGGAATTATCCCGAAACCAGCAGTATTGGAGGAATTTCAGAATTTGTACAAGAAGTTTAAGGAGCCAGTTAATAGTTGAATAGCTGGTTAACAGGCTCTGCCTAGTAACGAGTAATATCAAATCTATTAGCATCGGAATGATATAAGCGGAGGACACGGCACTGCCGTGTCCCTACAATTGATCGCGGCGCAAGAAACGGCACTGCCGTATCCTCTATATCATTCCGGCACAGCCGGAATTGATATAATAGAAATTCCAAATCCTCAATCTAAAATCAGTATGCGTCCACTAGAACTTTGTCTCGAAGGATTTACCAGCTTCCGCCGCGAACAGCGTTTGGATTTTTCTGAACTCGATTTATTTGCAATTACGGGTGCTACAGGTGCGGGCAAATCTTCGCTGCTAGATGCGATGACTTATGCTCTTTTCGGCACGACAACTCGTAGCGGCAAACAAGTAAGCGACTTGGCAAGTCAAGGTAGCGAAAATTTAAAAGTGCAATTACGTTTTGCTGTCGGTTCGGCACAGTATCGCGTGACGCGTCGGTGGCGTTTTCGCCCGAAATCTCCCGAGAATAAGGTGATTTTGGAAAGTTGGCAAAATGGTGTATGGGAAACTCTGGGGACGAGTATTGTTGCTGTTCAAAATACAATTGAACAGATTTTAGGAATGGATTTTGATACTTTTACCCGAGCAATTATTCTGCCTCAAGGTAAATTTGATGAGTTTATTAAAGGGGATGCTTCAAAACGTCGGGAAATTTTGCGCCAGCTAGCGGGATTTGAGATTTTTGAGCAGATGCGGAAGGAAGCAAATGAGCTCGCTAAGTTGCTGAAACAGGAACGGGAAATGGTGGAAAGGCAGCTAACTGAGTTGAGCGCGCCGACGGCGGATGAGGTGGCGCAGAAACGATCGCAACTTTTGAGTTTAGAGCAGCAGTTACCCCAGTTCGATCGCGCAATTGTCAAAGCTCAAAAAGCGTTAGATGAAGAGGAACAGCTATTTTCACAAATCGCTCGCTGGATCGAGTTGCGACAAGAACTTGCTAAATTAAATGCTAGTTCTGCTGAGATGACAATTTTAGCACAGCGTTTGGAAAGAGCGCAAGCTGCTAATCATTTACAGGGAGATTGGGCTTTAGTGCGATCGGCTCGCAGTCAATATGAAACCGCCGAAAGTGCCGCCACCTTAGCCCGAGAGCGGTTAATCAAAGCTCACTCAGAGCTGGCAGCAGAGCAGCAGCTACTTGACGCAGCAAAGGCAAAATCAGAGGTATTAATGCCACAAATTAAAGCTCGCGAAGATGCTCTGGCTGCTGCTAAGGTATACGAAGAACAGCGGACTCAATTAGAAACTGAAGTTGCACTCGCCCAAAAAAATCAACAGGAAAAAATCCGCTTTTTCAAAGCAGCAGATAAAGAACTACAAGCTGCTAATAATAAATTTCAGGGTGCTGGTTTTCGAGTTACTCAAGTAGCTGCGATGCTCCAGCAGTATTCGCCTGGTGGAAAGCGTTTGGAGCAGTTACACCAAATAGCACCCTTATTGATGGAATTTCAGCTCGTAGCCAAGCAGCAAAAAACTCAGCAGCAACAGTTGGATAAATCGATCGCAGATCGGGAAAGAGCTCAACATAATTATGTCGAGGTTGCCACTAATTTAGCAGCGGCAGAAATTAAACTAAAAAAGTGCGGTAACGAGTTAGAAGCGACGGAAGCTGCTAATACAGAATCTACGCGTTTAGAGAGTGTTGCTACTGTCAGAATGTCTCTGAGTTCTGGCGATACTTGCCCAGTGTGTGGCGGGGTGCATCCTGAGAGCGATCGGCTCCCTCCTTTGCCCAGTTCTAATATTGTTGATGTTGCGGATTTACGCCGAAATTTAACGATAGCAACTCAAGTTTTACAAGCCGCTCAAATAGTCGCCACTGAGGGAAAAAGCGCAGTTTCATCATGTCAAGAAAAAGAGTTGGAAATTGGTCAAACATTGAAACTTACTGGGGAAAAAGTTGCCGAATTGCAGCAGCAAATCACTCAAATTGTGGAAACTTCTCAGTGGGAAGTCTTGCAGTTACAGCAGGATTTGACAATGCTTAAAGAGATCGATCGCCAATACCGCGAAACCGAACAGCAATTCCAACTGGCATCATTTGAATATGAAAATCTTCAACAAAAATTCAATTTTGCATTGGCAATTCAAGCAGCTAAACAGCAAGAATATCAAGATGCGATCGCCGAATCAGACCGCCGACAACAGCAGTTACAAAGTTGTGTCAATGCGCTTTATAAAATTACCGAATATCAACCTTATGCTAAT
>PVWI01000188.1 GCA_003003725.1 filamentous cyanobacterium Phorm 6 | reverse complement strand
GGGTTATGCACAAATGTTGTCAATTGTCAATTGTTTGTTAATAAAAACTCAATGTTCGGCACCAGCGGATCTTGAACAACCCCCACACCGTTAAAGCCCCAACGTTCTAGCAGCTTTTTTACCGACGAACCCGGAATCGATTCTACTGCAAATCGATCGGCAACATCGGCCGCGTGGGCATTCAGATAACTCAAAGCGTCATAGTCTTCGCGAAACATCAGCAGGTAACTCACCGCCGCATCTGGATTAGGATTGGCTGAGAGATATTTGCCGTCTGCTCGCGAACGAAGCAAGTAAAAAACTTGGGATAACATTTTATCTTGTTTGTCAAAATAATATGTTACCTCAAATTGGGAATTGGGAATTGGGAATTGGGAATTGGGAATTTCCCAAATGATTAGACTTGCATTGCATCAATCACAGGCTCGATCGGGAGACCGCAGATGTAAAGTAGATAAACGCAGATCGACGCAGATAATTTCCAGAGCAGAAAGCGAATAAATACAATACAAGTCGATTTTAGATTGACCTTAAATTAATCTAAAATCGTTGGGAATCTAGCAGTTAAATCAAAGTCAGTGCCAAACCTTTAATCGATCGCCCGTCACCAATTTGACCGACGATGGAAGCCCGACCGGTCGTCAAATTAATATTGTACAGGCTCGAAACTCCCCCAACCTCGATCGCAGCCAAAGCCGTTTCGTTACCGCCAACACTCCTGACATCAAAGCCGAGAACGGTACCAGCATCAACTCCCAAAGATCCGATCGTATTCAACACTCCATTATTCGGCGGATCTTGCCGCACCAAAACGTCTAAATTGCTGTCGATGGCAAACAAAGTTGTCGAATTTACCCCAGGCAAGTTATTCACATAAGCAGCAGACGCCACCCCCGGAGAATTTCCAAAATTGCGATCGCCCGCAGCATAAGCCAAATTCCCGTCGAGTTGAATTCCCCCCGTCAGCGTGTCAGTATCCACAACTGCCCCCGTATCGGGGTTGAGGCGGGCATTTTGACCAGCTTGATTGACAAACCGAATGCGATCCACAGTCGGATTGAAATCAAAACCCGCAGCCCCCGGAGTCACACCAACAGGAAATTGCCCGCTACCTACTTGACTTGCAGCCCCAGTCACCGGATCGATCGCGTACAAGCGATTGCTAGAACCCACACCGTAAAGTTGGCCGTTAGCGGGGCGAAAATCAATTCCCAGCAAACTTTCTCCAGGCTGCAAACCAGTAACAGTCGCGTCGCTGAGAATCGCCTGCGGTGCCCCCTCGTTAAAACCGACAATTGCTTCAGCGCCATTTCTGACAGTCAAGGCGTAAGCTGTAGGCAAAGGCAAAGCCAAACCGTTAATCTGTCTTCCGTCGGCAATTTGACCCGCAAAGGAAGCTTGACCGGTTGTCAAATTGATATTGTACAAACCGGAAACGCCCCCAACTTCCAGCGCAGCCACCGCCACATCGCGGCCGCCGATAGTTCTGATATCGAAGCCGAGAATGCTAGTAGCATCAACTCCCAAAGATCCGATCGTATTCAACACTCCATTATTCGGCGGAGCTTGTCGCACCAAAACGTCTAAATTGCTGTCGATGGCAAACAAAGTTGTCGAAGTTACCCCGGCCAAATTGTTAGTATAGGCAGCAGCCGCCACCCCCGGAGAACTTCCGAAATTGCGATCGCCCGCAGCATAAGCCAAATTCCCGTCGAGTTGAATTCCTCCCGCCTGCGTGTCAAAATCCACAATTCCCGCCGTATCTGGATTGAGGCGGGCGTTTTGACCGGCAAGATTGACAAACCGAATGCGATCCACCGTCGGATTGAAATCAAAACCCGCAGCCCCCGGAGTCAAACCAACAGGAAATTGCCCGCTACCGACTTGACTTGCTTCTCCAGTTCTGGGATTGAGACTATACAAGCGATTGCTAGAACCCACACCGTAAAGTACGCCATTAGCCGGTCGATAATCAATTCCCAGCAAACTTTCTCCCGCTGGTAATCCAGTCACTGGAAAATCTGAGATCACACTTCCCGGATTGGAAAGACTAAAACCGACAATCCGATTAGCAGGAGTTAAAGCATAAGCCGTTGTCCGCGCTGGAGGCGGGGGGTTGGGAGCAATGCTGCTAATATTATTAGTGAAATTTGCAGGGCCGATCGAACTTTGTCTCACCCCTTGGAGAGTAGCAAAAAATTCTCCTGTTACCCGGTCTTGAATAACAGTATTGTTTCCAGCTTCCAGAATATTCAAGTCGCTAAAACTGACACCTTCCCCCAAACCGATTAAATCTGTACCTGGTGCAAAATCGGCGATCGTGTCCGCATTTGCCAAATTAACACCGCCGCTGGTACGGAAAGGGTCAGCCTCAGCGTAGCGCCTCAAAACAAATACGTCTGCCCCCTCGCCGCCGATCAGGATATCAGTACCGCGATCGCCCGACAAAACATCATTCCCGGAGTTGCCTGAGATGAAATCGCTGCCTTTTCCGCCCACTAAAAAATCGCTACCTTCACCGCCGTTAATAGTATCGTTATCTAAATCTCCAAAAATAGAATCATTGCCAGAATTTCCCTCAATGGAATCGCTTTGCTTTCCTCCAAAAATGCTGTCATTTCCCGAGTTTCCCGCAATGGTGTCATTTCCCATCAAACCAAAAATCAGGTCATCTTCTGGAGTTCCGGCTAGCAAGTTTGCTTGTGCGGTGTCTCTTATTTCTGCCATGCTGTAATCACCCTCTAATTTTGATACTTCCGTTGCCTAAAAGCGGCGGTTTTTTCATTTTAACATATCACAAATTCGCACTTTTAGGATAGTTTTTCTTATTTTCGGCTGTGTGGGCTGCCATAAAAGTATTACACGCAGGTAAAATGATATATAAACCCGCCCCCAGATTCAAATAAACTCACTCCTAAATACAGATCACTTAGCCGTATTTTATAGTTGGCTGTGTAGCTGGCGCGCGATCGCAGCTCAACTGCAAACAGGCAAGCTAAACTTTTTAGCGGTGCGAACCTGTGAAATTTTGTACTGCGTTCATTAGTAATATACGCTGACTCTATAATTTTGGATCTATAGCCATCCTAAATCATTTGTGAATTTCTTACTCCCTCCCCTTCATAAGGGGAGGGTTGGGGTGGGGTCAAAAATTTCCGACTCCTGCAAGGATTGCTATATACAGTCAGAAATTATTTTTCAACTTTAATCTTAAAGCCTCCGAAAGCGGGCTTTTTGTGTGTAGTGGCGACAACCATCGCTCAATATAAAGTGGATTATAAATGCGGAATTGGCATAATAAGTGGAACAGTCGTCTGAAGAGGAGTTAAGGTTTCCTGCAAGGGTTTAAACCCCATGCCGGAATCGGGTTTCACATTAAGTTGACACCAAAGAGTTTTGCCTGCAAACGCAAAAAAGCAGTTTTTTCGCTTCTTCTTTCTTCCTTCTTGCTCAGGACTTACGCAGGACTTACCCAAGCACAAATTGCGACTGCTAATCAAACTTGATTTAATTATATACTGCTGGCGCAACTAGATCAAGTCTGCACGGAAAATTCCTCTGCATCAACATCCCAATTTACCCAGCGAATTGCCTCCCTAGCTGATGTCAGGTTAGGCGGCACTCTCAAAGCGTGAATGAATCCCGTACTCGGACAAGTCATTTTTAACAAACAAATCGGCTCGACATCGGCATTATCTATTTGTAATAGTGCATATTCCTGCCAACTATCTATTTGTTTTGCTGACAATTCTTGAATTATGCGATCGTAACCAATTCCTTGAATTAACACTCGCCTCAGTTCGGCATTCTCTTCTGTTAAAAGCCATTGGGATTGCCATAGATTTGGGTGGAGTTTGCCGTATTCTTCAGGCAATTTGACGCCGTGATAAAAGTAAATTTTCCATCCATCTGCAAACTCGATCGCAGGTTCTGCTTCCGCGTGCAAGCGGTTTTGACTGTCAAAACGCAGGTGGCGGGGGCGATCGCACACCAGGCAAGTCTTTTCAAAGGGAAATATAAAACCGCAATGCTCGAAAAGCAGCTTTTCGGAGCGAAGTATTTCTTGTGCCTTTTGGGAAAGATTGACGCCTAATGAAGAGATATACCATTCAGTCAAATAAATTTCTTTACACAAAGTCGTAGGGGTTTCAGGGGATATCAGGTCGAACCAAAGATCGGGAAAAACCCTCCCCTTCGTTGGTTCCGATCGCCCATATTCGTCTGCAAATTCTCTCATTAGCCAAATCAGTTTGCTGTCTGCTTCGGGCTCGATAGTCATACGCCTGATCTCATGCTCCCACACTGCCGGACTCGCAAATTCTCTCACAATCGATTGAGACATCCATTTCGAGTCTAGCTTTTGCCCCGGTCGATTCCAGCGACCTTCGTTTGAGCAGTTTTCTGAACGATCGCGTTTCGGCAAGTTGAAGATTTGGAGAAAAGCGTCGCCGGGACTGCTGCAAATAATAACTTCGGGTTCTTCTAGGCCAATAGTGGCGTAGGCAACTTTGACTGCTGCTGTGGCTTTTTCAGCATCAATTGGCGTAGTCGAGAGAGTCAGACGTTTTTGTGCGAGTTCGCCTAACACGCTGATGTTGGTAATTCGATTATTATCGTCAAGATTTAGTGTTGTCAGATTGGTGAGCTCGCGCAACGCGCTGATATCGGTAATTAGATTGTCGCACAGATTTAGTGTTGTCAGATTGGTGAGCGAGCCCAGGGAGCTGATGTCGCTAATTAGATTTCTGCTGAGTTCGAGTGTTGTCAGATTGGTGAGCGAGCCGAGGAAGCTGATGTCAGTAACTTCATTGAAGTAGAGATACAGTGTTGTCAGATTGGTGAGCGAGCCGAGGGAGCTGATGTCGCTAATTAGATTCTCGCGGAGTTGGAGTGTTGTCAGATTGGTGAGCGAGCCAAGGAATCTGATGTCGGTAATTTGATTCCAGTTGAGATTCAGTGTTGTCAGATTAGTGAGCGAGCAGAGGAAGCTGATGTCGGTAATTTGATTTATGCTGAGTTCGAGTGTTGTCAGATTGATGAGCGAGCCGAGGAAGCTGATGTCAGTAATTCCATTGAAGTAGAGAGACAGTGTTGTCAGATTGGTGAGCGAGCCGAGGGAGCTGATGTCGCTAATTCGATTATTGCGGAGTTGGAGTGTTGTCAGATTGGTGAGCGAGCCGAGGGAGCTGATGTCGCTAATTCGATTATTGCTGAGATCCAGTTCTGTCATGCTTGAAAGTATCCGCTCCGCTGCTTCAGCGTCATCAGTACCAGCCTTTTTTAACAACACTTCAACTGTGTGTCTTGTCGATTCTGAAAGACTCTCAATATTCCTGCACCAGTCGGCAAAACTGCTAAAACTCATTGGCTCGTTTGGTTTTTTTTCTGACATAAAACACTCCGAGATTGGTAATGGGAATACTGTTGACTGTTGACTGTTGACTATTACAAATCGCCCTTGCGTACCTTCTGTTACTGAATTAATTCTACTCTTTCAAATTTTCTAGCTTAATTCTCGGATCGATCGCCTTCAGCAACAAATCTGCCAACAAATTCCCCACAATCAACATCGCAGCACCCATCATCAAACTCGCCATTACCAAATACAAATCTTGATTAGTCACAGCTTCCAAAGTCAGCTTTCCCAAACCAGGCCAATTAAAGAAAAATTCTGCAATAAATGCACCGCTCAACAAACTAGCAAATTCAAAACCCAACAGCGTAACTAAAGGATTGATCGCATTCCGCAAAGCGTGAACATAAATGACTCGATTATCCGGTAAACCTTTCGCCCGTGCTGTGCGGATATAGTCTTGACGCAGCACATCCAAAAATTGTCCGCGCATCAATCTTTGCAAGCCCGCAAAACCAGTAAGGCTGAGGGCGACTGTTGGCAAAATTAAGTGCCAGCCGTAATCGAGGATTTGACCCCACCAAGGTAAGTCCGCGTGGTCGATGCTGGTCATTCCTCCGACGGGGAAAAGAGGGGAAGTATTTTGAGCAAAAAATAGCAGTAGCAAGGCTGTGATAAAGCTGGGAAATCCCTGTCCCGTGTAGCTGACTACTTGCAAAACGCGATCGACAGTTTTATTCTGATTGACGGCGGCAACTATTCCCAAAGGAATCGCGATCGCCCAAGTTACAATCAAAGAGGCGATCGCCATCAACAACGTCGCCGGTACTCTTTCCCACAGCAAAGAAGCTACCGATCGCTGATACACAAAACTTTTACCAAAATTTCCCCGCGTCACAATTTGTTGCAGCCACAGCAAATACTGCTCAATTGCGGGTTTATCCAAGCCGAATTCCTCTTTGTATTGTTGGAGTGTCTCCGGCGAAATCTTGGGATTTTGGCTTAAAGTATCCAAGTAATTTCCCGGTGCTAGCTCAATAATTGCAAAACAAAGAGCCGATGCCAAAAGTAGCGTTAACAGCGCTTGCAACAGTCTTTTGAAAACATAGTTAAATGTCTCACTGCCAAACAGATAATTTAATACTCGCAAATTTCGGTTAGATTTAATAGAAGTCATTAGTTATTAGTCCTTAGTCCTTAGTTATTAGTCATTGGTCAGGAGTCCTTAGTCATTAGTTACTAAGCTTAAAAAAATAGCGAGAATTTTGGAAACTGTTAAAATCTTTGTGGGCTGGGCATCCTGCACCAAAAACATGAAATTTTAATGTTGAACAGGTGAGTTATTAGTTAGTAGTGCATGACTAAAGCCCAAAAATGGTTGACGCGCTACTTATAGGGGCAAGGTGCGCAGTGCGCACCCTACATATAGATGTTCTTCGTCCTGGACTGTAGTCCTTCATTAGTAGTCTTTACCTAATAACTAATAACTCATAACTAATAACTAATGACTACTGACTAATGACTACTCACCAATGACTAATACTCAACCAATGTGACGATCGGCACTTGGGGCAATTTCTGCCTGCCGCCCAAAGCCTGCAATTCGATCACAAAAGCAAAACCGACAAGCTCGCAGCCCGCTTGCTGCAACAACTGAGCCGTCGCCGCCGCTGTTCCGCCAGTGGCGATTAAATCGTCCACAATCAGCACCCGGCTACCCGATTTCATCGCATCTTTGTGCATTTCTAGTCGATCGACACCATACTCCAACTCGTACTCAGCAAAATGAACTTCTCCAGGCAGTTTTCCCGGTTTGCGGACAGGAATAAAGCCCACTCCCATTTTATAAGCCAAAGGCGTGCCAAAGATAAAGCCCCGCGATTCCATACCCACGATATAATCAGCAGACATTGCAGAGCATTTTTCGGCTAAACTGTCAATGGTATAGCTCAGCCCTTGCGGGTTCCGCAGCAAAGTTGTAATGTCTCGAAACATAATTCCCGGCTTGGGGAAATCAGGAATGTCGCGAATCAAAGATTTGAGATCCATAAGCAGGAGCCGATCGGCGTTAAGGGTAACGAAGTATCGAAAATGGTACAATAATAACGCAAAAAATAAAAACTAAAAAATTTAAATTAAAACTAATAGCTTTTTCAATTTTTATTGTTCACTTGCTAAATCTTGTACATACTAGCTAACCAAATGTCATAATTTCATAACAACAGGGTTGAATATCAAGATTTGTCACCCTATGATCTAAAGTCAAAAATATAATATCTAAAATCCAATGATCAAGTTGGCAGCACGAGTGGGTGAGGTTCCTCCTTCTATAACGTTAGCGATCGCAGCTAAGGCTAAAGCCATGAGGGCAGAAGGGATTGATGTCTGTAGTTTGAGTACGGGAGAACCCGACTTTGATACCCCCGAACACATTAAAGCAGCAGCAAAGCAAGCTTTAGACGCGGGGAAGACTAAGTACGGCCCTGTGGCTGGGGAACCGCAGTTAAAAGCTGCGATCGCCCGCAAACTCCGCGACGACAACAATCTCAACTATCAACCGGAAAATATCATTGTCACCAACGGCGGCAAGCATTCTCTCTACAATCTGATGATGGCTCTGATCGAGCCGGGAGATGAAGTAATTATTCCGGCTCCCTACTGGCTGAGCTATCCAGAAATGGTCAAACTCGCCAGTGGCAAGCCCGTAATTGTACGGACAGATGCTTCTACCGGATATAAAATTACACCGGAACAACTGAATCGAGCGATTACTCCCAAAACCAAGTTATTTGTGCTGAATTCGCCTTCTAACCCGACGGGAATGGTGTACACTCGGGCGGAAATTCAAGCGCTGGCCGAGGTGATAGTCGATCGAGATATCTTAGTCGTTTCGGACGAGATTTACGAAAAAATTATATATGACGGCGCCAAACACGTCAGCATCGGTTCCTTGGGTAAAGAAATCTTCGATCGCACCCTGATCAGCAGCGGTTTTGCCAAAGGTTATTCCATGACAGGCTGGCGCATTGGCTATTTAGCCGGGCCGATCGAAATAATCAAAGCCACCAGCACCATTCAAGGCCACAGTACCTCAAACGTGTGTACTTTTGCACAGTACGGCGCGATCGCAGCTTTGGAAAGCAGCCAAGAGTCTGTGGAAAAGATGCGACTAGCTTTTGCCGAAAGGCGTGAGGTAATATTTGAATTACTCGATGCAATCCCCGGAATTAGCTGCATCAAACCAGACGGTGCTTTCTATATGTTTGTCAACATCAGCAAAACAGGAATGAATTCTCTGGAATTTTCCGATGCTTTCTTAGAACAGCAACAAGTTGCAGTTATTCCGGGGATTGCTTTTGGCGCAGACGACCATATTCGCTTGTCTTACGCCACCGATTTAGGCACAATTAAAAAAGCCATAGAAAGGCTGGATAAATTTGTCGGAAGCATCTAAAAATTAGTCATTGCTTATTGGTCATCGGTCATCGGTCATATCATGTTAGATAGATTAACCGCAATAAGTAAGGTTCGTAGTGCGGACTTTAGTCCGCTCCAAGTTGCGGACTAAAGTCCGCACTACGAACCGTTGCTCGTTACCAGGAAGAGCCTGGTAATGCAGATAGGCGAGGAAGAGCCTCTCTTGACCCCTGGGCTTCGGGAGAGAGAGCAGTGTGGCAGATGTTTAAATTATTAAATTTTCGTTTCTAAGGTTCGTAGTGCGGACTGAAGTCCGCTCTTTTTTGCGGACTAAAGTCCGCACTACGAACCGTTTCTGTTATCGTAATCGACCGGATTTGATATCATTGGTCATTGATATTAACTGACTGAGGACTAATGACCCTTCGACTACGCTCAGGGCGCCGCTAATGACTAATGACTGAGGACTAATGACTAAAGCTGCTTCGTCATAATTTCCTTGAGCAAATCTAGTCCCTTCTTAACTCGGCGAGAAACAGTCACCGCGCTAATACCCAAGCGTTCGGCTGTTTCCTTCTGTGTCAAATCGTAGAGAAAAACAAACTCCAATATCTCGCGAGTCCGTTGTTCCAACATAGCCAAAGCTTGCTGTACGCGAATTTGATCCTCTTGGGCCAACTGAAAACTCCGATACTTGCTATCGGGCACCAATTCTCCAAGACTTGTCGCGCCCTGATCTTCATCTTGCACCGGCGCGTCCAAACTTAGAGGCGATTTGTTGAGATGTGCTAACTTAATTTCTCGCCATTCTTCTACAGAAACCTCAAGAATTGCTGCTACTTCAGCATCTGTAGGTTTGCGGTTGAACTGCACCTGCAAATCCTTGATCACTGCGACAGACTTCCGTTCCAGGGACAGCCAATGGCGGGGAACTCTCACCACAGGGCTTTTGTCTCGCAAGTAGTGTTGAATTTCGCCCCGAATGTAAGGAATTGCAAAGGAACTAAAAGCGTGTCCCTTCGAGATATCAAATCGCTCGATCGCCCTAATCAACCCAAGACACCCCACTTGCAGCAAATCGTCGTAGTTTTCAGCGCACTGGTTGATCCAATGGTAAACTTCTTTTCTCACCAGTCCAATATTCAGTTTTACCAACTGATTGCGGACTTCATTCGAGCGAGAAACTTGGTACTCGCGCAACAATTGCAGATTTTCGCTTTTTAGCTCGTTGGGGATTGTGGTAGACATAGCTGCATAAGGGTTGATAGAGCAGAGGACTGACATTGCTTTAGATACATAGCCGAGTCTCAGAAAGATGAGGTACGCGAACGGGGTATGGCGTATGGCGTATGGCGTATGGCATACCTCACCACGCACGCTTGAGAACCGCTATAGTTGTTTCCAATCTAATCTAAAAAAATTTATCTTGAGCTGGTGTAATCCTAACACTTGACTGCTGTGACAGCAGACACACCAGTTCAACTTTGGAACTGTGGAGCAATCGGGCTGGGCGATCGCCAAAAATATTAAACAAAAATCATAATTTTAATAAAATTTTCCACACCATAGTATAATCTCAAAGCCGTTTTAACGCAATACTTTTATCAATTAAAAATCCTAACTTAATAACTCGTAAACCTTAACACTTTAATCATAAATTTAGTCATTAGTCAACAGTCTTAAGTGATATTGCCCAAGACTGTTGGCTAATGAATCACGAGCAGTAGATTTATGGCAAAAAACTGCTCAAGTTCGATCGATCCAGAAAGCCAATTTTACGAAACAGAAGGCTCAATGCGAGCGTAAAACAAACCGCGAATTTTCACATCCAAAGCAGGTCTAGCTCCCAAATCAGTATCAGAAGTCTGCGTGCTTTCAAAAATCCCGCCTATTTCGCCAGTGGCGCTGTTGACTTTAGCAACTTGCAGAGAAATTTTGCCACCCTTGGTGCGGGTGTCAGCCAGCTTCACATTAGACCGTTTCAGTTTGGAATTGTCAGTAGCCGGAAGCGCTACAGCATGGTCGTAGCCAGAGGCTACACCGCGAGCTTTAGGGTCTAAAAAGCCAGCGCTGCGGTAAGAAGGAACGTTGAATTCCCCTCGCAAATCGGTGGAAGTATTAATCGCAACTACTCCGGGTTCGGAACTTGCTACGAGTTGTTTAATAGTGAACAAGAAAGGTACTTGTTCTCCGCCGGGTAACTGAATCGTAATTGCTTGAAAGTCCAAGCCATCCTCTTCTGTAAAAGTCAGAGTCCCATCATCACTAACCTTGAGCGTACCTTGAACTTGGTCAATGCTCGACGTGAACCGCGTCAGCACTTTACCAGGCACAAATTCTGCTTCTTGGCGTTTGTTTGCTGGCTCTTCCTTCACAAAATAAGTTGTGGGCTGCAAACACATACCAGTCAGTTTGTATGTGCCACCCGCTTGGATGGCGATCGATCCCCGAGAAGTTTCTGCCAAGCTAGGGCAGTTATTCGCCAATCCAGTACCTCTAATCTCGTCGTAGGTGAGCAACTCGGTAGTCGCCACCGTCGAGTCAGGAGCAGAAGAGCAAGCAACCAGCGCACTCATGCAAAATGCTAAAAGTGCAACAATTAAAGCACGATATTTCATTCCAAACCTCAAGATCCAACATCGGATTATATTAAGAAAAAGCCCTGTTTTGAGCAAAATATAATTGCCCGCCGACAGGCTAAGCCAGCGCCATAGCAGCATTTAGATCCAAATCCCTCGCTTCACCGACACCGACTTTGACTAAAAAAATCAAGCTAGTGCGCCGTGAAAATAAGCAAGAACTTTTGATTGTTCAATCATGTTCGGATCGCAGCCCAATACACATCGTACGACGGGTGGTGCTCTTTTCCTGACTTGGACTGCAAATTAATATTGCGATCGTCAACCTACTTAAGCTACGTTGCTTATGACCCCGAATGGCGATCGCGACTAACTCGATTAGTCTGCTCACCAAAAGGCTGGGGACAAACGCCTTGTAGATTTCAAAGGAAGCAGCGGTATGGACAACGGCAAAAATTTAGAGTCAGAAAAGTTGCAGTCTCAACTGCAATCGCTGACAGGGGCGATTCGGACTTTAGCCGAAAGTTGTCAGGGAGACAGTGTGCTGCTTTTGACCCTGCTGCGGGCGCTGGAAGCTTCGCACCAGGAAATTCGGGACGGTTTGTTCCAAGCGTCTTTTCCCGACAACCGCCAAGCACTTTACAAACTGCTCAAGAATATTGAAGCCAATGGCGGCTGGCCTTACATCCACCGCATGAAACTTCGATCGCTCTTGGGGTACTACAGCCAACAGTTATCTCCCCTAGAAGATTCTCCGGCCAAGTCACCTGAAGACTCGACGGAGAATCCACAAAGCCTGAAATAGTTATGAGTGCATGAGTCTTCAGTTGCGAGTTAACTCCCTCACTCGCAACTGACAATGAAACCGAATCGATCGCACCTAGAACCCAAAAGGTGTAGGAGGTAAGGGTATCGGGTTCGACACCCCCGGGAATAGCGGCGTCTGGCCTGGCAATGGCAAGAGTCCGGGAGTAGCCGTCGGGGCAAGAGAACTAATTGACACCATCGAATCAGGCACGCTAACAGTCGGCGCAGTCGGAATCCTCGAAGCAGTCGGAGTTGTTACCGGAGTCGGAGTTGTTACCGGAGTCGGAGTTGTTACCGGAGTCGGAGTTGTTGCCGGAGTCGGAGTTGTTACCGGAGTCG
>PVWI01000187.1 GCA_003003725.1 filamentous cyanobacterium Phorm 6 | reverse complement strand
AATCGCGGTTGATAGCCTTCATCTACTGGTAAGTTTTGTTGATGGGCTGCTTGTCTGGAAATATAATTGCAGCATTCATACTCTTGGTGGCCCGCATATTGCTTAATTCTAATAAACTCAACGTCGTGTTGCGAACACAATTGGAGTAGTTGCTCCCACAAATCTACGTTAGCAGTAGGTTGTTTGTCACTATTTTTCCAGTTATTAGCTTGCCAGCGCAGCGCCCAATTGTTGGCAATTGCATCTACAAGGTAGCCGTTATTATTATATACCGTTACTTTACATCTTGTTTGCAATGCTTTCAGCCCTGCAATTGCAGCCAAAATATCCATACGATTGTTTGTAGTTAACTGAAATCCGCCGGATAGTTCTTTGCGATGATTTTGATACAGCAATATAGCCCCATATCCGCCAGCACCGCTTGCTGTAGTTATACCGCGAGTATAGATGCTAACTTGTTTTAAGTTGCTCATGCTTGTGGGAACGATCGGGGAATAAAAACATGATTTTATAATTAATTGACTTAACTATCAACATATTTTTTTTGGCACTTGCATCAAAGGTATATCCTGTTGTAGAATCATGCTGCACCAGCATTTATTCCCAAAACCTTTCCAGAACAATTGTGCAAGCACCTGTTTTTTCCGAACTCAACCATCCTGTAGTCACATCCCTGTTCCATCACAGCGATCAGGAATTATTAACGCTGTTTCAAAACTATCCCGATCAGGGTAGATACTTTACTGCGATTTTTTGTCGCTACGCTCAAATTGTACACTCTCTGATTCGTCATTCCGTACGATCGCCCGTACAAGGCGATTACCTCTTCGCCCACACTTGGCAGCACATCTATCACGAGCTCCGGGGCCTCGATTTGCGTCGCGAAGTCCAAGACTCTGATGGCGGCAATCTCAACCTCCAAAACTGGCTGATTAATGTCACCGCTATCTGCATCAATCAAGCTGAATTGCCTCCTGTTGAGACGATTCACTACTCTTTACAATCAGCTCCGCCTCCTTTGTGGTGTTATATCAGACAAGCTTTAGAATTGTTAGCGCCGCTGCCACGTTTAGTCGTGTTAATGGCTCAAACTTTCCGCTGGAGCGAAACTCGAATTGCTGCTTATTTGCAAGCTGAAGGCGAAGCTATTTCGCCGGCTCAGGTAAAGGCTTTGCTGCAAAAAGGATATCAAACTTTAGAATCTAATTTGCCGGAGGATATTCGAGCTATTTATCTAGATGAAAATCTGGATTATCAACAGGCACTTGTCTAAATATAGTATGCGATCGCGCCGAGTTTGTGGATTATCGAAACCTCGGTATTTTGAAAATACCGGGGTTTTTTAGCTACTATATACAGGGGAATGTGCGCATTTCGCATCCTACATTTTGATATTTTATGTAAGTTGTAATTATCTATCTTGGTTGAATACAAGCAATCCAAATATAAGAGGAAAAAATGGCAGTTTATCAAGTTCGGTTGGTGAATCAGGAACGATCGCTCGATCGCACGATCGCAGTACCGGACGACCAGTATATCCTAGATATGGCAGAAGACGCAGGTATTCGGCTCCCCAATGGATGCAAGCAAGGAGAGTGTTCTGCCTGCGTTGTCAAACTGCTTAGCGGCGAAATCGACCAAAGCGAACAAAAGTTTTTGAAGCCGTCAGAATTGCAAGCTGGCTACGCTGTTACTTGTGTGGCTTACCCGCTTTCTGATTGCACTTTGTTAACTCATCAAGAACAAGTTCTATATCAAGCATCTCTCTATTTTAAGTAATGCAAAGTGCGCCTTATATAGTGCGAGCTTCTCGTTCGCGATTCCACAAATTCGCTGACAAATAAGATTGGTTTGTAGTGAGGACTTTAGTCCGCAATAAGAAGGACTAAAGTCCTCACTACAAACCTTTGACTTTAGTCCGCAATAAGAAGGACTAAAGTCCTCACTACAAACCTTTGACTTTAGTCCCCAATAAGAAGGACTAAAGTCCTCACTACAAGCCTTTGACTTTAGTCCGCAATAAGAAGGACTAAAGTCCTCACTACAAACCTTTGAGGAAACGAGTTAATGTAAGGTGCGCATTGCGCACCCTACTCAATACACAAAAGCTACTGTTTGCCATTAAATTTTAGCAATTGTAGAATCCGCTGGAGCGGAATTTCTGCCCAATCCAAGCGGTAATTGAGTTCGTAAGCCAGCTCGGAAACCGCTTTTTCCAAAATATAAGCATCCAACAAAACTTGTATTTCCGGTATAGATTTGGGCAAGAAATTTGCATCGCCTACTGTGTCCAAATAGCTATTCACAAAAGTGAGGCTGACCCAGCGATGCCAAACACTCGCCCACTGCTCCATCTCCTGGAGATTCTCAGGGCGAATCATGCCACTTTCTACTTCATTGCGGAGTGCCAAAGTAACAGCATAATTGAAAGATTGCAGCATTCCCGCAACATCTCGCAGGGGCGACCTCTTCATTCGCCGCTCGCTTAGCGGTCGATTTCGTTCTCCTCCGAAATCAATTATTACGAAGTCTTTGCCTGTATAAAGAACTTGCCCGAAATGAAAGTCTCCATGACAGCGAATTCTATCGGTGGTAATTCTCAAGTTCAAAATCGACTTGAAACGTTCCATCAGCAACTCTTCGCGGTTAAGCAGATTTTGGGCAAGTTTTTGCGTTTCTGGCGATAGTTTGGACATCCGCTTTTTTAGTAGCAGCAAAGTTCTTCCTGCCAGATTTCTCATGTGTTGATAGATGGAACGCTGGTAATATGAGGTGAAGTTTTCTGGGGCAAAAGCGGGGTTTTCTGTGTCTGAAGCTAAGGCGACATGAAGTTCGGCTGTCCGCTGACCTAAAAGTTCGGCTGATGCTAAGTAAGAGCCGATCAGTTCGCGAGCTAATGCGGGAATTTCTAGGGACAAATCAGCTACTAGCGAGTTTGATTGTCGCTGCATATGTCGAGTCAAAGCACTTGGCAAATAATTTTCTGGTGAAGTAGAGAAACTCTCGCCGGAATACTTGGCTTCTACTGCCATTACTTGCTCGAAATAGTTGCGTAGTGTGTCTAATGTATAAGACCAAGCGTCCCTGCTATCGGGGATGAGTTTTTGCAGTATTCCAACTGTAATTACTTGTTTTTCTGCTGTCTGATATTCCAATGCTCCGGCAATTGGAGCGTAGTGTTGGATTGAGTTGCGCTCTGTTAAAAAGCGTCCGATTTCTAATTCTGCGTTGATTCCTTCCTCGACTTTTCGCAATATTTTCAGGACGAATTGATCGCCGTAACCTGCGGATGTATTGCTTTGTTCTTTTTTGAACAGGTGGGGTTCGAGGTTGGATAAATCTTGTTCTGAGCTGAATGGACTGTCGGCAATTCCTAGCAGTTGACCTGTTGTACCTGTGTAACTGCGAGAATTGGCGATCGCCTCCAAGAGCGCGCTCAGCAGACCTTTGTCCCCAGCAGCGTCAAATAGCACGCCGACTTCGTTGGTTTCTGGGAAGTGCAGCCGCGCGATCGCCCGATCGTCCAAATCACCTTTGATCTCTTCCCAACCTAAAGGCAAAACGTAAGTTTCCGGCATACCTTCAGTATAATTCAACTGCAAAAACAGAATGTAAACTATAGATTCTTCCCCGGCACTACCTTTACATTCAACAGGGACAACCTCACTTATTTCAAATGATTGAGTTGTCCTGTCTGTACCGAGAAACCAGCGATTGCACCGCAAGTAATTCGGCAAAATAGAGAGCAGCATATCGCTTAACTGACTTGTAGCAAAAGCATTTTTCCAATTGCCGATAACCGCCAAACTCGGCAAGTCTGTTTTAAAACCGTGCGACGAAAAATCTTCTTGTTTGACAGTAAGAGTAAACCAGTAAAACGTGTGAGGACTCAAGCTCAAAAAGTAAGGCAAATCGCCAACTGCTGGAAACTCAGAGCGACCAAAAATCTCCACCGGAACAGCACCTTTAAAAGGCGAAAGGTCTAATTCTGCCGTCTGCACAAAGCGCGACAAATTAGCGACTACCAGAATATGTTCATCTTGATAAGTGCGCACAAAAGCTAAAACTTTGCGGTTTTCTGGGTACAAAAATTCGCAAGTGCCGCGGCCGAATGCTTGGAAGCGCTGACGAACCGCAATCAAGCGTTTCATCCACCACCACAGAGAACTAGGATTCGCCCGCTGCGCTTCCACGTTAACAGATTCGTAGTGATATTCAGGGTCAACAATTGGCGGCGCGTACAGCCGCTGCGGGTTAGCGCGGCTGAAACCGGCATTGCGATCGCTACTCCACTGCATCGGAGTTCTCACCCCGTTGCGATCGCCCAAATAGATATTATCACCCATGCCAATTTCATCGCCATAGTAAAGCACAGGCGTACCAGGAAGAGACAGCAGCAAGGCATTCATCAACTCAATGCGACGGCGGTTATTTCCCATCAGCGGAGCCAAGCGGCGGCGGATACCCAAATTAATTCTCGCCTGAGTATCTTGAGCGTAAACCCGATACATATAATCTCGGTCTTCATCGCTCACCATTTCCAGCGTCAATTCATCGTGATTCCGCAAAAACAATGCCCACTGACAGTTATTAGGAATTTGCGGAGTTTGTTGGAGAATATCGCTAATGGGGAAGCTATCTTCCATATGCAAAGCCATAAACAAACGCGGCATCAGCGGGAAATGAAAGTTCATGTGACATTCATCCCCACCCGAGTAATACTCAACCGCATCCTCCGGCCACTGATTCGCCTCAGCTAGCAGCATCCGGTTCGGGAATTTCTCATCTACGTGCTTGCGCAAATGCTTGAGAAATACGTGAGTTTCTGGCAAGTTTTCGCAGTTAGTGCCTTCGCGCTCGTACAGATAAGGCACTGCATCCATCCGCAGTCCGTCAACTCCCAGCTCTAACCAGAAATCTACCACATCTAAAATGGCTTGACGGACGGCAGGATTGTCATAATTTAAATCGGGTTGGTGGGAATAAAAACGGTGCCAATAATAAGCTTTTGCTACCGAATCCCAAGCCCAATTTGAAGTCTCAAAATCTTGGAAAATGATGCGAGCATCTTGATATTTTTCCGGCGTGTCACTCCACACGTAAAAATCTCTTTCATTACTGCCTTTCGGAGCGCGGCGTGCTTTCTGAAACCAAGCGTGCTGGTCGGAAGTGTGGTTAACAATCAACTCAATAATGACTCTAATTCCCCGCAGATGTGCTGCTTCTAAAAGGTCTTTAAAGTCGTCTAATGTGCCGTAAATCGGGTTGACGGTAGTGTAGTGAGATGTATCGTAGCCGTCGTCTCGAAGTGGCGATGGAAAAAAAGGAAGTACCCAAATTGCTGTTACTCCCAAGTTTTGCAGATAATCTAGTTTTTCCGTGAGTCCCCGAAAGTCGCCGATACCGTCTGCGTTGCTATCGGCAAAAGCGCGAATTGGTACTTCGTAAATAATCGCGTCTTTGAACCACAATGGGTCGTTATTTAACATTGAGTTGGCCATGATTTTTATGGGTGATTGGTAATTTTGATTTGGTAATGGCGATTTGGTAATTGGGATTTGTTAGTTCAAATCCAAACTGATAAATCATAACGCATAATTTTGCTGCGATTCGTCATGCCTGCGGCAGAGTTTTAATCGTAATTTATGATCGCAAAACTTATAATTTCTTAATTAAAAAATTACAATATTAAATGAATTTTGTGATTTCGGATACAGCGTGAAATACGGGTAAGGTGGGCGATACTGCATCGGTGCTTGCTAAGCACACCCTAAATACTGGTGCTTGCTAAGGATCGCAAATTAAATAATTTACACAAGTTTGTGGGGCGGGCGTCCCGCCCATCCTTTCTGGACGGGCGGGACGCCCATCCCACAAGAATCATCAAATTGTAAGTTATTTAATTCTCAGTCCTAAGCACACCCTACATACTCAGCATTAGGGGCGGTTTTTACTACCGGCTGGACGGTTCTCACGACAATAGACTAGGTTGACGCTCTTTGTAAACTTCTGTTACATTTATTTACATAAAGCAAGAAAAGTTTAAGGAAACAGCAAAAATGACTATTGTAATCGCTCTATTGGTCGTCGGTTGGGTCGCAGCAGCTTTAATTGGTACTCAAGCATATTTTCTGGGCGAACAGTCCAAGCCCATTCACGATCGCAATTGGAATGATGAATCTTTTGAAAAACTGGCAAAATCGGTAACAGGAACAGAAATTGATTACAGCGTTCGCGTTCCAGCGTACAGCATGGATGCTTATACCAGCCGCACGATGGGCAATTCGTAATATTAAGTAACACGCTTCACTATTTTCAATAACAGGCTTTCTTGCCTGTTACACAAGCAGATTAATTTTTGTGGAACAGGCCAGAAAGCCTGTTATTATTTTTTCAATAACAGGCTTTCTTGCCTGTTCCACAAGCAGATTGATTTTTTGTGAAACAGGCCAGAAAGCCTGTTCCTAAATGCAACTACAAACTCTTACCTACTAACGCGGGGAGTAAGTCTTTTTTGCGAAATTGCAAAGCATTATTTTCACAGTCGATCGCAATTGTATCACCTTCCACAAACGCATTTTCCAGAATCTTATTAGCCAGCGGGTTTTCCAACTCCCGCTGGATGGCGCGTTTCAAGGGACGAGCACCATAAACTGGGTCGTAACCAACATCTGTGATATGGTTTTTCGCAGCATCCGACAGTTCCAAAGTAATCTTTTGTTCCGCCAACAACCGCTCGATCCGCTTCACTTGAATGGTGACTATTTGCCGCAATTCGATCTTGCTCAACGTGTGGAATAAAATTATTTCGTCCACCCGATTGAGAAATTCTGGCCGGAAGTGCGATCGCAAAGATCCCATCACCCGTTTTAACATTTGCTCGTACTCTTGATCTGTCTCCCGTTCAGGAATCGGTAAACTTTCAGGTTCCTGAACACTTGGAGAACTCACAGCATCAGAAACTCGCTGGGCTGACACCTCAACCGTGCCATCATCATCAACTTTATAATCTGTCTTGGGAATTGACACCTCCTTCGGTTCGTGCTTGCGAGTTGCGGGTTTTTTTGCAGTTTTTCCCTTCTTCGCAAACACTTCTAAAATGTGATCGCTGCCGATATTGCTAGTCATCACAATTACGGTATTTTTAAAGTCAACGACTCGACCTTGAGAATCGGTAATTCTGCCGTCATCCAACACTTGCAACAAAATGTTAAATATATCAGGGTGCGCCTTTTCCACTTCGTCAAATAGCACCACGGAATAAGGGCGTCTCCGCACTGCTTCGGAAAGTTGTCCGCCTTCGTCGTAACCGACATATCCCGGGGGAGCTCCGACTAATCGGGAGACGTTTTGCTTCTCCATATATTCCGACATATCGATGCGGATAATCGCATCATCGCTGTCAAACATAAACTCAGCCAACGCCCGCGCTAACTCGGTTTTGCCGACACCAGTGGGGCCCATAAACAAGAAAGAGCCGATCGGTCTTCCCGGATCTTTCATCCCCGCCCGCGCCCGCCGAATCGCCGCAGCAACCGCTGTGACAGCCTCTTCTTGACCAATGACTTTTTTGTGCAAATGGCTTTCCAATTGCAGCAATTTTTGGCGTTCCGATTCTAACAACCGATTGACCGGAATTCCCGTCCATTTCGCCACAATTTCCGCAATGTCGCCCTCAGTAACTTTTTCCCGCAGTAGGGAAGAACCTTGAGCTTGCTGTTTCAAAAGATCCGCTTCCTTGGCTTCGCGATCGCGCACCGCAGTCTCCAACTTACCGTATTTCAACTGCGCGGCTTTATTCAAATCGTAAGCTCTTTCTGCTTGTTCGATTTGGACTCGCAGTTGGTCTTCTTCTGCTTTTAATTTATTGATGCCATCCAATAACTGCTTTTCGCCCAGCCACTGAGACGACAGTTTTTCCTGCTTGACTTTTAAAATGTCAATTTCAGTTTTGATGCGTTCGATGCGGGGGCTAATCCCCGGCGATTGAGCGCCTTTTTCCTCACCTTCGATCGACAATTTTTCCATTTCCAACTGCATCACCCGACGGTCGATTACCTCCAATTCGACGGGTTTAGAGGTAATTTCCATTTTCAAGTGGGCGGCCGCTTCGTCTACAAGGTCGATCGCCTTATCGGGCAAAAAGCGATCGGAAATATAGCGAAAAGACAAAGTTGCAGCAGCTACCAGCGCCGAATCAGTAATTTTCACCCCGTGGTGGCGTTCGTAACGATCTTTCAGTCCCCGCAAAATCGAAATAGTATCTTCAACGCTAGGTTCGCCGACAAATACTTGTTGAAAACGGCGTTCTAGTGCCGGATCTTTTTCAATATTCTTGCGGAATTCGTCAAGAGTTGTGGCACCGATACAGCGCAATTCGCCTCTGGCTAGCATCGGTTTCAACAAATTTCCGGCATCCATTCCCGAACCGGAACTACCACCGCCGCCTGTGCCGACAACTGTGTGCAATTCGTCGATAAATAGGACAATTTGCCCGTCGGAATCGATGACTTCTCGCAATACCGATCGCAATCGTTCTTCAAATTCACCCCGGAACTTTGCCCCAGCAATTAAACTGCCCATGTCGAGGCTAAATAGTTGGCGGTTTTTCAAAGATTCCGGCACGTCGCCGTTGACAATTCGCTGGGCCAAACCTTCGGCGATCGCCGTTTTGCCGACTCCGGGATCGCCAATTAACACCGGATTGTTTTTTTGGCGGCGGGAAAGAACTTGCACTACTCGCCGAATTTCCTCGTCGCGGCCGATTACGGGGTCGAGTTTGCCTGCTTTGGCGGCTTCTGTCAAATCGCGGCCGTATTTACTCAGCGCGTCGCTGCTAGCTTCCCCATCTCGATCTGGGGCTTTGGCGTTGCTGCGGCTGGGTTTGCTGGTTTCGGAACTTTTTTCTGTGACTTTAGCAGTAGCGCGGGCAGATTTGATTGCTTCTTCGAGTTTTGGGCGATCGATCGTACCGGCTGCGGGTTTGCGATCGTAACCAGGGCGGCCAGGTGGGCCATCGCCCCTTGTCAACAAACGCCTACCAACTCGTTCATCTTCTAGTAAGCCAATTAATAAATGTTCAACGGCGATAAAATTATCTTGCCAAGTCACTCTGGTGGTTTCGGCAACATCTAACATCACATCTAAGCCACGACCGAGGTATAGTTGGTCAGCGTTGGTAACTCTGGGCTGTCGTTTGGCAAAGGCTTCTAACTGTTGAGCAAAGCGGACGACATCTATGCCAGCCAAGCTGAGAATGGTGTTTGCTATCGCGAGCTGTTCTAGAATGGCGATCGCCAAATGTTCAACCTCTAGCTGCTGATTCGCAAAGCGGCGGGCTACATCCTGGGATTTTACAATGGATTCCCAGGCTTCATCGGTAAATTTGCTAGGGTCTGTTGGCTGCATGGTTCCTCGCAATCAAGGGGATTCCTGTTGTTATCCGTTAATATATCGTCTCACAACTATCATAATCTTTAAACACGATGTGTGAATCTATGAGTGCGGTTAACCCAACAGAATTTACAGCATTATTGAGTTCTTGCAAAAGCTTGCAGTCCGCAATCCACTGCCAAATTTTGTGCAGTACGACCCGATCGCGCGATCGAACTTATGAAAATACAGTAGTTCCCCATTCTCTAAACTACTCCAGAAAGTCGCCATTCCCCTAGGTTCGTAGTGAGGACTTTAGTCTTTCATGGATGCGGACTAAAGTCCTCACTACGAACCTTTTGTGATGACTTTAGTCTTTCATGGATGCGGACTAAAGTCCTCACTACGAACCTTTTGATTGCTATAGTTGAAATTTATATATTTCCATAATATTCTTTGATTTTCTGAGATTTATGCTATTCCCAACTTACCAATTTCTAGTATTTTTTCTAATTATTTTTAGCATAATTATCTCCTTGAAGTCCCAAGTCGGTTTATATAAAATTGTCTTGCTAATTTCCAGTTTATTATTTTATTCATTTTGGAGTTTAGACTTTCTATTACTCCTAGTTTTAGGTACTGCCTACAATTATATCATTCTCCGGGCTGTCTGCAACGGAAAACACAAAAAACTTGCCTTAATTTCCGGCATAATTTTCAACATAGCCAACCTCGGCATCTTTAAATATTGCAACTTCTTTGTGACTTCGTTATTTGAGGTACTCAACCAGCTAAAAATTCCCGCCAGTTTTCAAGTTTTGCAAATCATCGCCCCCGTCGGCGTATCATTCTACACATTTAGAATGATTTCCCATTTAATCGACTGCTACCAACACAAAATCCCCTGTCCAAAATTTGTAGACTACGCCACCTACATTACCTACTTTCCCCAAATTGCCTCCGGGCCAATTTCTCGGCCTCACGAATTTTACACACAGCTAAATTCATCCAAAAAATACGATTATCAAATCGAAGAAGTTATCGTTTTAATTTTGTCTGGACTCTTCAAAAAATATACTTTATCGAGCTTTTTGTTTAACTTCACTCAACTACCCTTCAAAGTTCCTCAACAATACAGCAGCATCGATTTGATTCTCGCAGCAATTTCCTATTCCTGTTTAATTTATGTAGATTTCAGCGGCTACTCGGATTTAGCTAACGGCATCTCTTGCTTGCTGGGTTTCAAACCGATCGCCAATTTTAATATGCCATATCGATCGCTCAGTTTGCAAGAATTTTGGAAAAGGTGGCACATCAGCCTTTCCGAGTGGTTGAGGGACTACGTTTACTTTCCGTTAGGTGGCAATAAATACGGCAAGTTGCGGAAGTACGTAAATTTACTGATGACAATGGCGATCGGCGGATTTTGGCACGGCGCAGGTTTAAACTTCATTGTCTGGGGAGCAATTCACGGTTTAGGATTGGTTGTCAACCATCTATGTAAAGATGTTCCCCAGGCGATCGGCCTCAAATTCGACTTTTCTAATTCAAGAATTGCCAAATTTATGAGTTGGCTGTTAACCTTTAGTTTTGTCACCTGTAGCTGGGTATTTTTCGGCACTCCCAACTGGGAAACTGCGATCGGTTTTTTTCAAGGAATCTTTCGTTTTTCGGGTGCAACTTTTCAATTCAACTTTTGGCAATTGTATCTAGTCATGGGAGTCATTGGCGCAATCAACCTGTGGGGCGATCGCATTTCCCAACTATTGCAAACCGTATTTTCCTTAAAAAACATTTTCGTTCGGGTTGTCTTAGTTTCCCTATTCGTGTATGCTATTTTGATGCTAGGGCCGAGTACCGTCCCACCTTTTATATACTTTAATTTCTAAGAAAGATGAGAGATAGAGAAATTTTGCTGATCGTTACTTCTGTAATTCTCACTTTAATATTTTCCAACTTATCCTTATTTCTGAAAAGCTTTTCTTCAACTCCCTTCGCCAGTCCCGAAATCAAACAAGCAGCGCGCCAAATTGAATTAGACAGTTTCAGGAAATCCGAACAAGATTTTTGGAGCAAAATTAAAGATATTAATTTCGATAGCGTCCCCAAAATATCCGAAACTTCTCCAGTCAAAACCGCAACCAAATCCGCACTTATTCCCCAAAAGCCTGCTAAAAAACCAACTCCAGCTAAACCCAAACTGACCATACCTTATCGCAAATTTTTATTTATTGGCGATTCCGTAATGTTCGACTTAGGAATTAAAACTCAGTATACTCTCAAAGAGAAATACAATATCACCGATACCAAAATTGACTACAAAGTATCGAGCGGATTAAATCGGATAGATTATTATGACTGGTATGCCAGAACCCGCCAAATTATCAAGGATTACCGGCCGGATGTAGTGATAGTTTTGTTCGGAGGAAACGATCCTCAAGATATCATTGATTCTCAAGGAAAATACCGGGCAATTTTGACACCAGAATGGCAAAAAGCTTATCAAGAAAGAGTAGATAGATATGCCAAGTTACTTGGCTCATCTTCCGTGAGAAAAGTGTACTGGGTAGGTCAATCAATCTCTAACAAATCTTCCTATATCAAAGCTTTTCCCATCATGAACGATATTTATAAAAATGCCAGCAAATCTTCAGCAAAAATAGAATTTATTTCAACTTGGGACACTTTTGCAGAAGCAGGTAAATTTGTTCCAGTAGTTGCTGATAAATCGGGGAAGCGAGGTTATGTAAAAATTTATGACGGCGTGCATTTTACCTCCCACGGAGCTGAAATTATCAGCGACGTAATAGTTGACAAAATGGCGAAGGATAAAATCTTAAAAGCTCCGAAAAAGCCTATACAAACGAAGAAAGACGGCGGTTGAAATCGCGTCTATATAAACGAAGCGGTTGAAATCGCGCCTACACAAACGAAGAAAGACGGCGGTTGAAATCGCGCCTACACAAACAATGTCCGAGCTCAGAGGGACTAAAGAAAATCAGGTAATTTCAACCGTACGTCCAATCTTTAACCCGCGGAGGCGGGTTTTGTTTGTATAGAACCCATTTGACATCTTTTACGGTCTTGTGGTAGCGTGACCGTAAAAGCATTATCCAGTAGCAGCCATGCCT
>PVWI01000186.1 GCA_003003725.1 filamentous cyanobacterium Phorm 6 | reverse complement strand
GCAAATCCGCCGCCCGATAAGCTAGATTATTCTTATCAGGCGGGACTTGCGGGTGATCGCAGCGCACGCGAATCGTGTCGGTACCGATCGCGCGCAAGTCAATTCGATCGGCTAAATCTATGCTTTGAAGAACCATCGCCAGTTCGTGATATCCGTCGGGGCGATCGCCTATTATCTCCAAATACAGATTGATTTTTGCTGAAGCTAGCAGAGAATATGAACGCATAGGTGATTAAGCCGCGGGTGAAAGCAACCCCTGGTTGAAATTAATTGACAGCAGTCAGAGTCTATTTTCTCACAACTCAAAGGAAATATTATGCAAGAAATGTGGAAAAGTTTTTTTAGTTCGGGGTCATTTATTCCTCACGGGCACTGCTATCTTTGGCAGACCAAGTTAGTCTGGCTTCACGTAGCCTCAGATTCTATAATTGCACTGGCATATTTTTCCATCCCCATTACACTAATTTATTTCATTTCAAAACGCGAAGATTTGCCCTTTGATTGGATCTTTGCCATGTTTGGAGCCTTCATCGTCGCCTGCGGGATCACTCACATATTTGAAGTCTGGACGCTTTGGCATCCCACCTATTGGCTTTCAGGAACAATGAAAGCAATTACCGCCATTATTTCATTTGCTACAGCCATACTTTTGGTAGAATTAATTCCTCAAGCTCTGGCACTTCCCAGCCCAGCACAGTTAACATCCGCCAACCAACTTCTCGAAGCTGAAATTGTCGAACGCCAATTAGCAGAATCAGCATTACAAAAAGCCAAAGACGAGCTAGAAATTAGAGTTGAGGAACGCACAGCAGAATTAAAGCGACAGACTCAACAACTCGCACAAACTTTATCAGAATTGCAGCAGACACAATCGCGGTTAATCCAGAGCGAAAAAATGTCGTCTCTGGGACAATTAGTAGCTGGCGTCGCCCACGAGATCAACAATCCCGTCAACTTCATCTATGGCAATATCGCTCCCACCCGCGACTATCTAAATAGTTTACTGGAACTCACAGATAGCTATCAAGAAAATTATCCCGATCCCCTACCAAAAGTTAAAGAAAAACTCAAAGATATTGATTTAGATTTTATCAAAAAAGACCTGCCTAAAATATTAGTTTCAATCAAAACAGGGGCAGACAGAATCCGCGATATCGTGAAATCGCTCAGACTATTCTCTCGGCTTGACCAAGCAGATATGAAATTAGCCGATATGCACGAAGGCATCGAGAGCACCCTGATGATTTTACAAAACCGTCTCAAGCCCAAACCCGATTCTTCCGGCATCCAAGTTATCAAAGAATATGGTGATTTACCGAAAATTGAGTGCTACCCCGGACAGCTAAATCAAGTATTTATGAATATTATTGCTAATGCCATTGATGCTTTAGAAGAAAAACCCGAAACGCCATCAATTGCAGCCTCTCAAGCTGATTTTAGGATCATTGAAATTTCCACCAAAATGTTAGACAGCGCCTGGGTAGAAATCCGAATTGCCAACAATGGGCCAGGAATCACAGAATCGGTAATTAAGCAGTTATTCGATCCATTTTTTACCACAAAACCAGTAGGCAAAGGCACGGGACTTGGTTTATCGATTAGCTATCAAATTATCAGGGAAACACATCAAGGTGAATTATTATGTATTTCAACACCAGCAAAAGGTACAGAGTTTATTATAAAAATTCCGATTAGCATTAAAGAATAATTCAACAATCAAAAGGCAATTATAGCAACCGCCAAGGTGATTAAGGCTATACAACCTTTTATTCTGACTGCTTTTGCTTTTGGTCATCCAAAAACAAATTATTGCTCAAAAGTACCCATTGCGACACGCTTAAATCTTCAGCGCGAGATTGAGGATTTATCTGTAATTCTTCTAACAATTGAACGAGTTTATCTAAATCCACAGAACCTTTCAAATTATTTCGCAGCATCTTGCGCTTGCTACCAAAGCCCAACTTCAGTAAAGTCTCTAAATAGCGCGGATTAACCGCCGCAGTTTCTATCTGTCTGGGAAGCAGGCGCACCACAGCAGAATCGACTTTTGGGGGCGGATAAAAGTCCCTAGAAGGCACATCGCAAATTAACTCGCAGTCTGCTAAATACTGCACTCGCACCGACAAAGCCCCAAAAGCTGTCGAACCCGGTTTAGCATAAAGCCTTTGGGCTACTTCTTTCTGCACTAATAGGACGATCGCATCGAAGGGTTTAGCAGCCGGTGCAGATATCGTTCCCAGCAGTTTTTGCAGGATCGGACCAGTAATATTGTAGGGAATGTTAGCAACAACTTTATTAGGATTTTGGAATTTGGGAAAGGCAATTAGTTCAGTATCTAAGTCCATTTCCAGAATATCGCCGGAGAGTAGTAAAAAATTGTCAACTTTACCGAGTTGCTTGGCTAGTTTTATGCACAAATCTCGATCGATCTCCACAGCAACAACAGACTCAGCCGCCGGCAGCAATCGCCGAGTCAGAATCCCAGTGCCCGGCCCGATTTCTAGGACGCGATCGCCATCCAAAGAAGCCGCTTTCACAATCTTATCTAAGGCTTTTTCACTTTTGAGCCAATGTTGAGCAAACTGTTTCCGGGGTATGGTCGATCGCATTTTTTGAATTGTTCGAGAAATCTTAGCCTGCAATTATATCATATGATGTCCGGTAAATCATATTAATTCCGGCTGCGCCGAAATAATATAGAGGAGACGGCAATGCCGTGTCCCTACCGATCAATTGTAGGGACACGGCACTGCCGTCTCCTCTGCCTTCTCCATTTACATCATTCCGGTATTACCGGAATTGATATTACTCAAAATCATCAACCAGTATTCCGCATCCCCGCAGCAATCCCATTAATCGTCAGCAGAGCTCCCCGCAACAATTCACCCTTGCTGTAACGCGAGTGAATCACCCCCGGAACCCCGCCAGTACCGTGTTGTCGCAAGCGCTTCAGCAGCGAAACCTGCAACAAACCCAAAGGTACGATCGTCGCATTTCGCAACTGCACAGAACGCTGCAACGACGGATCTCCATCCAACAAAATCTGGTGTCCGGTAATAGTTAAAACCAAATCCCGAATCAAGTAAAATTCAGCAGCAATTTGATCGAATAAAGCCTTAAATCGCTCTCTGTCAGCAGGCAAAGCCAACTCCCGCACGTAGTGTTCGGCAATTTGCAAATCCACCTTAGATAAAGTCATTTCCACCTTAGAAATTACCATTCTAAAAAACGGCCATTTCAAGTAGAAATACTGCAAAAGTTTCATGTGTTCTTCCGGTTCTTCCAGCAAAAACTCTTGCAAAGCTGTGCCGACACCGTACCAAGAAGGCAGCAAAAAGCGGCTTTGAGTCCAGCTAAACACCCACGGAATTGCCCGCAAACCGCTGATATCTTTTTTGCCGCCGCGACGGGCTGGGCGAGAGCTAATTTGCAACTGACTGATTTCTTGAATCGGGGTAACGTGGTGGAAGAAATCGACTAAATCTGGTTGTTCGTAGATTAAGTTGCGGTAGTGCGATCGCGATTTAACCGACAACTCCTCCATAATCTCATTCCAAGAGTCGATGCCATCAAAACCAGTGTGCAACAAACTAGCTTGAATTACCGCCGCCGCCACAGTTTCCAAATTGTACAGTGCCAACTCCGGCAAAGAATATTTGGAAGCCAAAACCTCGCCTTGTTCAGTAATCTTAATTCGCCCGTTAATACTCCTTCCAGGCTGAGCCAAAATCGCCTTGTAAGCAGGCCCACCGCCGCGCCCTACCGAACCGCCTCGGCCGTGAAAAATCCGCAACTCTACATTGTACTTTTCGGCAACCATTTGCAAAGCCTTTTGAGCTTTGTGAATTTCCCAGTTGCTGCTGAGAAAACCCGAATCTTTATTGCTGTCAGAATAGCCCAGCATCACCTCTTGCAATTTGATTTTAAGGATTGGTGATTTGAGATTTTCTTCGCTTTTTTGCGCTACTTCCTGCGCGTATCCTCCGATTAGCAAAGCCCCATAAAGCGGCAGTTCAAATATCTGCTGCATTATTTCCGGTGCTTTTTTCAAATCTTCCACTGTTTCAAACAGAGGAACTACTTGAATGCTGCTAATTCCGGTTGCTGGATCATAAAGTCCTGATTCTTTTGCTAATAGCAAAACCGCCAGCATATCGCTGACATGGTGGGTCATGCTGATCACGTAAGTTTCGCAAATTTCCGGGCCAAACTCCTGGTGCATTTGCCGCAATATGCGGAAAGTATTAATCGTCTCGCAAGTTTTGGGAGAAAAGGGCAATTCTGCGGGAATTAAAGGCCGGCGAGTTTGCAGTTCAGTGGCGAGCCAAATAATGCGATCGCCTTCCGACATCTCGTTATAAGACTTGGGCAAAATTTGCAAGTATTCAGCAATTTCGCTCAAAGCGTCGGAGTGTACTGTTGACTCTTGGCGGATATCTAGGTAAGCCAAATTAAACCCGTAGATTTCTACTTGACAGAGGAGATTTTCCAAGTCCCGACAGCTCAAACCTGTTTCGACTAAATTGTGCTCAATGAGCTGCAACTCGGTCAAAAACTCAGTACCCGATCGATAAAGGCCGGTCATTCCGGGATGTTCCGACAAAGCTTCGCGCTCCCGCTGCAACTCGTCTCCTTTGTAGAGCCGCCAATTACGATCGCGCGTATTTTCCAGTCGCTGTAGCACGTAGGCTAGCTTCAAGCGATAGGGTTCTTGGCGGTAACGAATCGCCCACTGCTCGTAAACTTCGGGAAATTCCGATTTATCGCGATCGAGAGATTCGAGCAATTCCGGCAATACGTCGCTCCAGTGCAGCGACAAACTCAAAAGTTCGTTCAGTCGCTTTACCGCGCAGATGTACTTTTCTAGCACCAAGTGGCGCTGATAGCAAGCCGTTTGCCAAGTAACTTTCGGAGTCACAGAAGGGTTGCCGTCCCTGTCTGAGCCCACCCAAGAACCGAACTTGCAAAAATTGTAACTAGGCGGTTTCAGGTAAGGGTAAGAAGCGTGCAGAGCTTGCTTTAAGCGATGGTAGAGTTCGGGAATCGCATCAAACAGCACTTCCTCAAAGTAGTGCAGAGTGTACTCCACCTCGTCAAGTACAGTCGGCTTGAATTGGTGCAGTTCGTCTGTGCGCCACCAGAGGCGAATTTCTTCCATCAGTTGCTCTTGCAGGGTGGAAGCTTCCCAGGAAGAGACTGGGTAGGGGCTTTCAGAGTCTGTCCCCAACACCAAGAACTTCTCGTCAACTTGGTCTAGCTGTTGGAGAATCTTCGCCATCCGTCGCTGCTTGGTGCGGATCGTGTGGCGCACAATTTCCGTCGGGTGAGCGGTGAATACTAAGCGGATATCTAATTGATCGATCAAGCGCTGAATTTGCTGGCTCGGGACGTTCAAGCGCAGTAGCATTGGGAACAGTTGGTGAAATGTTCCGGCGTCTCGGGCGATCGTCTCGCTGCTGTCTGCATGGCTCAGATCCGTTTGGGTGTGGGCTGGGCCTTCCCTGTGCCGCGGGCGATCGGGCGCATCCGTGGCTTGTCCGGGAAGCTTAGCAAACATCCGCCCGCCAGCATCGTTGCTGTTAGCGTAAGCTAGCTGTTGGTCTCGCTGTTCGTAGTGCTGTTCGACAATGTTGATCAACTGAAAATACAGTGCAAAAGCCCGTGCGGCGCGGATGGCTGCGTTGAGATCGAGCTTTTCGATTAGCTGTACGACGTTCGACTCGCGAAAGTTAGTGGCTTGTCCCTCGGCGGAATTGACCGATCGCATTTGTTGGAGCAAATCCACCAATTCCTGCCCGCACTCCTGTCGCAGCACCGATTCCCACAAGTCCTCTACCACTTTGAGGCGATTGCGCAGAAACAGGTCTGATTTTGAGTAAGCGGGAGAAAGGGAAATAGATGTTGTATCAATAGCCTGTTCTGAAGACTGGAGGACTGAACTCATCGGGCTGTTCCTCAATTGCGGGTGTCTGTGAAAATTGTATGGTTTAGTTTCACCTAAAACACTTTTGTTTGCAGTCAAATTTGAGACTTATTTGAACCTAGAAGGTAGAAGGCACTTATGTTGAAGGTAAAAAAAAGACAAATTATAACTGCACGGATTTTACCCATTGTCAAGTTTTTAGCTCACAAAAATTTGCTTCTACTCCTGTGATTGAGGAAAGTTGAGAACCGGGAGGCGCGAGCCCCGAAAGACTTCTTCACTTTCAACGCCGATCGACGCCACAAACTTAGCAGCAGCAGAGGCAGCCAGCAACCCGCCCAGCATCGGTAAGGCGGCTAAGCTCAATAAAATATCTGAGGGAACTGGCAACTTTGGAGTGTTAGGTGTTTGAGTTTTGGGCAAGTCTTGGTTTTCCGACGACATAGATTTTTCCTCCCTATTCTGTTATCCCTAGTTTACAGGCTAGGGCGGGCTTTTAAACTCGTTGTATCCTAGATTGGAGCAAGCTCTGGTGTTCTTCCAAGAATTAGTGCCGTGTCGATCGCCCGTAGAGTCGATCGCCCCAAATAGAAAATTACCTCAAAACGGGCGATCGACGATCGAGGAAGTTGTACGGGCGATGTGCGATCGCCCGAGTCAGGTCAAACTATCAATATAATTCGAGCACACAAAACTGCACATTACGAAGATGGAAGATTGCGGATTTCATAGGGCAGTGTCACTTCAGGAAGTAATTCTGTAATCCAAGGGTTAAATGCGTCATTTAGTAACAGATTTCCTCCCAGCCTCTGAAGCACTATACTTTCACCGTTGAATAGCAGCACTGCATCTTCAGATATCTGGCGCAGCAACTCAACGGTTACTTGGATCATAATCTGATCGGCTTTTTCACGATCTGCGTTCGAATTAATTCGAAACCAAATACATATATCCGGGACAAATCCAAATTCTTCCTCAATAAGAGATTGACGAACATCGAGCGCATGATCGGCCCCTACTAACATTCCTGAACCAAATAAACAATGTCCATAAGGTTCAGAAGCCCACTCTAACTCAAATCCTTTAGATACCATATCTAAAGCTTGGAATGGTTCTAGTATAGTTGCTATATAGAACAGATAATCTATAGCCATTTTTTTTTCTACGCTCTATGCTTTTATGGGAAAAAATGGAGGATTATTCCACCTCTTACAACAATTATCTCTTGGAGCTTTGGTGAGGGATATCGATTAAGTTGCGCCTGTATATCTGCAAGTGACGCTTGAGTATCATCAAGATTAAGTACAAACCTGTCGGCTTGCTCCTGAAAATTTTTTTCTTTCAATCTTGAGATCATCTTAGCCGGAGTTGAAGTAGTTGGCGCGTAGCAATCAAACACTCTGCCTTCGATTTTGTAGTCCGGATTTCTTGAACCACTAACTATCGGATTTTGCTCCACATTGTAGCAGGCTTTAGTAGGGTTGTGCAATCGCAGTCTAAGGCTTGTACCTGCTCGGTCGGACCCAGACGGGTTTCCCCTGTCGGCGCGTTTACCATGATTTCGATCTCCTCCCTGTCTTGCGGCTCGCTAGTTGGGGATTTTTAGGTGCTTGACCTTTCTTTGCCCCTATATCGGCTTTTAGGTCGATCGTCCCCTAACTTCTATCTTAGGAAGGGTTTTGCGATCGGGCATGGAACTTTAGGTGAACTTTAGAGCCCCAGACAAAATTGAGGAGTGCGATCGACTGTTGAGTCGGGAATTGTATTCAAAATCACTAAATTTTTTATTGATATGGGAATCGGGGTCGTCCGGGGCGATCGCAGTCGATCGCCCTCTAGTCCGTCAGACAAAAGTTCGATCGCCCGATCGCCCAAAATAGAAACTTAGCTCAAAGTGGGCGATCGACTCAAAGGAAGTTGTACCCGGTGTGCGAGCTCCCGAGTCAGGTCAAACTATCGACAATCAGAGACAGCGCACATTACAAAGATGGAAGATTGCGGATTTCATAGGGCAGTGTCACTTCAGGAAGTAAATCTGTAATCCAAGGGTTAAATGCGTCATTTAGTAACAGATTTCCTCCCAGCCTCTGAAGCACTGTACTGTCATAATTAAAGAGCAGCACTGCATCTTTTGAAATCTGGCGCAGCAATTCTATAGTTACTCGGATCATAATCCGATCGGCTTTTTCAAAATCTGCATCCCAATTGAGTCGAAACCAAATAGTTATATTCGGTACAAATCCAAATTCTTCTTCAATAATAGATTGAAATTCTATCCCCTGATTTGATCCTACTAACATTCCTGAACCAAATAAACAGGGCCCATTAGGTTCATCAACCCACTCTAATTCAAATCCTCGAGACACTATCTGTAAAGCCTGTAACGGTTCGATGATAGTTGCCAAAAACAACTGATACTCTGCCGACATTTTATCTCCTACAATCTATGGTTTTATGGTAAAAACTGGAGTATAGTTCCACCTCTTACAATAATTATCTCTTTGATCTCTGTTTGGGGATATTGCGTAAGATTCGCCTGTATATCTGCAAGTGAAACTTGAGTATCATCCAGATTAAGTATAAACCTGTCAGATTGACCGTTTACAACTTTTTGTTTCAAGGTTGCTATAATCCTACTGGGGCTTGAGGTAGTTGGCGCGTAGCAGTCAAAAATTCTGGCTTCGATTTTGTAATCCGGATTTCTTGAACCACTAACTATCGGATTTTGCTCCACATTGTAGCCCACTTTAGATAATATCTCAGCAGATTCATTTTCTCGCGCTATCCCTCGGATGTTCTCTGCATTAGCTTTTGCTGGTGTTTTTGTTTTCGAGCCACTAGGCTGTCTGTTGGGATCTGGCTTTAGAGAAGGTGTCGTTCTGTCTGGGTTTGGAACAGAAGGAGAACCATCGCTGTTCCCAGAAGTCATCTGAAGGACTTGACCTACAAGACTGAGAATATCTCTGGCACTAGCTGCCGTCATATTGCCAGCCGCTATCAATGCTGCTGCCTGTGCGGGCGCTGCTATTAAAACACTGCCACCGCTACCTCCAATAGTCAGTCCGATCAACAAAATTCCTAGTATTCCTGCTAGAAAAGTTAATCCGTTGGCAACGGCTCTTCCTGCCTGAAAACTCAGATTATTCCGGTAATATGCCTCAATTTCAGCATGAGATTTTGCCCCCGGTGGGTACAAGAGGTCAGCTACATCCTTGAGGATACCGACGCCATTTATCAGAGAGTGGTAAATGAATCCTTTGAGAAAATCTATGACAGCCTGTTTTCCCTGTGCCATTACTCTACGAAATTCGCGGAGAAATTTTTGTATTTTGTCCTGATTTGGAGGATTACCACCCCCAGCACCGGCGAACCAATTATCTGGGGCATTCTCTAGTTCTCGTGGAGGAGTAATACGCGGTGGTGGCGTCCAAATACCCTTACTCGGTTTCGGAGGCTTATGAAGGTCGATCGGCTTATTTTTCGGAACCTTATTCAACCGCGGCGGCTCCCCAAACTTCGGGACATCATTCACCTGGGGTGTTGTTTTCTTCGGGTCAAATCCTCCCCTTTTCGACTCAGACTCACTCGGCAAATACTTGCCATCTTTCCAACTAGACTTCGACCAACTCTCACTCCAGTCATTCCTGCCATCATCCCAGACAGTCCCGCTTCTTGTCCAACTCCAACTGCTGCCATTACTCGTATAAACAGCTCTTTTTGTGGTCGATTCTGAGTCGTAACCACTTATCGTCTCACTCCAACTGTAACCTCCCTTAAAGTAAGACTTGGCGTAACTCGAAGTCCAGCTAGAATACTTGGAAATTGAGCTAACTACTCCCTTACTATCGTAACTGCTTTCGCTCGACCATTTCTCGTAAGTCGAACTACCATTCTCTTCTTTTCGACCATCTTTATAAGTTGTGACTGTCTGTGAATTACCAGTTCGGGAGGTGTCGCTACTGTTAGATGATGTGGTATTGTTGCCCTCGGTACTGCTGTTGCTTTTACTCGCGGTTATTGTCGATTGATCACTGTTGCTTTTGGTTGTATAAGTATCAGCTTTGTACTCGCTATCCCACTGCTCTTGATTTTCGTAATAGCTTTCACTTTCGTTTTTTGAACTGGGTTTTCCAGCACTGTTGCTGCTGGAAGAGTTTGACTTGTTGATTGAATAATGGTCGCGATTGTGGTTTCTAGTGTCTCCCCCATTTTTGTAAGTGTCTGTGTTATTTCCACTGGTGATTGAGTAATTATTATCTCGATTGTTCCTCCAATAATCAGTGCCGTTGCTGCTGTTTGTTTCCTGGGACTGATTCTGGGTATATGTGTCTGTGTTGCTTTTGTTTTTTGATTTGCCGTCATCGTAACTGGTGTTAGAGTTATTGTTCCCTTCTGAGTAAGTATCGCGGGTGCTACTACCGACTGTTTTGCCGTTGGTTGTGGTATGGTCCCAGATGTTGTTGGTGATTGAACGGTTGTCGCTGGTGTTGTTTGTTTTGGAGGGGCCGCTGCTTGTTTTGCTGTGAGAGTCGGATTGAGTGACTTCGGAGTTTTCACCGCTGTTAGTGCTGTTGGAGTTGTTGCCTTTGTAGCTCGAAGTTGTGTTAGTTTTTCCTTTCCTTTGGGTTGTACTGTTATCGCCGGAACTTCCATTGCTGCTAGTATACTGATTGTTTGTGGTTGATTTAGAACCTGATTCTTCTTCGGTTTTGGAGTTGCTCTCTCCATAGTTACCGTCGTGTTTGCCATCGGATTGAGTTTTGTTGTTTAGGTAACTTTCAGAAGCACTTTTTTGAGTTTGTGAAGGACTTGTATAGTTACGACTTGAACTCCATTTCTGTTTGTATGAGCCTTGGCTGTTGACCGTGCCTTCGTATTTGAGTCGGTTCTCGCTTGACTGGGATTTATCTGTTCTTTCTATTGAGTAGAGGGAAAGGTTTTTGTCTGTGTAGTCTTTGGTATTTGTGTTTGTATCTGTTGTTGTTTCGTACAAAGAGTTGCTGTTACTGTTGGTATTGGTACGGCTTTTGTTCCAGTTGGAGTTTGTGTGTGAGTAGCTTCTGTTAGTTTGAGTGTTTGTGCTTTTTGTGTTGTTATAGTTGCTGGTATTTGATGTGGTGTTTTGGGGTTGTTCTGTGGTGTAGGAGTTGGTGCCGACGTTGGTGTCTCCGGTTGAGGTGCTGGTGGTTTTTGGTTGGTTGGTTGTGGCGTTGGTTAGGGCTGCTCTTGATGAGGGTTTTGCTGTGGTATTAGTTGCATTTTCGTCAGCACTGATTAGGGGTTTTGTTGGGTGTTTGGTGGCTGCTAATACTGGTGTTGTAGGTATTGTTTGGGTGGCGGTAGCTATTGCTAATACTGGATTGAGGATGCCGTATCCTGTTCTTTCATCCCATCCTGGTATATCTATGTCGCTGGCTGTTTTGAGGAGGATGTTTTTGATTTGTTGGGGGTTGAGGGATGGGTTTGTTTCCCACATTTGGGAGATGGTTTTTGTGATGAGGGCGGCGGCTATTGATGTGCCTTGTTTTGGTTGGGTTGTTGCTGTTTCTATTGTTTGTGGAATGCTGGTTGGTGCTAGGATGTCTAAGCCGTCTCCGTAGCTGGAATAGGGGCTGCGGTTGTTGTTTTCTGCTGCGCCAACTGTGATGATGTTGTTGTATTCTGTAGATGCTTGTCCTAGGGCTGAGGTTAGAGTTCCTTGGTTGCCTGCTGCTGTTACAATCAGAATGTTGTTTTCTTGGGCGTATTTTAGTGCTGCTTTTTCTTGGGATGTGAGTTGGTAGCGTGTGGTTTCGGTGCCGTCGGGGTTGATTTGGGTTAAGTCGAAGCTGAGGTTGATGACGGCGTTGGGTTGAGATGATGCTTTGGCTGTGTCTACAAATTCGATTAGGGATTGATGCCAGTTGCTGCTACCTGTTGCTCTTGCTAACCAAATTGTGGGAGCTTTTTTGCTGTTGTTTTGATTGTTGGATGGGCTGATTATTTCTAATATTGTGTCGCCGTGTTGGTTTCCTTTGTTTGGTTGGATTAGGGGATTGTTGTCGTTGTCGATTACGTCTTTTCCCAGGATGATTTGGCTGTAGTCGATGTTGGGATTATTGGCGATAAACCCGGTGTCGATTATTCCGATTAATGGTTGGGCTTCTGTGTTAGCGATTGCGTATTCGTTGATGTTTGTTTTAGAGTCGGTGATGATGTTTTGTGAATTTTCTGGCTGGTTTTCCTCGGATGGTATTGCGGGAGTAATTGTGATTTTTTCGGAGTCAAAATCGGTGTTTAGATATTCGTCGATGGTTGTTGGCGGCTGATTGTCGCTGTCGGCGATGATATTTTCTGATTGCTGCGAGTGCTGGTTTTCGGTGACGGCGATTTCGGGAATAATAGTTTGGGTGTCGGTAACTATGTATTCTGATGCGGATGGTTGATGATTTTGGCTTGATGCTGTTTCAGCATTATCGATAAGATTTGGGTAAGTGTTTTCAATTTCCCCAGTGATAATGTCTGTGGATGTTGTGGATGCTGGTATTTCTGGTTTGTCTTGTTGGAGAAAGACGGGTATTTCGATTTTGTAACCTGTGATG
>PVWI01000027.1 GCA_003003725.1 filamentous cyanobacterium Phorm 6 | reverse complement strand
TTAGCCAAAGCCACCATGCGATCGGCTGAATTTTCGCTTTCTAACTTGGCTGCAATTTGCTCTAAGCTTAAAATTGTCATTATGGGTGAATTTTTAGTAAAACTTTACATTCTGGTTATTTTGATTATAAATCAGTCTGAGTATAAAACTAAGCAGTAAAAACCGTCCAAGGATTTGCGATCGATGAGATTGCCCATTAATGAGACGATTAATCTGAAGCTCAGATTAATGGAAATAATAAATTAGAAAGTCTATTATGTGAACCCGAAGCACAGGCGAGGTATTTCTCAAATTCCCCAAATCACAGGCCCGATCGCGTTAGCTCTGACTCTGACAACCTGCAATCAACTATGCCCTTTTACCACCCGCCCTTTTACTCATCAGCCTTAGAACAGGCGATCGACCGCTACCCCCTAACTGCCGGGCCAGAAACTTCCTTAGCAGTGGCGATCGCCCTGATGAGTCAGTTGCAAAACAGTTGTCCAAGAGTCAAAACACCTTTACCCTCAGACCGTGGGGCGATGGGCGAAACGTCCCCGCCCGACAAGGTACGAGCTCGCTGCGTCCTCGTCGTGCAGAACCAGCAAACTATTATCACAGGCAACTTATCCGAAAATCCCAGCCGTGGGCTACTCATCGGCATATTAACACCAGCCGACCTAGTAAGGCTGATCGCTTCTGGCAAAATAGACACTCAGCAAAAATTAGCCCTGCACAAAATACCAATTTCCGAAGTCATGTCCCCCGTGTCGGTTTCCCTCACAGAATCCGATGACCAAGACGTGTTCGGCGCTTTATCCTTATTTCGCCAGCACAAAATTCGCTATTTGCCGATCGTCAATCAATTAAGCCACTTGGTAGGAGTGCTGACGCGGGAAAGAATTCGCCAAGTATTGCAGCCTTCAAACATTCTTAAATTGCGGCGGGTAGCAGAATTGATGACTACGCCAATTACAGCGCCCCACAACAGCTCGCTATTGAGCATAACCGAGCTGATGTCAGAGCATCAAGTCAGTTGCGTAGTCATTACAAAAAACAAAGAATTAACAATGGAGAAGCCAAAAGATGACTATACCTCCATTTTTCAGTATTCCTTTCATCAACCCCTCGGAATTATTACCGAATACGACATCGTGCAAGCACAGTTTCTCGAACTAAATTTCGAGCAAACTCTAGCACAAAAAGTGATGAGAACTCCCCTGCAATTTCTGCAACCTGCCGATTCGCTGTGGACGGCGCACAAGCAAATGCAGCAGCAACAAGTGCAGCGGTTAGTCGTGTGCGGCGGGCGCGGCGAACTGTTGGGAATTATCACCCAAACCAGCTTGCTCCGAGTCCTCGATCCCACAGAAATGTACCGAGTTGTCAAACAGTTGCAGCAGTCGGTTTATCAACTGCAAGCCGAAAAATTGGAACTGTTGCAAAGCCGCAATGCCAAATTGGAACAGCAGGTGCGCGAACGGACTGCCAAACTCCACGAACAGGTGCAGCGCGATCGGCTGTTAACTCAAATTTCCTTGCGGATTCACCAATCCTTAAATCTCAAAGAAATTCTGAACGCCAGCGTCGCTGAAGTCCGGCAAGTTCTGCACGCCGACAGAGTAGCGATCGTGCGTTTGGAGTCGAGCAATTTGGGCATTTTTGTGGCAGAATCTGTTGCCCCCAAGTGGTCTTCTATCTTGGGAGAAATCTTGCCAGATCATATTTGGCAAGAATCTGCATTTGCGATCGAACAAGAAATTTATGCCGTCCCTGACATCGACAAAGCTAATTTGAGTGCCGAAAAATATGCGCGCTTCCACCAAGCCCAAATCAAAGCTTATTTGATTGTACCAATTTTGCAAGACGGTCATTTGTGGGGGATGATGTGCGTCCATCAGTGTTCCAAATCCAGGCAGTGGCAGCCTTCGGAAGTCGATTTGCTGCTGCAACTGGCAACTCAAATCGCGATCGCCATTCAGCAAGCCCAACTCTACCAGCAAGTCCAAAATCTCAACACCGACCTCGAACGCCAAGTCCAAGAACGCACCGCCGAATTGCAACAAAAAGTGCAGGAACTCCAGCATTTAAACGTCCTCAAAGATGAATTTCTCAGCACAGTTTCTCACGAACTGCGGACGCCTTTAGCTAATATGAAAATGGCTATTCATATGCTAAAAATTTCTCCTACACCAGACCGACGCCAGATTTATTTAGAAATTTTAGAAACAGAATGTACTAGAGAAACCGATTTGATTAATGCTTTACTCGATTTGCAGCGCCTCGAAGCAGCAACTTGTCCGATCGAGCTCGAACCAGTAAACTTAGAAGTCTGGCTACCTACTATTATCGACCCGTTTTACACCCGCGCCCACAACCGCCACCAGCATTTGCGAGTAAAGTGCGATCGCCACCTCCCCACCATCAGTTCCAACCGCGCTAGTTTAGCACGAATTTTAGCAGAACTCCTCAACAATGCCTGCAAATATACTGCCAATGACGGCGAAATTTGTCTCAAGGTTGAGTACAAAAAGGGAGATACAGAAGATGGAGGACAAGCGAAAAACTCGCGACAAGCAACTGCTCTCGCTGCCAAAATCCAATTTAAACTCAGCAATCAATCGTCCATTTCCATAGAGGAATTGCCTCGAATTTTTGAGAAGTTTTATCGAGTTCCGAACGCCGACCCCTGGAAACAAGGAGGTACAGGTTTGGGTTTAGCTTTGGTTCAAAAACTTGTCGAACAGTTGCAGGGAAAAATTGAGGTTGAAAGCAGGGATGGTTGGACTAATTTTACTGTCACATTTCCTACCAAACCGGATCGAAATTAGTCCGCTGTCAGTCGATTTTAGATTTTAGATTTATATCAATTCCGGTTACACCGGAATGTAGAGGAGACGGCAGTGCCGTGTCCCTACAATATTTGTCGGTAGGGACACGGCACTGCCGTCTCCTCATTTTGGCTAATAATTCCGATACAACCAGAATTTATCTCACTCTTTTTTAGGAGCTAATTTGCGGATGCCAGAGGGTACTGGTGAAAGATTCAAATATTCATTTTTCTCTTCAACAACTGATGATTTAGATGCTTGATACTTCTTGCCTTTGGTGGCGTGATTAGCAACTGTACCCAAGCAGGGGATACCAAAGTTTTCTAATTGACTGAAAACTTTTTTGACTACAGAAAACTTGACCTGACGAATTGCTACAACCATCAGTATTCCATCTGTGCGTGCAGCTAAGAAATTGGCATCTTTACTATCAACCAGCGCAGGAGTATCGTAGATAACTAAGTCAAATGTTGCCTGAAGTTCTTCCATTAAATACTGCATCCCAGATGAGGCAAGCCGTCTGGCAGTACCGGGAACAGGAAGACCGGCAGTTAATACAAAAAGATTATCTACGTCGGGCGATCGCTGGATAATTTCATTTGGTTCGTGTTTATTGTCGAGCAAGTTGCTCAATCCCTTGACATTAGGTACTCCCAATAGCAAATGCAGACTGGGCGAATGCAAATTCGCGTCTACTAACAGCACTCGCTGACCCGCCAGCGCTGCCACATAAGCTAAGTTTAAAGCAACGGTAGATTTGCCTTCGCCAACTGTAGCCGAACCAACTGCCAAAGAGCTAATCGTTCGATTTGAAGAAAGAAAGCGGATATTAGTATAAAGAGAGTCAAAAGCTTCTATAAATTCCGAAGCATTTTTATTACTACCGTCTTTTTCTTCAAGGTGAGCATAGGCATTAGCAATAGAAGGCGGAATTTTTTTAGCATTTTTGTAAAGAGGAATTGCTCCCAATAAAGGCGCGTCAACGGCATCTTTAACGTCATCAACAGAGTAGAAAATATTGCGAATTTTTTCTATGAGGATAGCCAATGCCAAACCCAACACTAAACCCCCAAAAATTCCCATCACGAATTTGTTTGTATTTTTCGTGGCAACTGGAATCAAATTTCCTTTAATATCTCGCGGTATCTGGGGCTCGGAAATCATTTCCCAAGGTACTTGGCTTTGAGCTGCTTGGATGCGCAGAGTTTCCCGCTGACTTAGAAGTTGATCGCGGGTGCGGGCTGCTATTTCTAATTGCTGTTGCAGTTCATTGTAACGGCGGGCTATGCTGGGGAACTCTCTTGCTTGTCGGTTCAAATCGTTTTTAGCTTGGGCGATCGCCTGACTGCGAGCTTCTAAAACTTGAACTTGGTTAGCAGTATCAACCAATTGTTTAATCAAGCCTATGCGAATCGAATTTTGAAAATTCTGAACTTTAGAATTGGCTTGAGCGCCTACTAAATTTTGCCCCAAAATTCGCTCGGTTTGCTTGTTGAGCAAAGCTACTAAATTTTCCCGTTTGCGCTCTAGAGCTTCCACTATAGGGTTAGCAGATTTAAAACGAGCTGTTTCTACAGCAATCTGACCTTCTACTTCCTTAACCTTGGTCAGCAACTCTTTATATTGAGGTTCTTCGCTTAAAGCTGAAGCGGCAATAGCTTCATTTGGTGTAAAATCTAGTTGTTTTTGCAAATTAGCGTACAAAGTTTTCTGTTCCTGTAGCAGCCTTTGAGTTTCTAACTCTAAAGTTTCTATGGTGCGAATTTGCACGATCAATTGCGCGCCTTGTTCTTTAGGATCAGTAATCTTTTGCTGCTGCTGTATTACCTGTAACTCCGACTTCAGGTCATTTACGCGCTTGCTAAGTCCTGGAAGCTGGTCTTCAATAAACTTAACACCTTCACCAATCCGAGTCTTGCGTTCGTCAAGGCTGTACTTTAAATATTTCTTTTTAGTTTCTTCTAAAACAAACTGAATTAATTGAGGATTCTGCCCCATGAACTTAACTTCCAAAATTTTAGTGAGCGTCAACTCATTTTCTCCGACGCGCAAAATGAGTAATCCTTTTCTCAGAATTTCCTCAGTAACTTCTGGATATTTTTTTTGGACTTGTTTGGCAATAGCCGATAGCATTTGAGGACTCTGGAGAATTTGAAGTTGAGTTGCGTAGTCCAAACTAAAAAATTCTCGACTAGGTACTGCCCCCCCCTCGCCGCGATTGGCGAGGGCAGCCGGATCGGCAATTCTTGCCTCCGTTGTCACGGGTTCGACTAGCATCCGAAAATCGCCTTGATATGTTTTCTTGCCCTGCTTGATCTGAAAATAAACTGCGCCGCCTGCTAGGGCGATAATCCCAATAATGAGTAGGGATTTGCGCGCCAAAGTCCTAAATAACGGCTTTAGATTCAATCCTTTCGGAGGAGCTCCGCCTGACTCTTCTCCCTCGTCAACGGAAAATTGCTGCACCTGTCTGCTCTGGTTGCTAATTGATACGAGATGAGCGTCCTGTTCTGTTTCCATGTTGACCTCTTTGATATTTTTTTGGTAAAATCAGCTTTGTTCTGCGAGCCTTCTGGTTGATACTTTCACCGTTGACTTAAGGATATCACAGGAAATTCTTGGTTAGTCGCTGCCCCTTCATTCTAATAATTCTCACTACTTTCGCATAGTGTACAAAAATAACGTATACAAAAATAACTAAGTTCTGATGTTGTGCCTGCTGCTAAAGTTTTTTACTACCTGAAGAGAGAGTTGTATTCGACTGCATTTCTGTGTACTGTTTTAATACAGCGTTGTGCTTGTATTTAGGGTTGCTGCATGATATATACAACTTTTTTGGATTGCTGAGCTTCACCGCAGGTCACATCGTAACTTTACCAAAACTTTACAATTTACCATAAAACCTCAGTCGCCGATCGCACTGTTATTGCCCGAGCGTCTATTATGGCATTTTTTGGTTCACCGTCAATAGCAGCAGCATCTGTTAACTTTCCCGCGAACTGACTGGCTAAAAAGTTTTGCATTTTCCATGTAGATATAACTAGCAACATTCAGCAGATTTTGAGAACGGTAACTAATCGAATCAATTTCCGAGAAAAATTTTTCTCTTGTTTTAATCATCAAGTTTTTGATGAGCTGGTTAATTGCTTGAGTTTATTTGATTACTAAGTCTGGAAATTATATCACAAATACTCTCAATAGTGCGGTATAAAAATAAAACTTAATAATTTGCGGTCTCAAAGTCGATCGACTCTCGCTATATCGTCAGGATTAGCTGTTTTTAGTTGTGATTTTTACCAATTACTGATTACAGCTTACTGATTCTGTGCTTTCTTTTCTCGAAGTTTCAGCAAAATCTCTGCATGAACTTCGCGGGTAATCGGATAAAAATATGTGAGAATCATGCCACAAATTAAAGCAATTGTCGGCAGAGGCCCGATCGCAACTCGAATCGCAAACAGCGCAGAATCCGGCTGTACAGGAGCAGCCTGTCCCTGAACTGTGGCGAGGAATCCAGCTTTTTCTAAAGCCTGTCCTACAAACCACAAACCCAGCGCCAAACCAAATTTTTGCAGCAACACCATAAACGAATAGAATACACCTTCGCGTCTTTCTCCCGTTTGCAGTTCGTCGAGTTCAATCACATCCGGTATCATCGACCAAGGTATGAGATAAGCAGTAGAAACTCCGATACCAGCCATCACTGCTAACAGGTACATCTGGACTACTTGTCCGGGTTGCAGGAAAAACAGTCCGGCTTGGGCGATAATCCACAAACTCATGCCCATAAAATATACGGCTTTTTTGCCATATTGCTCGCTAACTTTACTCCAAACAAATAACATGGCGAGTGCAGTACCTTGAACGGCGATCGCAGTTTGGGTAAAAGTTGCTGGCGGCAGTTTCATCCAGTCGATTACAAAGTAGGGTAAAATAGAAGCTGTTAATTGCACACCCAGCCAAGAACAGAGGTAAATGCCAATTACATATAAAAAAGGACGATTGTTAAATGCAATCTGCAACTGTTCTTTGAGTGGCAAGGAAGTTGAACTATCGTCTACTGGATTTGCTTGCAATTGAGCGAAGACGTGTTTGCGGGTTCCGAAAAAACACCAGTACAAAGGTAATACTGAAATCACTGCACAGAGTGCGCCTAATATTAAGTATTTTTGGGTGTCGTCTTTAACTACGGCAAAGATAATTTGCGCTATAATTAGTGAAACAATGCTGCCGCCGATGGAGAAAGAAAACCGGAAACTGTTAAGGCTAGTGCGTTCGTTGTAGTCTTGGGTTAATTCTGGGGTGAGGGCGGTGTAAGGCAGGTTGACGGCGGTGTAGGCAGTGTTAAACAAAATGCCGATCGCCACATAGTACCAAAACAATATCGTGGGATCTTTGCTGGGAACAATCCACTGCAAAAAGAAGAAGATGCCGAAAGGAATTGCGCCGTAAACCATCCAAGGATAGCGGCGGCCCCAGCGATGAGATGTGCGATCGCTCAAAACCCCCACAATCGGGTCATTTATGGCATCCCAAACCTTGCCGATTAACAAAATATTGCTAGCAGTACCCGCAGCCAAACCAGCGACGTTGGTAAAGAAAAACAGCAGGAAAAATACTAGAACATTCGCAGTGATTGCTGGGCCGAGGTCTCCCGCGCCGTAGGCTAATTTTGTCGAGAAACTAAGTTTTTTTGATTCGGGGTTGTTGGCTGCTGCTTCAGGCGGGGAAGTGTTGCTCATAAACTTTTGTTTCGGGATTTTTGGGCAGTCGCAGTCTTTGCAGTATGGAGTATAACTCACGCTACGCCGTAATACTAAGTTTTTTTTGGCGATCGGGATAATCAGCAAAGATTTCGTAAGCTGTAAGGTGCACAATGTGCACCCTACATAATTAGGTTCAAGTGAGTTATGAATATTTATTGGTAGTGCAATAAATTAATGTAGAAACCGGGTTTTTATCAAAATACTGGATTTGAGACTTTAATACTGGTGAAAGAACCCGGTTTCTCAAGCAATTTTTATTGATTTGGGTTAGGGCAATGTCTTTTCAAAAAAGTTGTGTCATAGCATAATTTTTGAATTTTCAGAAGATGGTTAGACTACAAATTTTGCTGAATAATGTCACAACATTCATCTACAGTTGCTCTTTCTGCCATTGCTGATACGAGAGATTCGTAAGCTAGTTTATTGGTTTCTATGAGGTTTTTTGCTTGCAGCGAACCCCAGTTTTGTTTGAGTTGAATTTCGGAACTGGGACGGCGCAGTTGTGTTAGGATTGCGCTGATTTTTGTGCGGTCTTCGGCTCCTCCTTGGGCGCTGCCATAAACAATTTTTTCGGCTACTATTCCAGCCATCCACACTGTACAATATTGGTCTAAAATTTGGGATGAAAGAGTGCCGCTTTGGAGTTGAGTTGCTAATTTTTGGTCTTCAAATCGGACGCCGCCTTGGGCTGTTTGACCTTGTTTGAAGGCTTCAAGAGCCGTGAGGGCGTAGCTGGTTACGGGAATTCCTAATAAATGTGCGACTAGGAAGTGTCCGGCTTCGTGGTGCAGGATGCGATCGCGCTTTTGTTTGGAACTTCCCCCCAGCCAATCTACTAAAATTGTGCCGCCTTGGCCTTGCCACTGGAAAGTGTCGAGGGTGGCTAGCCCTAATAGGCAAAAAGTGGCGATCGCAGGTACGGCCTCTGGTATATTGAATAAAGGCCCCAACAAGATTGAAACGGTGATGGCGAAGATAGAAATAGCGATAATATTCAAAGAAGTGTCTTTCATAAAATTGTTATTAGTTATTGGTTATTTGTTATTGGTTATTTGTGATTATACCAACAACTAGCAGGTGACTACTGACTCATCTTTAGTTTGGTAGGTCGATCGCACTTTTGGCGAAAATCTACACAAGCCCGATCGCACGGGCCCGCACTTTAGCTGAAAATGCCATCTTCCAGTTTGACCGAAAATTGTCGATCGGAAGCCGACTCGATTAAAAAGATATTAAAATAAGTCAAAGTCAACTAAAAGTATAATTGGAATCCTTCATGTCAGTTTTGGCAGCGATCGCAGTTTTAGGTATCCTCATTGTCGTTCACGAACTCGGCCACTTCCTGGCGGCGAGACTTCAACACATCCACGTCAACCGCTTTTCGATTGGCTTCGGCCCCGTCCTCTGGAAGTACCAAGGCCCGGAAACTGAATACGCCCTCCGCGCCTTTCCCCTGGGAGGTTTCGTGGGTTTTCCCGATGACGATCCCGAAAGCAGTATCCCTCCAAATGACCCGAATTTGCTCAAAAATCGGCCTGTGCTCGATCGGGCGATCGTCATTAGTGCAGGAGTTATTGCTAACTTAATTTTTGCTTATTTCCTGCTGGTGGTGCAATTGACCACTGTCGGTGCGGCATCCCTGAACTACCTACCGGGAGTTAAAGTCCCGGAAGTGGCGGCCCAAGTCAGTTCGGCGGCGAAACTAGCGGGAATTCAATCGGGCGACATTGTTCTGTCTGTTGACGGCAAAGAATTGGGCGCTTCGGCTGAAGCAATCAAATCTCTAGTCGCAGCAATCCAAAATAATCCCAACAAACCCCTAGGGCTAGAAATTCAGCGCCAAGAACAAAAATTTGTGGTGACAGTCACTCCCGAATTGGCACCAGACGGCAAAGGTCGGATTGGCGTTCAGCTAAGTTCTAATGGTACTGTCGTGCGGCAGCGCGCCGGAATTGTAGAGGCGTTTACGAAAGCGGCGACCGAATTTGAGCGGATTGTAGTGCTGACGTTTCAAGGTTTCGGGCAGTTAGCTAGCAATTTCAGTCAGACTGCCGAAAAGTTGTCCGGGCCGGTGGCGATTGTGGCTATTGGTGCAGGGATTGCGCGATCGGATGCAGCGAGTTTGTTTCAGTATGCTGTGCTAATTAGCATCAATTTGGCTGTGATTAATATCTTGCCTTTACCTGCTTTGGACGGCGGTCAGCTAGCTTTTTTGTTAATAGAAGGACTGCGGGGTAAACCGTTGCCTAACAAGATTCAGGAAAATGTGATGCAGACTGGTTTGGTGCTATTGCTGGGTTTGGGAATTTTCTTGATTGTTAGGGATACAGCTAATTTGGCTGGGTTCGATTTCCGAAGTCTCATGCAGCAATAGTTATTGGTTATTGGTTATTGGTTATTGGTTATTGGTTATTCGTTATTGATGGCAACTAACTAATAGCTAATGCCCAATGCCCGATGCCCGATGCCCTCTTTGGCCGATGATTAATGACTAAAAAGTTAAGGCCTGTAGGGTGCGTCAGCTAAAACACTTACTACACATGGGAAATACCTTAAAACTGACGCACCCTACAATCGTCTTTTAAATGCCGAACAGCTTATTTAATCGTAAAAATAGGGGAAAAAAGCAATGATTACACAACTGCAATCTCCCAAAAAATCACAGATAGTCTACCCAGATGACAACGGAGAACCCATGTCAGATAATACCGAACAGTTTCGATTGATCGTCTGGATTAAAGAAAATTTAGAACTGTTATTTGCCAGCATGGCTGATGTTTTTGTAGCGGGAAACTTACTGTGGTATCCAGTAGAAGGAAATAACAAGATTTCTCAAGCGCCAGATGCGATGGTAGTTTTTGGAAGACCGAAAGGTTATCGAGGCTCCTACCAGCAGTGGAATGAAGAGAACATTGTGCCGCAAGTGGCGTTTGAAATTTGGTCGCCGGGAAATCGGCTGACTCCGATGCTCCAAAAACTGAGATTTTACGAACAGTACGGCGTAGAAGAATATTATCTGTACAATCCAGCAAATGTGGATTTAACTATATGGGAGCGCCGAGATCGAGGATTAGAACCAATCGAACAAGTTGACGGCTGGGTAAGTCCAAGAATGGGAGTGCGGTTTCAACTATCAGAAACTGAACTGCAAATATTCAGGCCTGATGGAACACCGTTTGTGAGTTTTGTGGAACTCGCTCAACTTCGAGAACAAGCAGAATTAAGAGCCGAACAAGAACAGCAAAGGGCCGAACAAGAACGGCAAAGGGCCGACCAAGAACGGCAAAGGGCCGAGCAGGCGGAAACTTTACTGGAACAAGAACGATCGCGCTCGCAAGCTTTAGAAGCTCGGCTCCGAGACATGGGAGTTGACCCCAATATTTTGTAAATGACTAATGACTATTGACTGATGACTAAAAAGTTAAGCTTAAAAAAGCGATCGCACGAAATCTTGATTCGCCTCAAACGCCTGTATCCAGAAGCTCCTTGTACTCTCGATTACGAAACTCCGGTGCAGTTGCTGGTGGCGACAATTCTCTCGGCTCAATGCACAGACGCGCGAGTTAATCTGGTAACGCCGGCTTTGTTCGATCGTTTCCCCGATGCGGTGGCTTTGGGAAATGCGGATTTAGATGAATTGGAGAGTTTAGTGCGATCGACTGGTTTCTATCGGAATAAGTCTAAAAATATTAAAGGTGCTTGTTGGGCGATCGCCAATAAATTCAATAATCAAGTTCCGCAGACAATGGAACTACTACTAGAATTGCCCGGAGTTGCCCGCAAAACGGCTAATGTAGTTCTCGCCCACGCTTTTGGAATTCATATGGGCGTGACAGTCGATACTCATGTCAAACGATTGAGTCAACGGTTGGGATTGACCAAAAATCCAGATCCAATTCGGATTGAGCGAGATTTAATGCTATTGTTGCCGCAGCATGATTGGGAAAATTGGTCAATTCGGTTAGTCTATCATGGTCGGGCGGTTTGTAATGCCAGAAATCCGACTTGTGAAGTTTGCGAACTTGCAGATTTGTGCCCTTCTGTTGAGACGAAGAGTTTATGAATAAACTTTTTTAGGCGATCGCTTTTTCAGTTTGCTATAATTATTGTCAACAGCTTAATGCTAAGGAAGCAAATTTATGAGTATTGCGATTTCCCTCAGTCCAGAAATAGAAGCACTACTGCGTGAAAAAGCCGATCGCCAAGGAGAAGACATTAGCCTTGTGGCGGCCCAATTACTAACTCGGATATTAGAATGGGAAGCGCGGGACTCTGAAGAAGCTATTGAGGGTATTCAGCAGGGATTAAATGATTTTGAGTTAGGACGATTCCGTTCTTTTGATGAATTTGCTAAATCACAGCGCACAAAATGACCTAACAAACCCTAAAAACTAGAGCAGTTGCTGTGTACAAATAAAAATATTTCCAACTAAAGTCATCCAAAATGACCAAAATATAGTAAAATACTAGATTGTGATTTATCTAAGGATATCAACAGAATATGGCGAAAAAGAGCATGATCCAGCGCGAAAAAAAGCGCCAAGCACTCGTAGACAAGTACGCTGACAAGCGCGCTGACCTGAAAGACCAGTTCGACCAAGCTGCCAATCAGATGGACAAAATGGCGATTCACCGCGAACTGCAACAGCTACCCCGCAGCAGTTCGCGGACTCGCTTGCGGAACCGCTGCTGGGCCACTGGTCGTCCCAGAGGTTACTATCGCGACTTCGGACTGTCTCGCAACGTGATGCGAGAAATGGCTCACGAAGGCCTTTTGCCCGGTGTTGTGAAGTCTAGCTGGTAGAAGTCAGTTGACAGTTGACAGTTGACAGTTGACAGTTGTTAGTTGTCATTAGTCAGAAGGAAGAAGGAAGAACAAAGAAAAAAACTTGTAATTAATCGGTAAGATTATGTTTTGGGTTGATTCTTGTTTGGTAATTCTTAGTTCTATTTTCCTCCTTCTTGCTTCACTGACCACAGCATTTATCGATGCCGAGACTTTCTAGTAATAAGTCGCTGACGGCATTGGCGATCGCAAATTCGCCGTAGAAACTTTTAGAAAAATCATAGGCTTGCATTTCAGTGACGATCGCAATTACGAGGCTACCCACATCATTTTCGCCTTCCATGCGCTGGCGAACGTAGATTTGGGTAGCTCTTTTGGCTATTTGCTGATTAGCGGCTTCTGGGATAAACTCAGAGTCAAGCCATGCGAGTAGTGTTTGTTGGAGCCATTCGCCCTCCTGTTCAGGGTTTTTGGCTGGCGGTAAGGTGATAGCTTCGATTTGTTCTGACATGATTATTCCTAATTCCTAATTGCTAATGTTGGCTGTTAACGGTGAACGGACAAACAACTGATAAATTTATGCAATATGATATACCGACAATTATACAAGGATATGCGCAAGGCTTCTTTTTGATGGCAAATGACGGCGAGGATAGTTTGGGGTGGTATTCCAGCCGTCAGCGGGCGCTGATTCCCCTGGATGAGCGATTCACTTATCCCAAGTCCCTGCGCCGTCAAATTAATCAAAATCGGTTCTCGGTGGCTGTAAACCGCGATTTTGGGGCGGTGGTTGAGGGTTGTGCCGATCGCGATACCACTTGGATTTCTCACGAGCTCAAACAAATTTACTGGGGTTTGTATGAGGCCGGTTGGGCTTACAGCTTCGAGACTTGGTGTGGGGATGAACTTGCGGGGGGAATTCTGGGATTGTCGATTGGTGGCGCGTTTATTGGCGAGTCGATGTTTTTCCGAATTCCAGAGGGTTCTAAGGTGGCGATGGTGAAGTTGGTGGAGAGATTGCGCGATCGATCTTATCTACTATTCGATGCTCAAATGAACAATCCTCACCTGGAAAGATTCGGAGCTTATACTGTTAAGGATAAACAATATAATGCTCTTTTGCAAGCAGCTTTAAAGCGTAAATGTTCGTTGTTTTAACAGGCTGATTACCCGCTTTATTACTCGGCGGTTGAAACCCCGGCGATTGAAATCGCGGCTACACGAACAAAGTCCGCCTCCGCGGACTAAGAATAAGAAGGATTTAGATTCGTTAGGTTGGGTAGAGCGTCAGCGAAACCTAACCTACACTATCTGACATAATATCATCTCTTAGTCCGCGGAGGCGGACATCGTTTGTGTGCCCGTAAACTCCGCGGTTTCAACCGCCGGGATTTATAAAGCTTTCTATAATATTCTAAAATACAGCAGAAAACCACCCTAATAAATAGTATAATTAAACTGAGATAATTCTCGGAGACAACCACTATGCAAGTCACAACCGCAGAAATCATTTATCCTTCCAGCGACGGTCAACCGATGGCAGAAAGTACAATTCAATACGAATTAATTGTCAAAGTCAAAGAAGGTTGCGAAGCGCTGTTTAAGAATGACCCAAACGTTTTTGTGGCCGCCGATTTACTCTGGTATCCCGTTGAGGGGAGAATCGATATTTCTCAAGCACCTGATACGATGGTGGTGTTTGGGAGACCAAAGGGCGATCGACTTTCCTACATACAACATCGAGAGGATAATATTACTCCTCAAGTCGTTTTTGAGATTCGCTCCCACAACGACCGCCAAACTAAAATGAATAAGAAACTTTCATTTTACCAGCGTCATGGAGTTGAGGAATATTACCTTTACGATCCAGAAAGAAATGAGTTGCAAGGTTGGCAAAGAATTGAGGGAGATTTAGAAGTTATTGAGCCGATGGAGGGATGGATTAGTCCGAGATTGGGTGTGCAATTTGAGTTAGGAGAAGATGGGTTAGAAATTTATCGACCTGATGGCGAAAAGTTTCTTTCTTATGCGGAATTAGAAGCAGATAGGGCATTAAACCGCCAGCGCCTACAACAAGAATCTCAAAGGGCTGAACAAGAATCTCAAAGGGCCGAACAAGCAGAGCAAAAAGTCAAGCAAGCAGATCAAAGAGCTGAACAAGCAGAGCAAAAAGTCAAGCAAGAATCTCAAAGGGCTGAACAAGCAGAGAAAAAAGCCAAACAAGCAGATCAAATTGCTCAACGTTTAGCTATGAGACTACGCGAATTGAACATCGATCCAGATAGCATTTAAGCCGGAATAAATGTTAAGAAACCGGGTTTTTTGCGGTGTTTTACCGACTGTAACTAAGCATTCTCGTAAAAACCCGGTTTCTGACCACCCATCCGTAAGTCTGATTGTTTTCAGGGCGAATCAGGAGTGAAGGGCGATCGCCCTTCACTCCAATCCGATATACTACAATATATAATACAGATATTTGAGCCAAAATCCTGAGAGCTCAAAAAAATCTGAATCGCGGCCCCTTGAATGTGCAAAAATATTCAAGCAAACATTACTAAATCCTGCACGGAGAAATTGTTATGGAGTCCAAATACAATCCCCAATCCATAGAAGAAAAATGGCAACAGACATGGGCTGAGCAAAACTTAGACCAAATGCCAGAAAATAGCGAAAAGCCTAAATTTTATGCCTTATCCATGTTCCCCTATCCGTCGGGAAACCTGCACATGGGCCACGTCCGCAACTACACAATTATCGATGTAATTGCCAGACTCAAGCGGATGCAAGGTTATCGCGTATTGAATCCGATGGGATGGGATGCTTTTGGTTTACCCGCAGAAAATGCCGCCATCGAACGAGGAATTCCGCCCGCACAATGGACGTATCAAAATATTGCCCAAATGAAAGGCTTATTTCAGCGCCTCGGCATTTCCTTTGATTGGACAAAAGAAGTTACAACTTGTTCTCCCGATTATTATCGCTGGACTCAATGGATTTTCTTGCAATTTTTAGACGCAGGATTAGCATATCAAAAAGAAGCCGCAGTTAATTGGGACCCCATCGACCAAACAGTCTTAGCAAACGAACAAGTCGATAACGAAGGCCGTTCCTGGCGTTCTGGTGCCCTAGTCGAACGCAAATTATTGCGGCAATGGTTTCTCAAAATTACCGATTATGCCGAACAGTTATTAAATGACTTAGATAAATTGCCAAATTGGCCCGAAAGAGTCAAGTTAATGCAAGCAAATTGGATCGGCAAATCTGTCGGCGCTTACTTGGAATTTCCGATTGTCGGGATAGATGAAAATATCGCTGTTTTCACGACTCGTCCAGACACAGTTTATGGCGTTAGTTATGTTGTTTTGTCCCCCGAACATCCCTTAACTAATCGTGTGACTACACCAGACAGAAAAGCGGCAGTCGAAACCTTTGTGAAAGAAGTAGCATTACAAAGCGAAATGGATCGCACAGCAGAGGATAAACCCAAGCGCGGCGTTCCCACAGGCGGCAAAGTCATCAATCCTTTCAGTGGCGAAGAAATCCCGATTTGGATAGCAGATTATGTGCTGTATGAATATGGCACTGGTGCAGTCATGGGAGTACCAGCCCACGACAAACGAGATTTCCAATTTGCCACTGAATATGAACTGCCAATTAAAGTAGTAATTGTAGATGATGATGAGTGGCCGTTGACCGAAGCTTACACAGAACCAGGAATTATGATTAATTCTGAAAGCTTCAATGGTATGGATTCAATAAAAGGCAAAGCAGCGATTATTCACCATGCCGAAAATTCCGGTTATGGCAAAGCGCGAGTCCAATATCGTTTGAGAGATTGGCTGATTTCTAGACAGCGTTATTGGGGCGCTCCGATTCCAGTAATTCACTGTCCAAACTGTGGAACTGTCCCCGTTCCCCAATCGGATTTGCCCGTATTGTTGCCGGAAAATGTGGAATTTACGGGCAAAGGTTCGCCGTTAGCCAAGATGGAAGATTGGGTAAATGTTCCTTGTCCGAGTTGTGGTACTCCGGCGAAGCGAGAAACGGATACGATGGATACTTTTATGGATTCTTCGTGGTATTTCTTGCGCTATCCCGATGCGAGTAATCAGGATCAAGTCTTTGACAGTGCGAAGACTAACGACTGGATGCCGATAGACCAATATGTCGGCGGAATCGAGCACGCAATCCTACATTTGCTGTATTCTCGGTTCTTTACGAAGGTTTTGCGCGATCGGGGTTTGATCGATTGCGACGAACCATTTAAGCGCCTATTAACTCAAGGCATGGTGCAGGGATTAACCTACAAAAATGCCGTTACTGGCAAATACATTCCTTCCGCAGAAGTAGATGCGACAAATCCCAAAGATCCTGAAACTGGGGAAGCTTTAGAAGTCTTCTATGAGAAGATGTCTAAATCAAAATACAACGGTGTTGACCCCTTACAAGTGATGGAAAAATACGGGGTAGATACGGCGCGGATGTTTATTTTATTCAAAGCGCCGCCTGAGAAAGATTTGGAGTGGGATGACGCTGATGTAGAAGGGCAATTTCGCTTTTTAAATCGGGTTTGGCGACTGGTAACAGAATTTGTTTCACCCCCCCCCAGCCCCCCCTTTCCAAGGGGGGGAGAAGGAGAATTTAAGTAAACCTGAGCAGGATTTGCGGCGGGCGATTCACATTGCAATTAAAGAAGTTAGCGAAGATTTGGAGGGTGATTATCAGTTCAATACTGCTGTTTCGGAAATGATGAAGTTGAACAATGCTTTGACTGATGCTAAATGTAAAGATTCGCCAATTTATGCAGAAGGAATTAGCACTTTGATTTTGCTGTTAGCGCCTTTTTCGCCACATATTGCTGATGAGTTGTGGCATTTAATTGGTAACAGTGAATCTGTACATACGCAAACTTGGCCTAGTGTGGATGTTTCAGCATTAGTTACGGATGAAATTACGCTGGTAATTCAGGTTATGGGTAAGACTCGCGGTACAATTCAAGTGCCTTCTGGGGCTGATAAAGCTGCTTTGGAAAAGTTTGCCCGTGAGTCGGATTTGGCTAAGCGTCACATTGAGGGTAAGGAGATTAAAAAGGTGATTGTGGTTCCTGGAAAGTTGGTGAATTTTGTGGTAGCTTGAGTGTAACTGCTGATAGGTATCTGCACTTATACGCTCTATACGTAAGCTAATTCTCAAAATCAAAATTCTTGGCGGAGGGCTATTGTTGACTATCTGAGTAGACAAGTTGCCCCCGTCTAACTAACTTCAAGGGAATTTTAGGATTATTAAGTGCGTCATTTCTGAGTTTCAGCTTTTCTTCCCATTCTTTAAATTTCGGTTCTAGAAGTTCAGGTGTGAGTTTATAAATTTGTTTGAGAGTTATCCCTTCGTATAATCCAATATACCAAGCTCCAACTTTGCGATATTTTTCAAGTATAATCTGATTCAAATGATGGTGAGTCGTCACACCACCACTGCGATTAAGTGAAATATTGATTGTTTTAAGTTCGTATTCTTTTCCTTCACCATCAATAGCATCATTTCCTTCTCTACCGGGCGATATACGCAGTCCTAAAAGGATTAATAACTGTAAAGTTTTTCCTCCATTATCTTGAAAAATATCGGTAATGCCATATTCAATAGCCAGATTTTGCAATTCTTGGATGCTTTTCATCGCATTTTCTAGTCGTTTAGCATCTGAAATACGTTCTTCTTTCGTGGTAACAGCCTCTTCAACAGGCTCCACAACGGAGGGGGAAACTGGTTCAGCTATGAGGGTGTTAACCAGAGCTTTATTCTCGCCGCTTTGACTAAAACTGATTAAATAAGTAGCAGGTACATCAAGGGCTTCAGCTAAAGCAAAAATAAGTTCAAATGATGGCGATCTTTCGCCGCGTTCCAATAAGCTGATAAGCTAATCTAAATTACACATGAGTAACATTTTACCTGCCCCAATTTACACCACCAAATACGGCCAATCTTATTTGGGAGATTCTCTTCATCTCCTGAATAGTCTTGCTAGCAATTCTGTAGATTTGGTGATGACATCCCCTCCTTTTGCATTGCAACGGAAAAAGAGTTATGGAAATGAAGATCAAGATTTATATGTTGATTGGCTGCTGGGCTTTGCTCCTGAAATTAAAAGAGTTCTCAAGAATACTGGAAGTTTTGTTGTAGACCTTGGAGGTGCTTATCAAAAAGGAATACCTGTACGTTCGTTGTACAATTACCGTGTACTTATTAGGTTATGCGATGAATATGAATTTAAACTTGCTCAAGAGTTTTTCTGGTTTAATCCTTCAAAACTTCCATCTCCTATAGAGTGGGTGAATAAACAGAAAATCCGGGCTAAAGATTCTGTGAATACTGTTTGGTGGCTTTCCAAAACGAATCAGCCTCAAGCTAATATTACTAAAGTCAAAGTAGAGTATTCTGAGAGGATGAAAAAACTTTTGAAAAATGCTGAGGAATTTTATACGCCCAAAGAACGCCCTTCCGGTCATAATATTAGCGATAAATTTGCCAAAGATAATGGAGGTGCTATTCCATCTAATTTGCTGGAAATTGCTAATTCGGAAAGTAATTCTCAATACTTGCGTTGGTGCAAAAATTTTAATGTTAAGGTGCATCCAGCACGTTTTCCTCAAAGATTACCGTCATTTTTTATAAATTTTCTGACTGAACCGGGAGACTTGGTAGTAGATATTTTTTCTGGTTCTAATACTACTGGTCATGCAGCAGAAGAATTATCACGAAAATGGATAAGTTTTGAACAAGAAAAACAATATGTTGCTGCATCAATTTTTAGATTTTTACCTCAAGAGTCTTTTGGGCAAGCTAATGAAATATATAACCAACTGTTAACTGAGGAAGCATCTGGATTGATTTTACCTCAAACTAGGCTACTTTTTGAGGTAAATAATTATTGTTTTTAATTTTGCTAAGGAGTATAATTTTTATTCGGATATAAACGGCGATTGAAATCGCTTTTACACAAACGAAGTCCGCCTGCGCGGACTGAAAACAATGATTTTAATTATTGAAGTCAAAAAGCAATTGCACGATCGCACCAAACTCCAATTTTAGTACAGATTGAGCGCTACCGCCGTTGACAGAAATCTCTACGCAGCCCTCAGAACCTATTATGGCAACTAAATCTCCCGGTTTACTGTCGCTGTAGGTTTTGCCGCTGGGTATGGTAATTGGATCAGAACTATTACTAATTTTTACTGACCAATTGTTGCTTTTAATGCAATGTTCTGGGATATTAGTAATTAGGTTGCCAAACCGATCGCAATATTGGATACAGCCTTCGATACCGGTGGCTGTAACGACACAATTTGGTATCTGTAACTGGACTAAACTTGCAACGTCGATCGCCCTTCCCAACTCTTCCAACCGCACCCCAGTCGCCAAATGAGCGCCCACAGCAGCGAAAATATCTCGACCGTGAAAAGTGCTGCTGGGTTGAGGTGTACGCCAATATTGGGGGTTGGTGAGTTCGACAGAGGCGATCCTCTTCGTTGGCGCAGCCCCCGTAGGGGCGGGCTTCGCTAACGCACTTTCCCGACTCAACACCCCGCTAAACAACCCGTTATCGGGCCCCACAAGGTAGAAATTAGCACATTGAATGGCGATCGCCCTTCTGCTACTTCCCACACCCGGATCGACGACAGCAATGTGTACCGTTTCTGTGGGAAAATAAGCAAAAGCATTCATCAAACAAAACCTCCCCGCTGCTATATTTTGAGCAGGTATATCGTGGGTAATGTCAATGACTTTGAGTTGTGGGTTAATTTGGGCGATCGTACCTTTCATCACTCCCACATAAACATCGCTTAATCCAAAATCCGTCAGTAGAGTTATAATTCTATTTTTAGACATTCGGTAATAGGGAATAGGGAATAGGGAATTGGTAATAGGGAATTGGTAAGCAGAAGTTTAGTATATATTCAGAGGTAAAAATATGGGATCGCAATGGGAAAATTTTCTACAAAATCTGGGAGAATGGCACGGTTCCTTTACTCAGTTATCGCCACGGGGAGAAGTAGTTCAAGATACTCCTAGTATTATTGCCCTCGAAGGTCTGAATGACAACAAAACTGTACGTTTAAAACTCCAGCGGTTTTACCCAAATCCCAGCGGTGTCGGTGCACCAGAAGTTCGCGAAATAGTTAGAGAATATCAGAATGTGGGACGGGATATTCTATTTTTCGAGAACGGATCTTTTTGTCAAGGTACTATTCAAATAGCGCCGTTTGCTGAGTCTGGGGCCGAGTTTTGTTTCATCTATAATTATCGCCGATTGCGGTTCGTTCAGTTGTACAATACCAATGGCGATTTATCAACACTTACCTTAATTCGGGAAAAGCAACCAGATAAAAATATCCCCGAACGTCCGCCTTTAACTATTGACGATTTACTGGGAGAATGGCATGGGGAAGCAGTTACAATGTATCCAGATTGGCGAAATCCTGACTGTTATGCTACCAAATTACAATTACATTTAGAAAATGCCGATCGCCTAATTCAGAAAATTACCTTTGGCACTAATACTGATCCTGAGATTATCACTTCTGGAGGCATCATTGACGGTTCGGTGATTAATTTTAACCAAGGTGCTACACCGATGCAAGTCTTATTGCTTCCCGATGGCAGTTCTTGCACAATCCCTGTTAAAGTTGAACTCAGAAAACCTGTTTTTTTCGAGGCTGGCTGGTTAGTTGAACCAGATTTGCGATTTCGGATGATCCGCAGTTATAATGACAAAGGTGAATGGATAAGTTTGACTTTAATTAAAGAACGGAAAATTAGTTGTTAGTTATCAAAAAAGTTTGTAGTAAGGACTGAAGTCCTCTCTAAGAAGGACTAAAGTCCTTACTACCAACCTGTAAGGACTGAAGTCCTCTCTAAGAAGGACTAAAGTCCTTACTACAAACCTGTAAGGACTGAAGTCCTCTCTAAGAAGGACTAAAGTCCTTACTACCAACCTGTAAGGACTGAAGTCCTCTCTAAGAAGGACTAAAGTCCTTACTACAAACCTGTAAGGACTGAAGTCCTCTCTAAGAAGGACTAAAGTCCTTACTACAAACCTGTTTATTCAGCGGATTTTGTTTCCTGGGTTTGTGATTGAATTACGGCACTCCAGTCATCATTATCAACCGCAGCTTCCAAATCCTTACTACGTTCGCTATCACTTTTTGCTGCTGTTTCTAACTCTCTACTCAGAGTCGAATCTGCCATTGCTTTGCGCAGTTTCAGCTTCTTTTCTTCATAGGCTTTTTGTTCCTGGGCAGACATAGCAGCGCGCGCGGCTTCACCTACCGTACTCGCCCACATTTCGCTATCTGTGCCGTTTCCAGGAGGAATGATCCCGATTTCTGCTATCCAAAAATCGCGCAAACTTTCCATTTCTTCCCGCTTGGGGAATTTGAAAGTTTGGACGCGCAGGAATGCACAATTTTCGCTGCCATTTTGGGCGATGTGACCGTTGAGAGAAAGCAGGATATTTCGCGAATAACCGATATACTGGGTTTGATGCGAAGTGTCGATTACGGCATAAACGCCGGCGACTTTGGCGTTAGTTGCTAAATCGCGCCATACTGCGATCGGCATTATTTGCGTTCCGTCATTTTCTAATGCCGGAATTGCTGCGACTGCGCCATGTTCTTCCTCGGAACTATATAAAAAGTTGTGCAGTCCTTCATGGGCGACTGGTACGTTTTGATGTTCTATCGCTAAATCTCGATCGGCATTCACTTGATTAGCTTCCATTAAATCTCATTTCTCCAAAAATATCACTCTTCTGGGCAGGATGCCCACCCACAAAAAAATCATTTTTTTGTGGATGGGTATCTGATCTGTTTTATTATTTTGTTGCCCTTACCTACTTAACTTACTGAAATTTGTGCCAATTCTGCCTCAGTCAATTTAACATCCATCGCCCGCACGGAGTCTTCAATACTCGATAACTTTGTCGCCGCCGGAATTGGCACGATGCAGGGCGATTTTGCCATCAACCAAGCCAATACTATACAGTAAACTGAGACGTTTTTTTCGGCTGCTAATTTCACGATCGCAGGCATATCTTGCAAGCTTTTAGCGCGACGACTTCCTCCGAGAGGACTCCAAGGGAAAAATGTCAGTTTTTCGGCTTCGCAATATTCCAGTACACCATCTGATTCTGGCTGTCTGTGCCACGGATTGTACTGATTTTGAACTGAGGCAATTTCTACTACATCGCGGGCGCGTTTGATTTGCTCAACCGAAAAATTGGAAACTCCCACAAATCGAATTATTCCTGCTTCTACAGCTTCTTTTGCGGGTGCTAGGGCTGCCTCAATGGTATAACTGGGATCGGGCGAGTGATATTGCCAAAGGTCGATCGGCTTTTTGCCGCCCAATGCTTCAAAACTTTCCTGAATTGTTTTGCGTAAATGGTGCGGATTCCCGTTGCGCGTCCAAGTACCTTGAGGCCGCATTAAGCCGCCTTTTGTAGCAACGGTAACAGATCTAATATCTCCCGTATACTGTTCTAAAGCTTTAGCAATCAGTTGTTCGTTATGGTGTTTGTCAGATTCATCTTCGGAGTAAGAATCTGCGCTGTCAATTAGTGTCACACCCAAATCGAGGGCGCGGTGAATTACTGCTATTGCTTGGGATTCAGCAGGCCGCCCACTTAAGGAAAGTGGCATTCCTCCCAGACCAATTGCGCTGATATTAAAATTAGTGTTTCCCAATTGCTTGTTTTTCATTGATTTGCCCGATTCTCCTTGGTAATCTGTAGTTTAGATTGCTATGATTATTTAAAAATATCTTCCATCATAATATAACAGTTGACCGTCAATAGTCAACTGTCGATAAATTAAATTATATAACTAACTAGAAGCGCTGGTGTAAAATCGGAGTGCAAATTGCCAGAAGTAGCGGGAAGATAACAAAAGGGCGATCGCCAATATTCCAGCCCCTCCGATCCAAACTAGATCACCTTTACCTAGCATTGCTTCTGCCGGTACTGTGGTGAAGAAGGCAACGGGGACTACAAACGTAAAGAAAAATCGGTAAGCTGCGGGATAAGCAGCCATTGGAAATCTACCAGCTTCTAACAATCCTCGGAGAACTTCAGTAACGTTGTAAATTTTGACAAACCAAATACTCATCGCACCTAACATAAACCAGATGCTGTAGAGACTCACCATGCCAAATAACAGCGGTATTGCTGTTAGGAAATAATTGCCGATTTTTAATCCGAGTTTGTTACCCGAGTACAGCAATAATATCACACCGAAGATGATATCGGGTATTCCCCAAGGAGAAACTGTGTTTGCAGACAGCCAGAATTGCGAACTGATTGGTTTCAGAAGGACAAAATCGAGGGTTCCTTGCTGGACTCGATCGACAATCCGGCTGAGATTAGGTGCTAAAAACGTTGACGAAAAGCCCTGCAAAATCGTGAAAACACCCAGTACAACCAAGGCTTCTTCCCATTTCCAGCCAGCAAACGTGTAACCCGTACGATAGAACAAAAACAGCCCGAACAAGCTACCAGCAAGGTTTCCGAGGCTGCTGAGGGCTGCCAATAGAAAATTGATTCGGTATTCCAGTTCTGCTTCAATCGCCGCACCCCAGAACAATTTCAGTACGTGCAAATATCGTCCCATGTTTACACCCATTTTTCACCGCTGAAATACTTAAATTTATTCAAATTGTAAAGCTTGTGTGAACTTAACTGCTGTATAGCTCGCTCACTTAACTATAATTTTAAGTTATTGAGACAGCTTAAGTAAGTATTTTTATTAAGCTCAAGTATTAAGTTATTTAACAAAAATTAAACGAAAAGTACAATTTGTTGATTTAACGTCGATCTCGCGCTGATATTATGTGACATCGATCGAGCATGATTTATGTTTCAATGCAAAAAAATCTCGAATGATTATAAATACTAATATGTTACAAGACTTAACATAATAAATATTTGACAAACATCTAGCCATACCCAAAAGCACAGCTTAGGATGGTACGTACGTAATCGTTAGGAATACGTAACCAGCAATACGTATTATTACGTATAAAATCCGTTCGATAAATTAGCTTAACTAACCACACGTAGGGGAAAGAAGACATGGATGCTTTAACATTATCCAGACTGGGAGTCAAGCACACCAAGAGTGCAGTAGCCGAATCGCTCCGAATCAATACAGGATACGACATTACCAGCCCAGTCACTTTTTACGGAATCGTCAACGAGCGCTGTAACGTTAAATGTCGTCAGTGCGAGTATTGGCGACTCAAAGAATATAAAGACGAAATGACGATCGAAGATTGGCAAAATGCCTTGTTAAGCGTCAAAGCATTTGTCGGCGAATTTTCAATCAACTTTAGCGGTGGCGAACCTTATATTAAAAAAGGTTTTCTAGACTTACTGACTTTTGCCAACAAAAACGGCATCCACGCAGGCGTCACCACAAACGGCTATTGTATGACCAGGGAAAATGCAGCCAAAACTGTTGCTGCTCGTCCTTTTAACGTTAATATGTCAGTTGACGGACACAATGCAGAACTGCACGATTATTTACGCGGTCAACCCGGTTTGTTTGACAGACTTTCTAAAGGAATCGTGTATCTGCGCGAAGAACAAGAAAAACAGAACGTCCTGTTTCCGATCAACGTCAAACCGACGATGAACCGACTCAATTTCCGCCATCTTGAGGAAATTGTCACCTGGGCCAAAGAAATTGGGGCGACGACAGTGAACTTCCAACCAGTCAATCGCTGGACACCAGAAACCTACGAGGAATTGTGGGTAGAAGAAGAGGATTACGAGGAATTTGCACAGGTAATTGAGCGCCTAATTGAAATGAAGAACAACGGTGCGCCAATTATGAACAGCGACGAAGTATTGCGGCTAATGTTACCTCACTTCCGTGACGAAAAGGCTCCCGATGCAGTCCGGCCTTGTCGGGTAGGACTCCGCAACTACTGGATTGACACCCGTGGCGATGTGAAATTGTGCGATGAATATCCGGTGATTGGGAATGTGAAAGAGCAAAACGCTCGCGAAATTTGGTACGGCGAAAAAGCTCAGCAAGTCCGTCGCGATACTTTGAATTGCGGTAAGCTTTGTCTGATTACTTGCGTGTCGCAAAAGACGATTTTGGACAAGGTAAAAATGGGTATGAAACTGTTAAAAAATTGAGGTTTGGTTGTTGTTAATACTGCTTGTATTCATGTGAACTGGGTTTCTTCAAAGAAGCCCGGTTTTTTTATTTATTGAAAGTAGGGTGCGCCCTAAGCACTTTACCGCCACAATATTCCCCTGGGAACCCCACCCCCACAAGAAAATTAAGTTTTGTGGAACAGACTTTCCAAGCCTGTTAGATCAATTCCGGCTGTGCCGGAATGATCAGCGAGGACACTCAAGATACCGTTTCTGGCGCAATTAATCGGGCGCGCCAGAAACGGCATCTTGAGTGTCCTGATTTCGGGTAATATTAATTCCGATACAACCGGAATTGATATTACTGACAATTGTGCTCTTCGGTGAGTTTGAATTAACCTGCATCACAGGGGATTTAAGCCCCCACCTTTAGGTGGATTGTTTTTAGGCTGGGGCTTAAATCCCCTGCCTAAAAACTTCGCACTCCGAAGTCAACTGTCAACTGTCAACTGTCAACTGTTAATCTGTACCGCATAATTCAAATCTGTCGCTGTCGCATCCCCAGAATTAGTGCTAAATTATCAGAGGTGTTCCACCAGAACGCCTTTAAATTCGTTGCGGGCACAGATTAAAAATTTTAGCACATGATTCAAACCGTACTCACGCCTTTCAAAAATAAACTCAACTCAGCTTTAACTAAAAAGCAGATTACGGTTTTACAGATTAATCTGGGAAAACGCTGCAACCTCGCTTGCACTCACTGTCACGTAGAAGCTAGCCCGACACGAACAGAGGAACTTTCGCCGGAGATTTGCGACCAATTAATTGAAATTATTCGCCGTTTTCCTCAAATTCAAACTGTTGATCTCACGGGCGGTGCTCCCGAGATGCTTTACGGTTTTAAACGGCTGGCGGAAGCGGCCCGGGCGACTGGTAAAGAGGTAATTGTTCGTTCTAATTTGACGATTTATTTTGAAAAAGGTTTTGAAGATATTCCCGAATATTGCGCGCAGCACGAACTCAGAATTGTGGCGTCGCTTCCCTGCTACCAAGCTGATAATGTGGACAAAATGCGCGGCAGCGGTGTGTTTGACAGTTCGATTCGGGCGCTGCAAAAGCTGAATCAGTTGGGATACGGAAAAAACCCAAATTTAATTCTGGATTTGGTGTACAATCCGCCAATACCAACCACAGAAAAGTTTTCTCTGACAGCGGAACAGGGCAAGTTACAGCAAGATTACAAGGTTTATTTAGCTGAACATTTTGGGATTTGTTTTAATCAATTGTTCGCGATTACTAATTTACCGGTGGGACGGACTAAGTTTCATTTGGAACACAAAAAGCTGCACAAGCCTTATCTGGGGTTTTTGGAGGATAATTTTAATCCCGGTACTCTGGAACATTTAATGTGTCGCAATGAATTGTCGATCGACTATTTGGGCAATGTCTATGACTGCGATTTTAACCAGATGGAAAATCTGCCGACGAAAACTGGCAGCGGGGAAAGGATAACTGTTGCTAAGTTGCTGGAATCTGGTAGTTTAGATGTAATTCAAGAGGTGCAAACTGCTGCTTATTGTTACGGCTGTACGGCGGGTAGCGGTTCTAGTTGCGGCGGTACTTTGACTTGAGAAGGAAGAAGGAAGAAGGAAGAAGGAAGAAGGAAGAAGGAAGAAGGAAGAAGGAAGAAGGAAGAAGGAAGAAACTATGCTCTTGGGCCCGATTCCCGATTCCCGATTCCCCATGCTTTTGGGCCCAATGCCCCATGCCCATATTATTGAGAGTGGAGAATTTAAGCAATGAAGGATTTGCGATCGCCCGATGAAGAAAATCCGCCGCCATCCAACAGGTGGAAGCTGATTTTAGGGATTGGTTTGGTTGTGGCTTTGATTGTGGCGGGAAAGTTTTTTAACTTTCAAGGAATTCTGAAAAGTGCGCTGGAGTCGATCGCCAATCTCGGCCCTTGGGGCCCCGCAGCTTTTATTCTAATTTACATTGTCGCAACGGTTTTATTTATTCCCGGTTCTTTGCTGACTCTTGGTTCTGGGGTTTTGTTCGGAGTCGTTGGCGGTACGGTTTGCGTTTCCATCGGCTCGGTTTTGGGCGCAACTTGCGCTTTTTTGGTAGGGCGATATTTAACTCGCGACTGGGTTTCTAAACAGATAGAAAACAATCAAAAATTTAAGGCGATAGATGCAGCAGTTGCCTTGGAAGGATGGAAAATTGTCTTGTTGACGCGGCTTTCGCCAATTTTTCCATTTAATTTGCTTAACTATGCTTTTGGAGTCACGCAGGTATCTCTCAGAGACTATTTTTTCGCATCTTGGATTGGGATGATTCCTGGTACTGTGATGTATGTTTATATTGGTTCCCTGGCGGGGAGTTTGGCTGCAATTGGAGCACAAGGGCGATCGCGCACTACTGCTGAGTGGGCTTTGTACGGCATTGGTTTGCTAGCCACGATCGCCCTCACAGTCTATGCAACCCGCTTGGCTAAAAAAGCTTTAGACGAAAAAATTTCTCCTTGAACCTAAAGCGCAAATTAGTAAATTTGTCAACCGAGATTTCCGATAAATTATAATACATTCTAAATTCAAAAAACTCCGTATTTCCTCTGTGTTATTTACAAGAATTTTGTTATACAAACGAGATAGATATTAAAGATATCGTAAAGTACTAACCTGAAGTAGGTAAACCCAAGGTCGAAATATAAAAGTGATGCCAAAAAAAAATGCGATCCTCTTCGTTGGCGCAGCCCCCGTAGGGGCGGGCTTCGCTAACGCGCGATCGGCCTAAAAGTTATATGGAGTCAGGACTGTAACTCCTGATTGGTTCAACCAATCAGGACTCAAACCCTGATTATTTGGTTGATTAATTCTGCCGGATGACCCATAATAAATGCCGTTTGATCAATTTGACTCTCGACGAGAACATTTGATGATGCAAAACCCAGCAAATCCAGCCAGAGATGTGTCTACGCAGCCGTCCCACCAAACAAAAAAGCTGCGCCACTTTTGGCAAAACATCAGCACTTCTGCTCAATCAGGGTGGCAACAAGCGCACAGTCTTTGGCAGCACAGACGGCAGCGCCGCCATTTGCTCACCCTGCTAATTCTGGGCTGCACGGCTTTAAGTATTAGCACAACTGCTTGCATCAGCTATTTTTTTGTGCGCGGACTAATCCTCGACAATTTAAAAGAAATAGCACTATTAAAACTAGAAAAAGGTACTGACGAAATCGACCGCTGGCTCAGCAGCCGCAAAGCAGAAATAGAAACCATTGCTTACGATCCTACGGTTCGCACTCTCAATTGGAAATTAGTCGAGCCCCGGTTGCAAGGAGAAATATACAGGTTAAAAGAGTATTTCATCCTGTCATTAATTCAACCCGACGGCTCACTAACGAGCACTCTAGGCAACCGCACGAACATCAAAGACCGCCAACACTTTAAAAAAGCAATGGCGGGGCAGCTAAACGTTTCCGACCCGCTGATCGGCCGCACTACAGAAGTTTCGACGATCGTCGTTTCAGCTCCTATTTTGGCATTGCCACAGGCTTCCAATCAAGTAATTGGAGTCCTCTCGGGCGGCATTAAATTAGACCGAGTAGCAAATGTTGCTAACAGCTTGCAGTACGGTTCCGAAAGTTATGCTTTTGCGCTAAATTCCGAAGGAGTGCCAATTGTTCATCCCAACACTAACTTAATCGGAAATAGCGATCGGCAGGCCCCAAGCTTTTTACAGTCACAAGACACCGTACTCTCCACAATTGCGCGGCAGATGATCGATCGCAAGACGAACATCGAACTGGTAAAAATAGATCACAAATGGGTGTATGTAGCCTACGCTCCCCTCAAGGAAGTTAACTGGTCGATGGCCTTAGTAATTCCCCGCGAAAATATTGAATCCCAACTGCAAGCATTAAATTTGCTGACATCCGTCGTCGCCGGACTGCTCGTCCCGGCAATGATAGCAGCAATTTGGCTAATTTACTCCTCTGAAAACAATCGCGCCCAAGCGGAGCGAGAAGCCATGCTCAACCGGATTGCCGGACGCATTCGGGCTTCTCTAGATTTAGACCAAATCGTGCAAACTACAGTCGAAGAAATAGTAAATTTGCTGCATCTAGAACGAGCGGCTTTTGGTTGGTACGAACCGCAAAACAAAATGTTACAAATCCTGTGGGAATGTTGCCAATCTGATTGTCCGACAGAAGTCATAAAGTTTGAGCCTTACTTTGTCGGAAATTTGTCATTACAAAGCGGTCAATGCGAGCCATTTATTTTTTCTAGCGACACTTGGGCAGAAGATGCAAGTCAAGCGCTCCCACTTAAAGCTAATAGCTATTTAGCCGTGCCTGTCCAGACTCAAAACCCGCCGCAGGGTTATTTAATTTGCAGCCATGCTACTCAGTGGTTTTGGAGCGGGGAGGAAATCAAACTGTTAAAAGCCTCCGCAGACCAACTGGCGATCGCAATTACTCAAGCTCACCTTTACAGTCAAACCCAAGACCAAGTAAAACTGCTGAATAGTGCCTTAACTGAACTCAAAAAAACTCAAACTCATTTAGTGCAGAGCGAAAAAATGTCATCCCTCGGTCAAATGGTGGCGGGGATAGCGCACGAAATCAACAACCCGGTTAACTTCATTTCGGCTAATTTGCCTCACACCACAAAATATACTAAAGATTTATTAGAATTGGTGAGTTTGTACAAACAAACATTCCCAGAGGTTCCCCCGGAAATCGCAGAGTTTGCCGAAGAAATCGAGCTGGAATTTATCGAGGAAGATTTGCCGCATATATTGAATTCCATGAAAATAGGAACCGAACGCATTCGCAGCATAGTTCTTTCCTTGCGTAACTTTTCTCGCCTTGATGAATCTGACAAAAAGCAGGCAGATATTCACGAAGGTATGGAAAATACCTTGCTGCTGCTCTCCAACCGCATCAAAAATGGAATTTATATAGTCAAGAGATACGGAAAAGTGCCTTCAGTCGAGTGCTATCCGTCTCAGCTAAATCAGGTATTTATGAACTTGCTGAGTAATGCGATCGATGCCTTGAACGAGATCGATCGCCTGGATAAAATCATTACCCTGTCCACGGGAGTAGTTCGCGAAAATGGCGGTAAATTTCTGAAAATCGCGATCGCCGATAACGGCCCCGGAATTCCCGACAGCATTAAAGACCAAATATTTAACCCATTTTTTACTACAAAACCCGTGGGTCAAGGCACTGGCTTGGGGTTAGCAATTAGTTACAAAATTGTAGTGGACGGACACGGTGGCAGCATCGAAATTTCTAAACCTCCGGGCGGCGGGACGGAGTTTTTGGTCAAAATTCCTATTAGTAATGAGCGGCAAGAAACAAGCAGGAAGAGGGAATTAAGCCAACAAATTTTGTAACGGAGGTAACGGATAGAGGTTCGAGGGTTATATTAATTCCCAAAAGTAGGGACACGGCACTGCCGTGTCCCTGCAAGAGCTAGTAAAATTAAAAGAGTTTTTATGAAAGGAGTTTTATGGCTGTTGGCAAGGATACAATTTTCGAGCGCTTTTTGTCGCCCCTGATTCGACTGGCGATCGACGAAGAAGCAATGAAACGACTCTACGAAGGTATTGACTGGGAAACAGCGGGCGATCGCTACCGACAACCAAACCTAGTTTATCCCGAATATTACAGCAGCCAAAACTTTCACGGCATCAAAAACGGCTACCTAAACCCCAGCGCAGCGGTTTCCTACGATCCAATCACCCAATACGTTTTGCCTCCCAACGAAACAATCGTCAGGCAAGGGTTAATTGACGCTGTGCGGGTTAAACCGCGCCGAATTATCGATTTGGGATGCGGCACCGGTTCGACCACGCTGATGCTCAAGCAAGCCTTCCCCGATGCGGAAGTGATTGGGCTGGACTTGTCGCCTCATATGCTGATAGTCGCCGAAATGAAAGCGCAAAAAGCCGGCTTAAATATCGAGTGGTTGCACGGAAATGCCGAAAGTGTTGGTTTTCCAGATGCTAGCTGCGATTTAGTCGCAGCTTCTTTGTTGTTTCACGAAACGCCGCCTGCTGTATCGCGGGCAATTTTGCGAGAAAGTTTCCGACTGCTGAGAGTTGGGGGACAAGTGGCAATTTTGGACGGAAATCAAAAAACTTTGCGGCAGACAGAGTGGCTGACTGATATCTTTGAAGAACCTTATATTAAGTCTTATGCGACTGGTAGCGTCGATGCTTGGATGGGGGCGGCTGGCTTTGCAAGGGTGCAAACTCAGGAACACTGGTGGGTACATCAGGTGACGCAGGGCGTGAAACCTCTACCTGGAGAAGAGTTGGAACCTGTGCGTCAGGAGAATGTGTGGAATTTGGGCGATCGAACTCCTGATTTTGAGGGCGATTTACCGGGGATTCCAGCACCTGCTTGATGTACGAACAGTTAACAGTTAACAGTTAACAGTTAACAGTTAACAGTTAACAGTTAACAGTTAACAGTTAACAGTTAACAGACTAATGACTAATAACTAATGACTAATGACTAATGTTAAAAGCAGTTTTATTTGATTTTAATGGTGTTATTATTAATGACGAGGCGATTCACGAGAACATAATCGATCGACTAATGCTCGATGAAAATCTCCAGCTCAAACGCGGGGAGTTTCGCGAAATTTGTTTGGGAAGGAGCGATCGCACTTACATTACCGAACTCCTGAAGCGCCGGGGACGATATCTCACAGAAACATATCTCGATCGCTTGCTACTAGGCAAGACTCAAGCTTATCAGGAAAAAATAGATAGTTTGGAAACATTGCCAGTTTATGATGGTTTGGCAGAATTTATTGACAAAATTCGGGTTTCTGGGCTAAAAATGGCGGTAGTCAGCGGGGCCATGCGATCGGATATAGAATTAGTGTTAGATCGATCGGGTTTGGCTGCAAATTTTGAGTTAATTGTCTCAGGCGATGACTTGGCGGCGAGTAAACCAGAACCCGACTGCTATCTGTTGGCGGTGGAACTTCTCAACCAGAAATATCCCGGTTTTAACTTGCGGGCGATCGAGTGTTTGGCATTAGAAGACACTTTTGCGGGGATTGAAGCGGCGAAAAAAGCGGGGATGCAAGTAGCGGGAGTGACTCACACTTACCCGTTTCACATGATCCAGCGTCAAGCTAATTGGACGGTGGACTATTTTGCTGATTTAGAGTTGGACAGAGTGTCGGAACTTTGCTCGATCGCCCCAAAATCGACCGCACCAAACACTTGACATTTTTAGGAGTTACGTGCTAGTGTTGTTGGCGGTCTGCAAAAAAAAGCATACGTAAGTTGTAAGCCTTTTAGATTCGGCAATCTATATCTGAAATCCGTATCTAAAAAAAGGCTAAATTCAAAGTCAATCAGGGGAATTAGCTCAGTTGGTAGAGCGCTGCGATCGCACCGCAGAGGCCAGCGGTTCGAGTCCGCTATTCTCCATAGGTCAAAATCATTTACCAAAGTTCGTTAGCGAAGCCCTCGAAGAGGATCGTACTGACAGCAAAGTCAGACAGCAAAGTGCGATCGAAACTTGTTTTATTAAATAAGTTTTGTATCCAAGCATACAACACTCTCCTTAAGGGAGTCTTAATATCAAGTCGCCATATGTTATTATTCTCAGAGATCCGACTCATCTATTCAGGAGTTAAAAACAGAGAATGACAAAGCGATTCGATCGACGGAAATTTCTTTTATACAGTTCTGCTACCATAACATCAAGTTTATTTCTAAAAGCTTGTAGAACTCCGACTCCAACAGCAACCCCAGCCGCTTCTCCAACAGCAACAGGAACTACACCAGCAGCACCTGCCGCAGTCGGCGGTGGAAACACGATAAAAGTAGGAATTTTGCATTCCTTAAGCGGCACAATGTCCATCAGCGAAAAAAGCGTTGTCGATGCCGAACAATTAGCGATCGAAGAAATCAACAAAGCTGGCGGCGTCCTCGGAAAACAAATCGAAGCAATAGTAGAAGATGGCAATTCAGACTGGCCGACTTTTGCCGAAAAAGCCAAAAAATTGATCGATCAAGACAAAGTTGTCACCGTCTTCGGCTGCTGGACATCAGCCAGCCGCAAAGCAGTATTGCCAGTATTTGAAGAAAAAAATCATATGCTCTGGTATCCCGTACAATACGAGGGTCAAGAGTGTTCAAAAAACATCTTTTATACCGGGGCAGCGCCAAATCAACAAATCGAACCCGCAGTAGACTGGCTGCTAGAAAATAAAGGCAAAAAATTCTTCTTAGTGGGGTCTGACTACGTTTTTCCCCGCACAGCAAATACCATCATCAAAGCACAGCTAGCAGCCAAAGGCGGCGAATTGGTTGGGGAAGATTACATACCTTTGGGCGGTACAGAAGTCACACCAATTATTACTAAAATCAAGGCAGCTTTGCCCGACGGTGGCGTCATCTTCAATTCCCTCAACGGCGACAGCAACGTCGCATTTTTCAAACAGTTGCAGGGTGCAGGTTTGGGGCCGGATAAATATCCGTCAATGTCTGTCAGTATTGCAGAAGAAGAAGTAAAGGCGATCGGCGTAGAATATCTCAAAGGCCATTACGCCGCCTGGAATTACTTCATGACGGTGGAATCTCCAGCAAACAAAAAATTTGTGGAAGCTTTCAAAGCAAAATATGGTAAAGACAGAGTGACCAACGATCCGATGGAAGCAGCTTACATCATGGTTTACCTGTGGAAGCAAGCCGTCGAAAAAGCAGGAACACCCGACGATTTGGACAAAGTGCGGGCGGCAGCTTTGGGTCAAACTTTTGAGGCGCCGGAGGGCAAAGTGACGCTAGAAAACAACCACCACCTTGCTAAATTTGTGCGATTGGGCCAAGTAAGAGAAGACGGTTTGTTTGAGATTGTTTTTGCTACTCCAGAAGCAGTGAAGCCGGTGCCTTGGAATCAGTTTGTCCCCGAAACAAAAGGGTTTTCTTGTGATTGGTCAGATCCGGCAAAAGGCGGCAAATTCAAAGTTTGATCGGTAGGTAATACCAATTTTATTAACGTTGGCAACGTATCTTCGCTCCCCCTAGGGCGTGTCTTCAAACCCGGAGATCCCCCCCGACCCCCCTTAATAAGGGGGGAGTAAGAGCATTCTTTCGTCAATCCCTACTCCCTTAATAAGGGAGAACTGGAGTCTCCTTGCGTCAACCCCTACTCCCCTTAAGACGGGGGAACTGGAGTCTTCAAAGTCCCCCTTCTTAAGGGGGATTTAGGGGGATCTAGACTAGGCTACAAGCGAAATATACAGAGGGTTTTAGTTCTAAGTTGACACCAACGAGACAAAACCCGCCTCTCTACCAAAATATTGTAGGTAAAAAAATAGGAGGAAAAAAGTGGCGATATTGGACGGTTTATTTAACGGCATTAGTATCGGCGCTGTTTTGTTAATTGCAGCCCTGGGATTAGCGATTATTTTCGGGTTGATGGGCGTGATTAATATGGCTCACGGCGAATTGATGATGCTGGGAGCTTATACAACTTTTGTAGTGCAGAATGTCTTCAAAGGTATCGGAGGATTTGCCTTTGAAATGTATATTTTATTTGCCATTCCCCTAGCTTTTTTAGTAGCGGCACTGGTAGGATTAATTCTCGAACGCGGAGTGATTCGCTATCTCTACGGGCGGCCTCTAGAAACTTTGCTGGCGACGTGGGGCGTAAGTTTAATTTTACAGCAGTTTGTCCGCAGCGTTAGTTGGCTGCTGGTAACGGGAATTGCGGTGTTTTGTTTGCTATTTTTTGGCGGCTTGCAGGTGCTGAAATCGCGATCGGATTTCGATCGCACTCGCAGCACATTTATCGCCATAATTTTACCTCTATCTTTGGGTATTTCCTGGGCTGTCAGCGCACTTTTAGCACAAACTTACAA
>PVWI01000185.1 GCA_003003725.1 filamentous cyanobacterium Phorm 6 | reverse complement strand
GTGCAGGAGTTGCTGTGGGCGAGCAAATACGGCGTGGGCGCGAATATGGCTTTCCGGGGGCAAGTTTTCGAGGCTGCGGGCAATTTTGACGTTGCTCTCGATGTGGGTACTGCGACTCGCGGTGGTGGCGATATTGAGATGTTTCATCGGATTCTGGCGAAGGGATACGCCACTGTTTACGAGCCGAGCGCTTTGGTGTGGCACTTGCACCGGCGCAGCGACAAGGCTTTGAGCAAGCAATTGCAGGATAACGGGCGCGGTTTTGGGGCTTATTTGCTGACGTGCGATCGCAACCGCACTGTGCCGCGCCTGGAAATTTTGAAATTTGCGATGTTTAATTGGTTCGGTTGGTGGCTGGTGCGCCGCTTGAAGGCTCCGGGTTTGCTCCCGCGCCAGTTGGTAGTCAGCGAGCTGCTGGGAGCTCTCGACAGTCCTTTTGCTTACAGAAAAGCGCAGTTACAGGCTCAACAATTGGCGCTGCTTCCTGATGTTGAACCGCAGCAGGTGGAACCGCAGGTAGTTGTTGGAGGTGTGCGGTGAGAAATACGCAAACATTGGGTTATCGACGGCGCAGAATGGCTCATTTATTCGATTTGCTGCGGGAGTTGGTCGATCGCGACATGAAACTACTTTACAAGCGATCGACCCTGGGGATTGCTTGGACTTTGATCAATCCGCTGTTACAGTTGGCAGTATTTTCTTTTGTGTTTAAAACCGTGATTCCGGTGAATGTTCCGCAGTTTTCTTCCTTTGCTTTTAGCGGTTTATTAATTTGGAATTGGACTCAGACGGCGCTATTCCAAGCAACGGGATTGATTACTAACAACCGGGCTTTAATTCGACAGCCAAATTTTCCGATCGCGATTTTGCCTGTGGTGACAACCACTACTGGATTAATTCACTTTTTGCTAGCACTACCGGTGCTAATTATCTTTCTGGCAATTGATGGGATTCAGCCGAATACAGTGCTGCTATATATGCCAGTTTTGATGGTAATTCAATTTTTGTTGACAGTGAGTTTGGCTTATCCCCTCGCCGCCATGAACGTTACTTTTCGCGATACTCAGCACACTTTGGGAGTAGTTTTGCAGATGCTTTTTTATCTGACTCCGATTTTCTATAACCTGGACAGTATACCGAAGGAATTTCTGCCTTTCTATCAGTTTAATCCAATGGTTCCTCTGATTGAAGCTTACCGCGCCATACTTTTGAAAGGTACGCAACCAGACTGGCAATCACTATTAACTGTGACTTTGATTGTAGCAGTTTTGTTGCCGATCGGACTGGGAATTTTTAAACGGCAAAGTGCTCATTTCGTGGAGGAACTTTAAATGCGTCAAGCTATTGTGGTTAAGGGTTTGGGGAAACGTTTTAATCGCTACAGTGCCGATCGACCTTTTACGATTATGGAGGCGGCTTTGTGGGGGTGGCGGCGGATGAAACCGCAGGCACATTTCTGGGCGCTGCGAGATATCAGTTTTAGTGTTTCTCCTGGAGAAATGTTGGGAATTCTCGGCAAGAATGGCGCGGGAAAATCGACACTGTTACAACTTGTTGGCGGTATTGGCCGCGCGGAAGAAGGCACTATTCAAGTTAATGGTAAAATTGGTGGTTTGTTGGATTTGGGGGCGGGTTTTCACTCGGATTTAACCGGTAGAGAAAATGTGTTTGTGGGTGCTGTGGTGGCCGGTTTGACTCGTCGAGAAGCGGCGCGCCGATTTGATGATATTGTTCAATTTGCAGAATTAGAACAGTTTATTGACAGCCCGATGCGGACTTACAGTACGGGGATGCAAATGCGGCTGGCTTTTTCGGTGGCGATTCATACCGATCCCGAAGTGCTGTTAGTTGATGAACATTTGTCGGTTGGTGATGTGGCTTTTCAAGCTAAATGTTTGAATAAGATAACTGAGTTTAAGACTAAAGGTTGTGCGATTGTTTTAATTTCTCACAATGCTGGACAAATTCAGAAATTGTGCGATCGGGCTTTGTGGCTAAAATCCGGTGAAATCGTTGCTTACGGGGAACCGGAAGTGGTGGCTGGCCAGTATTTGTCAGAAATGCGATCGGAAACTGAAAAACGCACTCCAATGCGTCCTCCTGAAGTTACAAGTACGGGATCGCAACTGCGAGTTAATGAAAATCGATTTGGTTCTTTGGAAGTAGAAATTACGGATGTCAAAGTGTTGCCGGATGAGGAGATAAATAGTGGTGATGCTATTACTATTGAAATTCATTATTCGGTGCCGAAGCCGATTGCTGCTGCTATTTTTGGCGTGGTAATCAGCCGGGAAGACGGTCAAAGCTGTTTTGAGACTAATACTAATCAAATGGGTCGGTTGCTACCGCTGGCGGAAGGTAAAGGCACAATCCGCCTGCACGTAGACAGGCTGGATTTAGGAAACGGCCAGTATTACGTGAATGCTGGGGTTTACGAGAAGAGTTGGGCTTACGCCTACGATTATCACTGGCACGTTTATCCGCTGTACGTGCGATCGACTGTACACCAAAAAACGATTCTTTGTCCGCCCTACCGCTGGGAATTTGAGGGCAAAATGCAGGTGGCGGATTTACCCGAACCAGCCGCTAAAACTCACGCTTTGAATAAGAATAATCCCGGCTACGCCAAGATTTCGACTCAGTTAAAAAATAAGCAGTCACCTGACTTTTTAATTATTGGCGCTCAAAAGTGCGGCACCGAGGCTTTGTACGGCTACCTAGCAAATCACTTGCAAATTATTAAAGAAGGTGCTAGGGAAGTACACTTTTTTGAATTAAATTTCGAGCGCGGTGTTGAGTGGTACAGCAAGCAGTTGACGCGCAGTGTGGCCGGTGAGAAGGTGTTGCTGTGGGAGATGACTCCTTACTATATTTATCATCCGTTGGTAGCCGAGCGGGTTTACAAGTCTTTCCCAAATGTTAAGCTGATTGTAATGCTGCGAAACCCGGTAAAACGAGCTTGGCTGCATTACAATTTAGAAGTGGCGATCGGCTGTGAAAAGTTGGAGTTTGAAAAGGCGATCGCTTCTGAGGGCGATCGGCTAAAAGGTGAGATTGAAAAAATCAAAGCCGATGACGGTTATTACAGTTTCAATCACCAGCATTATTCCTATCTGTCGAGGGGAATTTATGTCGAACAAATCAAAAATTGGCTAGACTATTTTCCCAGGGAACAGTTGCTAATTCTCAAGAGCGAAGATTTTCAAGAAAATCCCGGCAAAGTATTTTCGGAAGTCTTAGATTTCTTGGATATTAGTGAGAGTGCAATTAAAGAATATCCGATGAATAATGTTGAGAATTACAGCCAAATGCCAGGGGCGATAGAGCAAGAGTTGATAAGTTATTTTAAGCCTTACAATCAAGAGCTTTCGGATTTGTTGAAAAAGGATTTTAGTTGGAGTTAGGAAAAGAGTTTTTAACCGCAGAGAGCGCAGAGAGCGCAGAGAGGAAGTGGTAAGAGAGAAGTGGAAAAATGATTGATCATATATCATACCTCTCTCTTCTCTGACTCTGTGTTCTCTGCGCTCTCTGCGGTTAATTAAGAAAATGTCATATCATGCACAAACCTTTATAAAATATCACAATGAAACGAATATTTGTACTGGGTTCTCCTCGCAGCGGCACAACAATTCTTCAAAGTTTATTAGCCGCTCATCCCGAAGTTATTTCTTTTCCTGAATCTAAGTTTTTTCACTATTTATTGTACGACCAATTTGCGGGAAAGTTGCCAAGTAGGATGGAAGCTTTTTTTAAGGATGAGATTAAGCGTCCTGAACTTTTGAAAAATTTTGATGACAGTCAAACTGTGGAAACTAAAACTACTTGGTTTGTCGGAGTTTTGGATGGTTTAGCGATGGAACAAAACAAAAGCATTTGGTTGGAAAAAACGCCGGAACATATGTATTTTATTGAGGATATAGAGCGTTTGTTGCCGGATGCGAAGTTCATCCATATTTTGCGAAACGGTATGGATACCATAGCTTCTATGTATAAGGCTACGAGGAGTTTTAACCATTTGTGGGGCGCGGGTTGGGATTTAAACCACTGTATCGGGCGCTGGGAACACGCGATGTTAACTAGCCACAAATATGTTAAAAAGTCCAATCATATATTAGTCAGATATGAGGAGATTTTAGATAATAAAACAAAAATTTTAGGTGAAATTTGTAATTTTATGGGCATTGACTATGACGGCGAAATGCTCCTTCATTACAAAGAAAAAGCCGCGAATCTCAGTTTGAATCTACCTTGGCATAAAGGAATTGAGAGAGATATCAAAAGTAATAAGGTTCACAAATATCATGGGATTTTCAACACAAATGAAATCAGATATGTTTTAGATAAAATTCAGCGAGTTAAGGGTGAAATTGCCTGCCAAGTTGCGGTAGAAGTGAGCGAACCAATTTCGGATATTTACGTTGTGCAAATATGCGAGATCCTGTGCTGTACGATCCAATTAGAAGGAATTACACTCGGTATTATTGAATTGCCAGCCTGCGACGGCGTGGTTGCGGGTTCGGTGTTGGCGGATGCAGTAGCAGCCCAGTTTGCTTGGCCAATTCTCGATCGCTTCTTTCAACGCAATCGCTGCGAAAAAGGCAATAAATTGTGGGAAACTTTGCTGGCACCATTGCACAAAAAAAATGACTGGACGCTATTTTTGCAAGAATTTTGGGGGCGTACCAATTGGCATTTGGAGGATTTTTACCAGCCAGAAATAGCAGAGGAAGTCCCAACAATTACGCTCGAAAAAGATTTGATTGCTGTGGAAGTTACCGACGAGTTGCCTAACATAAAAGTTGAGCTTTTAGAAATTGATGCGCTGGTAAAAGTCGGTGGTGTTGCTATTGGAATTATAACTATTCCAGTTAAAAATAACTTTGTTTCTGCTCAAAAAGTGCGATCGACAATCACTCAAAATTGCGGTTTTGAATTGTGCGTCGCCTGCGTGCGGGAAGCTTTGGTGGGAAAACCACTACAGGGTGAGATGTCGTTGCGATCGCGCTTAGCCGATGCTGCTCAACAAAGGTCGAATCAGCCCGACTGGTTGAATGCAGAGGGTTCTGGGGGCATTTACCCACCCCATGCGGTGATGTTCGGGAGGCGCGAAGGTGCGATCGGAACCAGTATCAGCCGTCGGGCCGCACTCCCGGCTGCGGCTTTGCGGGAATTAGCAGAAGCTGCGGGAATTGCGGGGGAACCGATAACCCAAATCCCCTGGGAAAACGACTTACCCAAACAAGTATTTTATGCACCGGAAATCATTTGGCGAAAGTCGCCCTATCGAGAACTTTATCAATCATTTCAACCTCAATTTTTAGACAATAATACTGTTACTAAACTACTGCCAATTCTCGCCTACCCTCGCATTTATTCAGACGGTTTAAATGCAGGTATTTTTGAACAACACTTGCAGTATCTGAAAGATTCTGGTTATTATAGTACGAGTTGGGAAGATTGGCAAAATGCGAAACTGGCTAAAATTCCTTTACCTGGTAAAGCTGTATTGCTGACTTTTGACGGCGGGTATCTCGACTTTTTCCAATATGCTTTCCCTCTGCTAAAACGCTTTAACTTTACAGCAACTGTTTTTTTAGTAGCAGAGTCAATTGGAAAGACAAATAGCTGGGAAAAAGCAGACTCTGAACAAGTACAGTTAATGGGATGGCCCGAAATTCGGCAATTGCGAGATGCAGGAATTGAGTTTGGTTCCATGTCTGCGACTTATCAACCTCTGACTGGCTTGTCGCCCACAGAAATTGTGCGGGAAGGGGCGAAATCTCGTGCTATTTTGGAACGCGGGTTGGGGAAATCTGTCAAATGCTTTGCTTATCCCTACGGGAGTGTTGATAAAATTGTAGAAAATTTAGTTGGTGCGATCGGCTATACTTATGGTGTATCTTGGGAATCAAGATTTAGCAATTTTGACGATTCTTTATTGTCGCTTCCCCGCCTTCAAGTCACCGCCCAAAATTTCTGGCAATTAGGTTTGTAGCACAAATTCATAATCTTAGTCTCGCGTTGCGCGGACTTCGTATGTGTAGTCGCGGTTTCAACCGCCGAGACGCTGAATAAAACCCTTAATTTTCCTACTCAAATAACCACCCAACCCTCTGGAAATCTTCTCAAACTTATAATAAAACAAAATATCCATCACATCTTCAGTTTTCATATACTTCAAATAATCAATTGTTTTATCAGTAAGTACATCATTCACATCATCGATATACTTTCTCACCGCCAATCTTTCCGAAATATGCCATTTCTGATCGAACTTGCGGTGCATTTCCGTCTCATAATCCCGAAAATCTGATATTTTCCCATCCAAATACTTTTGAATGTATTTCCCCGCTATTTCTGCGCCATCCATCCCGTGTCTAATCCCTTCGCCGCCCAAAAAGTTAACCGTCGAGACAGTATCGCCGATCGCAATTATGTTATCCTGACAATAGATATCCTGCAAACCCTGACTGTATTTCAGCGTAGAACCGTGTTTGTCAATAATTGTATAATTTTTAGACTTCAGATATTCATCAATCAGCAAATCGATATATTTTTTCAAAGGTTCCAAATTCTTCACAGTTTTGGGGTCTAAAAAAATGCGTCCCGCACCAACTTTCAGCCGATTCTGTTCCATCGGAAATATCCAAGAATAACCTTTCGGCATCCATTTATCGCCCAAAAAGAAGATTAAGTCATTTGCATATTTATCATAAACTTCCGGTTCTACTTCAATTAAATATTCGATTCCGGTTCCCGACAAAAAATCTGGTTTATCATTCTCTTTCTCATACATAATCGCCCTAGCAAAACCAGTCGCATCAACTAATACTTTCGTGCTAACTTGGATGATTTGACCATCGGATAGCTGTTTGAATTCTACGATGGTTTCACCGTTAGCTTGTGAGTGTTTTATGTAGCGATAACCAAGCCAAACTTCGCTTCCGTTTCCCTGAACTTCACTGGCTAGAAATTCTCTAAATTTAGCAAAATTGAGCACAACTCCCAAGTTTTCGGGAGAATCCCAAGTTTGACTGACTTTGCTAGTTTCAATAGTAAGTTTGTGCCAAAAACTGCCGATGACTGATTCGGGTAAATCGAATTGAGAGAGGGTTTCTAGAGGTGTGGCGGCGCTGGAAAAGTCGTTTTTATTAAAATTGTCGTTTTGTTCGGCAAGCAAGACTTTGCGGCCGGATTTTGCTAATATTCTCGCACAGTGACCGCCTGCTGGGCCTGCTCCTACTATTACTATATCAAAATTTTTTAAGTTCATTTTGCTTTTAAATCGCTTCCAATGTCAAAATACCCGCAGACATATCAACTACTAACCGCCGATTTTTTAGCCACTGGCGACCGATTAAAAATTCTGGTACTCCCGCGCCTACATGAACGGGAATGTCAAATTCTTGACCCTCAATACGCACTTTACCTACATAAAGATCGAAATTAAATTCTCCCTTAGCTGTTCGCATTTTTTCTTTGTTTACATAAGTCCAATCAAGTCCATCTAAATCTTGATCGTTTATAGCTAACCAGTCCGAAAAACCTGTATCTAGCAGGGCATCAACAGGTAATTCTAAGCTGTTATCAGCAATCAATTCAATTTCAAAAAATAGGTCGTCCTGATCGCCAAATCTTCCTTCAATCATATCGTGCCACAAACTCCAGTTTCATTGATCCGAAAGACGTGCAATTTAACTTTCGGGTATTTTTCATGGGCTATGTTTGCAACTAGCATATCATCCTTGTCGATAAAATAGTCCCCGTTATCGGGTTCAACTGCCATATACCAGTTGTAGTGGGTTTTAATCAACTCTGGTTTTAGGCGATCGAAAATAGGTTTGCAGCGCTGATAAAATGCTTCTCTCTCAGCATACCATTGGGCTATTTCTTCTGGAGAAAGTGTGCGTTTTGGGTGCAATCTTCTCCGGGGAGTTCTGCTAGTTGGGTTGAGATAAGTCATGGTTGATTCTCCTTTTGTGCAGTAAAGGTGAAGTAAGGTGAGCATTGCCCACCCTACAATTCTAGCTAATTAGACGCTAACGGGTGATTGTTTGCGGCTGAATGTTGCTAAGATACGATCGCACATTTGCGACGGATTCAATCCCAAAGTGGCAAAGGATTGTTCAGGAGTTGCATGATCTACCAATGTATCAGGTACACCCAACCGCATCAGTGGTACAAGGATATTGTTATCCATCAAAGATTCGGCTACTGCTGAACCGAAGCCGCCCATCAAACAGCCTTCTTCCATTGTGACAACTTTGCCAATTCGCTGTGCCAAAGGTAAGATCAATTCGGTATCTAAAGGCTTGACAAAACGCGCATTAATCACAGTTGCTTCAATGCCATGTTCGCTCAACATCTCGGCGGTTTGCATTGCCGGATAAACCATCGAACCGTAACCTAATATTAGCAAGTCGTCGCCGTTGCGCAGGATTTCCGCTTTGCCGATCGGCAATTCTTCCCAACCTTCTTCCATCAAAGGCACGCCGTGACCGTTGCCACGCGGGTAACGCATCGCGATCGGACCACTGGTATGATTGACTCCCGTGACTACCATCCGCTGCAATTCTGCCTCATCTTTTGGAGCCATAATTGTCAGATTTGGCAAGCATCGCAAGTAGGCAATGTCATACATTCCTTGGTGAGTTGGGCCATCAGCACCGACAATTCCCGCGCGATCCAAACAGAAGAAAACAGGCAAGTTTTGGATGCAGACATCGTGAATTATTTGGTCGTAGGCCCGCTGCAAAAAGGTCGAGTAAATTACAACAACTGGGCGCATTCCTTCGCAGGCTAAGCCAGCCGACAATGTGACGGCGTGCTGTTCGGCAATGCCGACATCAATGTACTGTTTCGGCAGTTTTTCCTGAAGCTTGTCTAGGCAAGTTCCCGTTGCCATTGCCGCAGTAATACCGACAATTTTCGGATTATCTTCTGCTAGCTTAACTAGACAGTGGGCAAACACTTTCGAGTAGGCTGGAGGCTTGGGTTTGGTGGAAGGAATGCCTTTACCTGTGGCTAAATTAAACGGGTTTTGGGCATGATATCCTACTTGGTCTTTTTCGGCGATCGCATATCCTTTGCCCTTCACAGTCACAACGTGAACCAACACCGGGCCTTGGATGGTATGACCATGTTTGAAAGTAGCAATTAACTCTTCCAAATTGTGTCCGTCTACCGGCCCCATGTAAGTGAATCCTAATTCTTCAATTACGGCTCCAACTTTCGACACAGCTAACCGTTTCATCCCTTCTTTGATGCGTTCCATTTCGGGAGTAAATGTTTCGCCAACAAACGGAATTTGTTTGAATTGTTCCTCTAAGTTATCTTTGAGAAACTGTACCGGCTGCGAGAGTCGCATCTTGTTCAAGTAGCGGGTAATTGCGCCGACATTGGGCGAGATTGACATCTCATTGTCGTTGAGCACTACCATCAGATTAGTTTTCGGCATATGGCCCGCGTGGTTGATCGCTTCGAGTGCCATGCCGCCCGTCAGCGCACCGTCGCCGATGACTGCTACAGTTTTAAAGTTTTCGCCTTTGAGGTCGCGCGCCATTGCCATTCCCAGGGCTGCGGAAATGCTCGTGGAGGCGTGACCGGCCCCAAAGTGGTCAAATTTGCTCTCACAGCGCTTGAGATAGCCTGCAACGCCGTCTTTTTGGCGCAGGGTGTGAAAATTGTTGTAGCGGCCGGTGATCAATTTGTGCGGATAAGCTTGGTGGCCGACATCCCAGGTAACTTTGTCGCGATCGAGGTCGAGGGTTTGGTAGAGTGCTAAGGTCAGTTCGACTACGCCCAATCCGGGGCCGAGGTGTCCGCCACTGGCTGCTACAGTTTCTAAATGCTTTTCTCGAATTTGTCGGGCAATTTGTTCGAGTTGATGAATCGAGAGGCCGTGTAATTGGTTTGGATGAGTCAGTTCGCTGAGATGCATATTTTAAAATCTTGCTCCTGTGAATCAGGACGAATCCTTAACAGCTATAGGTTGAGCCTGCGACGCTTGGGACGCGCAGGTTAGAATAGTTTAACGGTTATTTGCAAAAAACAGTGAGGCGTAACAATTTTATTATTTATGATTTGGGAATTGTAGTAAATAAATATTACATAGTTTAGACAAATACTACTTATTTTGCTAGTTGCTGATGGCTAATTGTTTAGTTGGTTGGGAATTATTAGGAAGTTCAAACTACTTTTTGTAGTGACGACTGAGTTTTTAGCCATCTTGTTTCTGCGATCGGACTATGATGCAAAATCATTAACTGTGATTTGCTAAGGGCTTCTAGTGCGTAAGACCTTGCAAATCGCTAAACTCAACCTCAACAAATTCTGCATCATCAGGACACGGCAGTGCCGTTTCCCTACAATTAATCGGGGTAGGGAAACGGCATTGCCGTGTCCTCATAGCGAGCGTTTAGCTCGCTGTCGTATAAGTTGTCGAGTGCGATCGGACACCATTTGGCTTGGGTAGAAAGTTGGGCGTTAATCAACGTAAAAATTCGAGATAGTTCGATGATGCCAGCTAATTCTGGAATTTCATCGACAGTTAGCAAATCTAGTTTTTTTATCTCTAGCAGTTCTTCCATGCGAGATTGAAGATCGTCGGTAAATCTGAATAAGTAAATATTCCCAAACTCTACCATTTTAAGGCCTTGGAGCATTAAGGAGGAAGGTTTCACCATTAATTGAGTATTCATAGGAATTAAAGCTCGTAGATACTCTTGGAATATTGTAGCTTATAAGTTGCTAAGTGAATTTGCAGAAGGGACGATCGCACTTATCATCAAATACGATCGCCCCCATCAAAATTACAACATTCGCTCTAACTGGGCCGATCGCACTTCTGGCAATTTCTCGGCCCCAGTCGTATCAAAGACGATCGCGTGTTTAGTATTTGGTAACAACCGCCGTAAAATCTGGATATAGCCGTCAGCATCGCCGCGCCGGTGGAAGCGAGCCACAACCAATCGCTGCATATTCGGCAGTTGGCGCACGATGCACCAGGGATGAATGTTTAATTTTGGCTTTGATGTTGGTATCATAGGGTAATCGTTCCCCACGTTTGTGGGGTGTGGTAGAAAAGCGGTCGCCCTTAAGTTTTCCAGGCTCCTAGGGCGATCGTTTTGAATTGTTTTTAATATAAGGTTGATACTAACCTGTTGTCAAGGGCAAAATGGGGCGAGTTAGACTAAAGATTCGAGAGTTGGCAGAAGAAAAGGGCTGGACGCTGCAAGATGTAGCCGATCGCTCTGGCGTTAATTACAACACGGTTAAGGGCTATGCTAGACGGGATGACGGGATGAGTACGGTTGACCTTAGCGCCGTTCAGAAAATCGCTATTGCTTTTGATGTCATGATTGAAGATTTAGTCGAGTTTTTGGAATAGTAGGGGCGATCGGGCTAATGGGCTACGTTAGACTGCGGATTCGAGAACTAGCTGAACAAAAGGGTTGGACGCTAAAGCAAGTTGCCGATCGATCCGGAGTTAATTACAACACTGTCAGAAGCTACGTTCAGCGCGATGCTTTGAACACAGTCGATTTGTCTGCTGTCTACAAAATTGCCCGCGCCTTCGACGTGACGATGGAAGATTTAGTCGAGATATTGGAAGATTGAGATCAGACGGCGGTTGAAACCGCGCCTACACAAACGATGTCCGCCTCCGCGGACTTAAGAAAATAACGTAATTTTCAGGGCCCGGTCTTCAACCCTTGGCAATGCGGGTTTTGTTTGTATAGACGCGGTTTCAACCGCCCGGTCTTTATCTTTCGACGTGACTACACAAACGATGTCCGCCTCCGCGGACTTAAGAAAATAACGTACAACGTAATTTTCACCGCCTTTGTCTTCAACCCACGGAGGTGGGTTTTGTTTGTATAGACGCGGTTTCAACCGCCCGGTATTCTATCCTCGCGTTTGACTTTTCCGAATTTCTGCCAACAGCATCTCTTGACTTTTTGCAGGTTCTTTGCAAGTCAAACACTCGCAAACTAACCCGATCGCACCTTCAGGCAAATCCGCCTCAATCTGACAAACAGCAGTCGGATAATACTGCGAAATCAACCCAGGAATCAGGTCGGGCGAAGTGCGAATCAGGGTAGAATGCTGATACCAGTCGATCGCCGAAAGCAGACTCGGACAAGCTTGGGGAGCATCTCGGACAATACTGCTAAAAGCTTGCAAAGCTTGTTCAGCGCGATCGAGATATTCTAAATTCTGGCCCAGCAAGGCCAAGCGAACCAAAGAGGCGATCGCAATTCCATTCGCCGCCGGAGTTGCATTGTCTATATAACTGCGTTCCCGCACCAACAAATCTCCGCTAACATCCTTAGCAGCATTGTAATACCCTCCCAATTCCACGCTCCACAAAAACTCATCAAACTCATCCTGAACCTGCACAGCTTTCTCCAACCAAAACTGAGAATTAGGCAATTGCTGTGCTGCTTCCCCATTGCCTAAACTCAAACTCGCTTGATGCAAATCCAACAAAGCTTTCACAAACAAAGCATAATCCTCCGACTGCGCCGCCACAGCAG
>PVWI01000184.1 GCA_003003725.1 filamentous cyanobacterium Phorm 6 | reverse complement strand
AACCGCCCCAAAACCATGCACCACCAATCCCAGCAGCACCGCAAAAAACACGCGACTCAGAAAAAAATTAAAACTGCTATTTTTTACTGTTTGACAGCCATATTTTTCTGTTGGAGCACTGCAAACCTCGCTACAATTGCCCAAAATACAGGCCAGGGCGGGCTGAACGGGCAAGAAATGAGAAATTTGCTCGATCGGGGAAACCTCACCGCAGCCGTCACCAGAATCGAACTCGACTGGGAAGAAGACTATCAAAAATACTTTAAACAAGACTTTGGGGCCCGCGCCAAAACCGCCGCAGAAATATCAAAAACTCTCTCCCGCCTAGCAACTCAAACCAAGAAAAGACCAGCTTTAATTTACGCCATCCCGCGCACAGACCAACTAGAATTAATCTTAATATTGCCCGATCGCCCGCCAATCCTCCGCAGCATTCCGTCAGCCAAACAAAAGAATTTGCTGTCAGTAGTCAAAGAATTCAACAGCGAAATCACCAACCCCAGAAAAATCAACACTACCAGCTATCTAGAATCAGCCCAAAAACTTTATCAATGGATAATTGCACCCTTAGAAACAGATTTGCAAATAGCAAAAATTGAAACCTTGCTGTTCTGCGTCGGCGAAGGTTTGCGCACCATACCGCTAGCAGCAATGCACGACGGACAGCAATTTCTGACCCAAAAATATAGCATCTCTCGCATCCCCGCCTTCAAATTCACAGACAGCAATTACGCCGACCTCAAAAACACCCAAGTCCTAGCAATGGGAGCATCAAATTTCTCAGAAACTGCGAACAAAGAACCGCTACCAGCAGTGCCGTTAGAATTGAGTGCGATCGCCCGACAGTGGCCTGGTCAATCTTTTTTGAATGAAGATTTCACCATAGTAAACTTGCAATCCCAGCGACTGCAACAAAGATACGGAATCATCCACCTCGCCACCCACGCAGAATTCCGCCCCGGAACCCCAAACAACTCCTACATTCAATTTTGGGACACCCAACTTACACTCAATCAAATGAGAGATTTAAAATGGCACAATCCACCCCTTGAATTGTTAGTATTAAGTTCTTGTAGAACGGCTTTGGGAGACAAAGAAGCAGAACTCGGATTTGCCGGTTTAGCGCTGCAATCGGGAGCAAAATCAGCCCTTGCCAGTCTGTGGTACGTCAGCGATGCGGGGACTCTGGCGCTGATGACAGAGTTTTACCAGCAGTTAAAAAGCAGCACGCCCAAAGATGCTCCAATCATTAAAGCTGAAGCGATGCGACGATCGCAAATTGCTGCAATTGAAGGCAAACTGACGATCGAAAATCGTCAACTGCGAAGTTCCAGGGGCGAAACTCCCTTGCCTCCGTCCATCCCCAAACTCGACAGCAAAGATTTATCCCATCCTTACTATTGGGCAGCTTTCAGCATTATCGGCAGTCCTTGGTGAATTCTGACTGAAAATGGCTAAGTTAAAATAACGTTATCCATCCTCTAATGCAACCATTCTCCGATCGCATATGACCGAAGCAGCCACGATCAACACTCAACTCATCGATACCCTCACCCAAATTATCCTCGCTCTTACCGAGGAAGAGCGCCACATCCTCATCCATAAACTTCTAACTCCAAATCAAACTTCAGACACTGCAAAGGCCGATCGAGAAACTCTGAAGCAGGAAATCGCGATCGGCGCCGGGCAGCTTCAGACAGGACAATATACAGAGTACGATGACTCTTGTCTGCCGAATCTTCTGGTGACTATAAAACAACGCGGGCAACAGCGCCTAAAACAGGAGTAAGTACCTGTGAATCGTTATCGCCTTTCCCAGCAAGCCGAAAAAGATTTAGAAGATATATGGATTTATTTGGGACAGCAGGACGAAATTGGCGCCGATCGCCAAGTAGCACGACTACTAGATTGCTTTCCCATGCTTGCCCAATTTCCGAATATGGGGCGACAGCGAAATGAACTCCTCACAGGATTGAGAAGTTTTCCTGTCAAACCTTACATCATTTTCTACATAATTCTCCTAGAAAGAGTCGAGATTGTCAGAGTCCTGCACCAATCAAGGGATATAGAAGGACAATTTTAGCTATCGAGCAAAATGCCGACTTTTCGATCGCCTATCTATCTTTCTGAACGTAACTCTTGACCGATCGAGGTGATACGCTGTAGAACATAAAGTAATTCAATATCTGTAACTGTCGCTCAACAAACCACCACCAACCTGCGATCGATCAAGCGGGAGCCTTCAAGGGGAAACCACAATGAAAAAATTAGAATTTTTGCTACAGAAAGAGGGCGATCGCGCCTGGTTGCCCCTAGAAACCCCCGACGTGGAAATTCTAGAAGGCAAATATCGCGTCGTTGCTCGCATTCAGCACCCCAACACCGACATCGAAATTCGGATCACCCATACATCATTCGACGAAGCGGCACCCCAGCGGAAAGTCCAAAGTCGATCGGCTCGCACCAATCCCGAAGGATTAGTCGTGATCATTCCCTACACACGTCTCAAACCAGGAATGTGGGAACTCTCTTGCTTGCCAGAGCCCAAATCGACACCAGCAAAACCTTGGCAGTACAGCGTGCAGTTAGAAGTATTGCCCGCAGAATCGGAAACCTCCGAACTATTGGGCCCGATCGACCAAACCGAACCCACAACCTCCGCGAAAGCCAGCGAAAACCCAATTTCTGCCGATCGTCCCGTTGCACAAATTGAAGTACCAGTCGTTAGCGCAGCCCTCGAAGAGGATCGTACAGCAGCCCAACTCCCAGCCTTAACAACACCGCAGCAGCCCAACATCTACAAATTTCCGAGTCCCCCAGCCGCTGCGACTCAACCGCCCATCAAACTCGAACTCGTGCTCGATCGAGAAACCTTCGTGACTCAGCCCGGTAGCCCCTTAATAATTTCCGGCAAAATCGACATTCCCCAACCCCCCCAAAAAACCCGAAAAACAGCAACTCTCATCCCGGAATCCGAAGCGCTAGAACTAAAACAACTCATCGGTTCAGCACAACTGCAAATCTACCTACGCGATCCCCAAACCTCAAAAATTCTCGCCCAAATCCAGCAGCCGATGCCAGAACAAGCTCCCCCCTGCATCTTTGCCTGCGTCACCTACATCTCAACCGAGTGCAAAAGCCGTCTAATTTTAGGAGAAGCAATACTCAGCAGCGGCGGCGTCACCCTAGCCACCAAATTATTCACAATTACCGCCCGTTTAGAGCATCTTCTAGATGAAATCAAAGACAATTTCATTGAAGAAAAGCATCAATCAGAACCGTACCCAGCCGGCTCAAAACAGCCTCGGAGCGCCACAAATCTATCCTTTCTCAAGCTAGTAGGAAAATCCTTAGATCCTCCATCCCCCGCCGAAGTCTCAACAAACGATCCCTTACCCCCTCAACTGAATTCCCGTCAAACCGCAATTGCAGGCGGGTTAGAATTACCCGCCTTTGGTAACAAACTGCCTGACAGCAGCCGATCGCAACTGCTGTCAAGCATCTCCAATTCCGATCAAACTACCTCCGTGGCGATCGACCAACAAACCAAACCCTTAGACCTCCCAACCGCCCCTCAAATTGCGGAAATTGGAGCGATCGACCAAAAACCCAAAAACAGCCCCGAACCCGAAAAGCCAGCCCTAGAAACCCCGCCAACAGCCTCAAAACAGGCATTTCAAACCCTAAACGTCGAGAATAGATTTTGGTCGCGGCTCAGCTCCTTAGCCAGCAACATCGAATCCCCCGATTGGCTCAAAGCAACCACTCTTGCGCCCACTCCAGAAGTCGCCGCCGGTAGCAGCGAAGCAATTACCGTTGTCGAAGATAGCAGCCCAACCCAGCAGCCACCCAAAAGCATCGACACAATTTCCCAACTCAAATCGAGTAGCCCAGAAGCCAGAGAATTTGTCGTTTTTGACGAACCGCCCGCGCCGAAAAAAGTTGCTCAAAAAACCACAACTGTCCAAGCAGAAGCAACTCCCCCAACTCCCTACGTTTTGCCAGAAGACGAGTTAGTACCGATGCCCATTCTGGAATTGCCACGCGCCGAAATCCTCGCGGGAACCTCCGTAAAAGTACAAGTGCAACTGCCAGAATTAATGCCGAGGATTTATGTAAAAGTTTGGGTGTTCGATCGGCAAAGCTACCTAATTCTCGACGGGCCGCGCTGGATCACCGAATTTAAAGCTAACGGATTGGGAAATATGCGAGCAAATATCGAATTAGAGATTCCCTACGGCTGCATGGAAGTCGAATTTGAGGCGATCGCCGTTGAAATGCAAACTCAGCGAGAAAGCCACAAAATCAGCGTTCACCGCCAAGTTTTACCCCCAGCGGCGCCCACTTTGCCTCTGGAGGGTTAAATTGTCGATTTTGAGCGAGAAATCAGGACACGGCAGTGCCGTGTCCCTACAATTAATCCGGGTAGGGAAACGGCACTGCCGTGTCCTCGCTTATCATTCCGGCGCAGCCGGAATGATATAAGTCTTAGTTTCCCGCCAACTGCCGAAACTTCTTCTTAAACTTATTCTTATACACATAGATCGATCGCTGCCAATCCTCAATTTGGAGCGACAAATCAGCCGCCAAACCCGTGCGGTTCCAAACATCCTCCTGACACTTGCGGCGGCAAAAATTCATCGGTTCCGAGTAAACTTTAGAAGTAGATAAAGTCGGCTTCGGGCCGCACCAGTGAATCACAGTCGCCTCAGCGCGATCGCCCGCAGGCCCGCTTGACTCCACCGGAAACCGCTTTCTCAGCAAATCCTGGTCAAAATCCGGCACCAACAACTGCATATCCACATTCTGCACCCGCAACCGATTTTCTTGTGCCGCCCGGAAAATCATAAAGTTCAAAAACCCCATTTCTCCATATTTAAATATCCCCGGATTTGCCGCCGTAAAATCTAAAATTTCTATATATTCTTCCAAGCTAAAAACACCACGTTTAGCAAAAAAAGTACCCGTACAGAAATAATTCGATCGCGATTCCGACCACCGAAACTTCGGAAAATGCCGCTCAACGCCCGGAATATCAAAGAAAAATTCCGAAACATCCGCATCCGAGTAATCGTAACAAGGCTTGTCTACAATAAAATCAAATTCTTGAAAATTAGCCAACTTCAGAACATCACCCCAGACAATCGTATCCGCATCCAAAACCATAAAATTTGACCAAGGACTTTCCCAGAAAGCAATCATTTTAGTTTTGCCCCAACCAAAACTTCTTTTCCTGAGAACCTCTTGGGAAACCGTTGTGCGATCGATAACTCGCACCCCATAAGACTTTTCCAAATCACTCACCGAAAACGTACCATCAATCAACAGACAAATCGGCACATCTCCCAGGAAATATCGAATGCTAGCACAGCAACCCTTAGCAAACAGATAATCTTGGTCGCAGCAGGCAATAATAATACCAAAATCTTCCATAACTCCTCATTCTTTTACTAAGTTACCAACCCACAGCGTTGCAGTTTTCTGTTCTGACAGCAGCTCTATTTTCGATTTTTCCATTTTCGCCAGCTTAGCATTAAATTTCTGCGATCGCCCTCCGTCAAAAACAGCGCTAAAACCGCTAGAAAATTTGGGTATAGTTGGTGTCTCAAGCAACACAGCATTCCCGGCGCGATTGCATATTAAGCAACACCCATTGCAGCCGCACTCAGAAAACCCAAAAATTGTGTTAAAGTAGCGGTGAATTAAACCGGGCGACAGCTTGTCTCAAAAATGACGATCGCCCGCGCAAGTCCCGACTCTTGGGATCGTCAGAAAACCCAAATTGGTCAAGCCTGAAATTTGGCTTTTCTAGGGTACATCTACAAATATAAAGGCTCGCTGGCCTCCCGCTGGCGGGAAAATAGCCCCGCCAAAGGTCGCGAGGTTTAAAGTTAGGTTAAAAAGCTTGACATATTTGGATAGAAAGCTGTATAAGGGAGGCGACAAGCAGCCCGTATCCTACCCTTAACTGTCTGTTAAGTCGGGCGTAACCGAAGACTCAGGGCAGCGGTGAGTTTGAGGTAGATTGTGGTCGAACCCGCACCACCAGTGCTCGATCGCAGCCACAGCAACTAAAGCAAGTCTGGCGATCGAGAGATGAGATGAACTCCTTGGGGCGCAGGGAGTCTGCCCGGATCGCACGCACGCCGTGCGATGGGAGTGAGGACAAGATGGCTTGTCAAACCTCCGGACGCTGCATCAGACCAACATCATTCAAAAATGGTAGAGGCAGCGGCGGTTGAAACTGGAAACCCACACGGTATGCGAAGCATACCGTGTGGGTACGTCACCAGGTGATGGTATAATCAACCGTAATGTCATGTGGGCTTGACCTGAATTGATGTCTGGGCTGTAGAAGGGCCAGTCCCCTACGGTTCAAGCAGGAACCAGACACGCCTACTGTGAATCAACAGTTATGGATAGGTTCTATTTTGACAGTTATTATTGTCAACAGGCAAGTAACCACAAAAATGAACAGTTGGGAATTGCTGATCGAGTTGAATTAGAGTGTGAAGGTGTGAGGAAAATGAACAGAACTTTTTGGAATTTACTGCTAGTATCCCCCGCTATTCTGGGGCTATCATCAGTCGTCAATACCCCTGCGATCGCCGCAGAAGCTACCGCAACCGCAGAAGCCAACCAGCTAGCTACAGCCAAGCAATCTGAGTCAAAAATTGCCGACAAAGTTGTTGCAGCACCAGTTGCAGCAGAAAAGCTGGCTCTAAACAGCAGCGCCCCTGCTGCCGAAACCCCCGTCGCCAACACCGCAGACACTGAAAAACTGGCAAAAATTGAACCAGAAACCAGCGCAACAGCACTGCAAACAGCAGAGAGCGACATCGACTCAGCAGCCCCAATCGCCATCGCCCCCGCCACCACAGCGGCAGCGACTGAACCCCTGGCCGCTGCGAACACAGCCGAACCGTCGCCCCAAGCATCAGACTTGGCAGTGCAAAGCACTCCGACAGAAACCGCTGCAAAAATTGAAGCACCGGCAGCCGCCGCTCTCCCCCCAGCTACTACCCCAGCTACTAAGGTAGAAATTGCTCAGACAGCACCGGCAGGCATGGGCGGCCCGATCGTCCCAGCAGCACCCCAAGCCCTACCGACAGAACAGTCTGGAGCCATGTCCCAAGTGACATCAGTATCCCAGCTCTCCGACGTACGGCCGACCGACTGGGCATTCCAAGCCCTGCAATCCCTAGTCGAACGCTACGGTTGTATCGCAGGCTATCCCGACGGCACCTACCGTGGCAACCGCGCCCTGACTCGCTACGAATTTGCCGCCGGCGTCAACGCTTGCTTAGACCAAGTAACCAAGCTAATTAGCTCGTCAACAGGTACCTTCGTCACCAAAGACGACTTAGCCATCCTGCAACGCCTGCAAGAAGAATTTGCAGCCGAACTCGCTACCCTGCGCGGACGAGTAGACGGCCTAGAAGCTCGCACCGCAGAACTCGAAGCCAACCAGTTTTCCACCACCACCAAACTGAACGGAGAAGCCATTTTTGCCGCCAGCGACACCTTTGGAAATGGTGTCGGCCTTCACGACGACAAAACTGCCACCAACCTCGGCTACCGGGTGCGCTTGAACTTATTGACAAGCTTCACCGGTCGAGACTTGCTCAGAACCCGCTTGCAAGCCCTCAACGTCCCCAACTACTCAGCAGCAACCGCTACGGGTACTAACATGGCTCGTCTAGCCTTTGATGGGAATGATAACAGCAATTTCCTACTAGACGAACTGTACTATCGTTTCCCGATCGGTGCTGCTACAGTCTTTGTCGGCCCTAAAGGACTTGACCTGGATGAAATTGCAGATACCGTAACTCCCTTTAACTCTACGGGTACTGGTTCAATTTCCAGATTTGGAGTTCGCAACCCCGCCGTATTCCGCGGAGCCCAGGGAGCTGGCGCAAGTCTGACTTACAACTTCGGCAACATCCGAGCTACCGCAGGCTATCTCGCCGGCGACAGCGATGCTCCCAACCCCGCAAACGGTAGGGGCGTTGCCGACGGTTCTTTCAGCGCTCTGGGCCAAATCGGCTTTTTTAGCAAGCCATTTGATTTGGGCTTGACTTACGTTCGGAAATACAATCGGGCCGGTGATGTTGGCATCATGGGCGGTACGGGCAGTGCCTTGGCTAACCGGCCTTTCGGTCAATCAGCCACCGGAGCAGATAACTTTGGCGTGCAAGTTAACTTCAAACCCAGCAGTCGCTTTCAGATTGGCGGTTGGTACGGTTACACCAAGGCCGAGCAACTGCGGAGATCCAACAACGAGGCTACCATCCAAAATGGTGCTATCACCTTGGCTTTGTCCGACTTTGGTCGGCGCGGCAACCTCCTCGGTTTTGTCTTCGGTGTACCGCCAAAAGTTACTGAGAGTGATGTCACCAGAAACCGTAACACCTCTTATCACCTAGAGGGTTTCTATCGCTTCCAAGTCAATGACTTTATCTCAGTGACACCGGGCGTTTATGTGATTATGAATCCCGAGCACAACAACAAAAACGACGATATCTGGGTCGGACTCCTGCGTACTACCTTTAGTTTCTAAGGTTCCCAAATATCTACTCACAGCTAAAAGCGGCAGGCGACTGCCGCTTTTAGTCATTAGTCATTAGTCATTAGTCATTAGTCATTAGTCATTAGTCATTAGTCATTAGTCATTAGTCGGTCAACTGTCAACCCTTCTCTTGCGCTCTTCGGGCAAGCTGACAACTGACAACTGACAACTGTCAACCCTTCGACAAGCTCAGGGCAAGCTGTCAACTGTCAACTGTCAACTGTCAACTGATTATGAATTTTGGCGGCAAATCCCGAATACGGATGTGTAGCCGTGCAGAAATGTGCTGCCGCCGACGGGGCCGATTTCGCCGTTGCAGAAAAAGCCGCTCAGGGGAATGTTTTTGAGGTATCGGCCGAACAGTCGCGAGTCAAAGTTCGACTGGCCATAAAGCCCTTCGCCACGCCCCAAACAAGCGAACATCAAGGCGCCGACGCTAGATGTACCCCTGTCCTCGGCGGCCCGCTGATGACGATCGAGCAGCATTTCTAGGTCTTCTGCGGAGGTGCGCGCGTCCCGCAGGTGGAATTGGATGCGCTGGCCGGGACGGACTCGATCGCCGATCGCAATTGCCCCCACTTTTGGATCTACTCCCAACAGATTGCGGATCAAAAAATCTCCCGGCTCTAAATTCATCTTGAATTCATCGCTGACTAAGCCTACAAATAACGAGTGCTGCGCTAATTCTCGGTCTGCTTCGCTCAAAGTTTGAACTAACTCTCGCAGGGCCTCTAAGGGCGATCGCTCGATGCCCCTGCTGCCGATATCATCGGTTTGTTCTTCGAGTTTCAGCAAAATATTCCGTTCTCCTTCTGTCACCCGATACGGATGCCCGATCGGTCTACAGCCTTGCGCGACGATCGTTTCGAGAACTATATTCCCGCTCAAAGCTACTCCCACCGTCCCTTCTCGGTACAACTGATAGTCGCAAAACAGCGCTGCGCCTCTGCCCGCACCATCCCCGCCGGCTAGCCCCCCTACCTTCGGCGCACCTGGATAGGCATAATCTAGTCCTTGCAGCAAATCGTTAATTTTTGCGGAAAAGGGGTCGGCCAAGATAATAAACTGCGGTTCTTCATCGGCCGGCACGCCCAACAAATCCACCCAAGTATCCGGGGGACTGTCTAAGTCCGGTAGTTCGTCTGCATCGATGTGAAATGTTCTGACGTTCACTCCCGGTAAGCGGGCCAGACTCAGGCTGACAGCAGGAGTTCCCTCGACTTCTTCGGTGAGGCCACCCCGATTGGTGCCGATGACTCCTCCCCCGCCACAGCCCAGAATCGCGGCCACGGGCAGTAATTCTCGCAGTAAAGGCATCAGCCGAGAATACTCGCTGGCAAAGGCAGATGAGATAAATATCAGCGCTAAATCGGCCGGGCCTTCTAATTCGCGATCGGCTTGTTCTACAACTTCTTTGAGGGCTGATTCCAATGACGGACGGGTTGATAAGGCGCTGACCCATTGCATTTGGTTTTGCTTGTCCATAAGGCGAACTTCTCTATAAAAACTATTTCTATACTTAGGCTAACCGGAACTGGCCGCTGGCGGGACGGTATTGTTGGTCGATCGATTCCCCTCGATCGCCATTCTTGTGTTAACATAAGTTAACATGGGTGTCGAATAAATCTGTTAGGCGTTAAATGTCGTGTTCAGCTAAATCTTAAAAGATAAAGCTCAATACAGTTTGACACACCAACTTCCTGTAATGTTTTCAACAAAAGTAAGGTCGGCTCGACCTGCATTGATGCCTGTGGACTAGAATCCGCCGACAGGTTAAAGTAAAGCAGGAAGTAGATACGGCTTTTACGATCGCAGTTATGGATGGTTTTTATCTGGGCTGCCACAGCAGCGCATCTCAAGCTAGTATTAGTTGAGGTCGCCAGAGCGAAACGGCAAGTCAAACAGAAGCTAACATCCAAAAAGAACACCTTTCATACCAACAACTTTATGACAACAACACCCGCAGGCAACATCGAAGAAAAAATTGAAGAAGAACTAGAAAGCGCTCGTACCGTCTGTGACATCAAGGGCGCAACTTCCGGGGAATGCGCTGCGGCGTGGGACGCAGTTGAAGAACTGCAAGCTGAAGCTTCTCACCAAAAGCAAGTCAAACCTAAAAATTCTTTTGAAAAGTATTGCGACGACAATCCTGACGCTGCTGAGTGCCGCATCTACGACGAATAAGCGAGGAATTTAGATCCTCGTCTTCCCTCCCGCGCCGAAATCAAGTTTTGGCGCGGGATTTTTTCACAGGTTTATTAATTACCTTGGCAAAAAGACCGGGCGGTTGAAACCGCGTCTACACAGACAAAACCCGCCTCCGCGGGTTGAAGAACCGACGCTTAAAATTAAGTTGTTTTCTTCAGTCCGCGGATGCGGACTACCCTTCGGGAAGGCTAACACGTTTATATAGGCACGGTTTCAACCGCTGTCTTATCTTTTTGAGCGCTTTTGTAGTAGAATCTGTCACAAATAAGTGAGTATATTTTCCCAAAGATGTTGAGTCTTTTATTTGCAGCCACCGGGCCCTGGTTTCAACCGCTTGTGTGGATGGATTACCGATTGTCTGTGTTATTAACAATTTCGATCCCGCTGGTAGTTCTGATTTGGGCTGTTTTTGCCAAGGCTGACGCGATCGTCCGTTTGTTGATGATTTATTGGCGGGTGGCGAGTTTGCTGGCAATTACACTTTACCTGATGATGGCTGCGCTCCCTGTGAGCTTTGTATCATCGGTGATGGGGAGAGCCTTGATTCCTGCTTGTCTGTGGTTTTGGCAGGATTTAAACGAAGAGATTGCCGATCGACCTTCCTCGTCTTTGAAGCTGGCTTTTACAGCTTGGCGGTGGGCAATTACTGTTTACAGCGGTTTGGGCGCTCTAGCTCAAATTCCCTTCTTAACCTGTGCCTTTAAATCCCAAATCCAGGTAATTGACGAACCTTTTTGCCGCATTTGGTTAGATCCACCTTGGCTCTACAAACAGATGTTTCATGTTAAAGCAAATCCTCAATTTTGGGGACTTCTGGGCATGACAGCTTTAGCAATTTATGTACTTTATTTGTCATATTTCGTGCTAATTCGATTGGGCAAACAAGGCAGATCAGCTACCGGAAATTAAGTGGATTTTAAGTAAGTATTTGCAGCCTAAAGTCCTCTTGAAATATTCAAGAAAACTCAAAAATAAATAACGGGGTGCATTTACGAAACAATCAAACCAATAAGAGGATGGCTGACGTGAGTGTAATGTTAGTGGAAAAGACTGTGATTGATAGCAAAGAGGCATACTTACAGTGCTTAGAAAAGCTGATTTGGGCGATCGATCGCCTGAAAGCAGAAGTCGAACCAAGTGAACTCGCTCGGATTGCTGAATTGATTGTGCAGCCGATGACTGGGCCCTGGCGGTTTTTCCATACTCCCGAACATATTTTTGAGGTTGGGGGAAATAAAGATGCGATCGAGGTAATGGCCGCTTTATTTCACGATATCGTGTACGTGCAAGTCGATCGCAGCATTAACTTTAACGTCAGCTACTACATCACTCCTCTGACAAAAGAGGTTAACAAACAGCTAAAAATTCGCGATCGATCAGAACTGTCTGCTGATGCTACATTCGAGATGGTAATGCTGGTATTCGGTTTTGTACCTGGAGAAGTCCTCAATCCCTTCGCTGGACAAAACGAATTTCTCAGCGCTTTGGTTGCAGCAAAAGCACTAGAACCATTTCTAAAACGCGAGCAATTGCTTGAAATTGCCGCCTGCATTGAAGCAACAATTCCGTTTCGCGCCGCCGAGTGTGGAGTAACGGTAAGCCAGATCCTTTACGACCGCTTGCAAGCAATAACTAGCCTGTTTAACCTTAGTTTGACTGACGAGCAAATGCGGGAAACGGTGAAAAAAGCTGTGCGAATTTCTAACCGAGATGTAATTAGTTTTTCTCACGAAAGTTCAGCCCATTTTTTGGCAAATACCTGGAATCTACTACCAGAAACTAATCACAATATCACCAGCTACGGTTTTTATTCGGTTCGCGACTACCGAGTTGCTTTGCTGAAGATGGAAGGTTTTTTGACTTATCTCAAGCCAGAGGTAATTTTTCGCCAGTTTGAGGGACATCC
>PVWI01000183.1 GCA_003003725.1 filamentous cyanobacterium Phorm 6 | reverse complement strand
ATCGGGCCCCGGGGCGAAAAATCGCGAGTAAAAAAGCCGTGAGACCACCGAGAAAGCAAACTACAAGTCAGATAGGGCAAGCCTTCCCAGCTTTGCCACTGCCAACCGATATCGTCACTTAGTCCGGTGCATTCAGAGTCAGGAAAATTTGTCAAGCGATCGCCAGCTAAAGCCATGAAACCAATCCTTCCCCAAGTGAGTCATTTCCCTTGTATTTTAGACAATTAAAAATTTTGCCAACGGGTGTTTAAATGGGCGATCGACTTTAATCAAACAATCGCGCTGCTGATCGCCTTGAAGCTATACTGCATCTAGATTTAATTTTTCCGGCTTCAGATCAACGACTCGCTGATGGCTTCTTCAAACCAGATTGTTAAAAAAATTAGATGCGTGTCAGCAATGCGGATGGCCGAGGGCCCCGAAATTTGGCGGAACGCCAGAGCAAAAATGCCGCAAATAATTGACATAGGCGATCGCCAAAGCGCTATCATCAGTTTGGCGATCACAGGCTAAGAGGGCCAGTGCAATCGAGATCGAAAAAATCAGGGCATCGATCGCGACTCGACGCAGCGACATTCAAGCTTGTTCAATGCGCCAAAAAAATTGCCTCAAGCCCGGTAAAATCAATTATGGCTGTATTAAAGACAAGGATTGCCATACATTCGATCCTGACTTCGAGCTCCTTGCACCCCCGTTGAGTTGGGAAAAAAAAATCGTGAAACCACTTCCAGACAAGCAAATAACAGCCGCTTTGAACACCAAACAGCAAAAAAAGAACCCTACAGGCGCCAGGACTCGATCGCGCCTTTTGTCCGAGCGATCGCTGCTGGTGGGACTGGGTTGCCTTGCCAGTCTGGGAATGCTCAGCAAAGGCATCGTTTCGGCCCAGAGCGAAACTCCGCCAGCAGAACAAGCCTTCCCCGGCGCAGCAGAACTCCAGCCACTATTTGAAGCTCCTCTTCCGCCCCCGGAACCAGCAGCCAGCCAAGTGCAGGAAGAACCATACTCTGCACCGCAGGCAGAAGTTCCAGCCCGATCGCCAGAGTACGCCACCGAACCTCCAGCCAGTTATTATCTGCCGGAACCCGCGCTGATACCCCTGCCAGAAGCAACAGCCCAGGAGCCTCCTTTTGAAGCACCAGTGAACCCAGCCAACGCTTACATCGACAAAACAGACTACAGCGTTGGCGCAACCAGTGACTACCAAGCGCCGACAACAATAGAGTTTGCAGAACGATCGACTGGCTGCCAAGGTTCCGTATCATCAGGACAAGAAGTTGGTAATTTGTGTGCGCCTCCTGCTGTTTCCCAGCCGATGACGGCAGATGCAGCAGCACCGAACCAGCCCGAAACTCCGATCGTAGGTGATTCATATATTGCAACCCCTCCTCCTCGAAATTGGGCACCACAAGGCCTTCCCGGGAATATCCAGACTCTTCCGGGCAATGTTCCGGGAACTGTTGCCGGAAATAATAGCCCGAATGTCGTCAGTAAAGTCGGTCAAGCCGTTCAACAAATAGGCAACCAGGTTTGGGGGAGTTCAAACCCGCCAGAATCTGCCTATGCGCCTCCAGGCGACTCGACTAATGGATATTCTGCTAACTCTGGTGCTAACTCTGGATACTCGGTTAACCCTGCATCTTACAGCAGCCAACCACCTCCCAGCATGGGACTCGGCCCGATTCAAGTCGGTGCGGTTAGTGTCAGTAGTGGCAGTAATACAGGTTTTGCTTACTACAATCTCACACCTCGTCCCGCAGGCAGGCCTGGAAATGGCAACAGCAGCCTGCTGTTTCCGCTATCTATTGCTGCGGAAATTACTTCGCCGTTTGGGTGGCGGACTCATCCGGTTATGGGCTACGGCAGGTTTCACACCGGAACTGACTTGGGGGCTCCGATGGGAACGCCCGTACTGGCCGCTTATGCAGGCCAAGTCGCAATTGCCGATTGGTTGGGCGGCTACGGTTTGACGGTGGTTCTCAACCACAGCAAACAGTCTCAGGAAACTCTCTACGGACACCTTTCGGAACTGTTTGTGAAACCGGGAGAGTTTGTCAAACAGGGAGATACCATCGGCCGCGTCGGTAGTACGGGAATGTCTACAGGGCCTCACCTGCACTTCGAGATCCGGCAAATGACCGACAAAGGTTGGGTGGCGATCGATCCTGGTTCTCAGCTAGAGTTTGCTGTAGCCAGAATGCTCGGCACTTTGGAAACCGCCAAAGTACCGCAAATGCCGAAAATGGTGGAAATACAAAGTGCTAAGGGGCTCAAGGATTTGGAAAACGATTTTCCCCAGCTTCCACCTCTGCCGCTAGGAATGGATATCGAAGTTCACAACCTCCAGCCGCCATTCCCAGAATTATTAAAAGCTGACACTTCTAAGCCGAAAGAATCCGAAGCCGTCAAACCCAAAACTCAGAAGCAAGCTAACAGGTAGGTTGTTTCTAAGGACTAAAGTCCTCACTACAAACAATTAAATAGGTTTGTAGTGAGGACTTTAGTCCGCATTCATCCGAGGCCTCAAGTCCTCACTACAAAACCAGTAAAATCCTGGTAGCGAGGAAAAGCCGACAAAAATTGGTAAATTACAGCTTATGCTAATAGCGCAGCATTTGTGGGAATTAATTTTATTTCTGATTATTGTAGTCGGCCCGATTCCCTTAAACTTGTCTCTTGCCTTCGAGAATCAGAAGGAAAACAGTAACTACTCATTTCCCCATTTTCTCCTCGTACTTCTGACGGGATGGAGTGTTGTACAAGTTTGTACTGGCTTGATTTTGGGAAGTGTCGATCGCCTAAATATTTCTGCTGTTATTATAGCAGAAATTGTGATTTGTGCGATCGGCTTAATCCTCATTTATGCCAAAAACCACAAAGCTTTTACCTTATCGCAGTGGCATATTCCCCAACTCAAGCAACCTCTGAACCCATCCGAACTCCTGATTATTAGTGCCACAACATTTGCAGGATTTGTGCTGTGGGAAACCCTAGCAACCAAACCCACAACAAATTATGACTCATTGTGGTTTCACCTACCAGTAATTGCCCGCTGGTATCAAACCCACTCGTTTACACTATTAGATGCCGCCGGAAATTGGATTTTTGAGCAAGAGCAAGCCCGAGTATATCCCTACAATTGGCACGTCTTGTCTGCTTTGTGCGTACTCCCCTTTAGAGAAGACTTTCTGACAGCTTTTCCCCAGTTAATTGCTTGGATACTTGAGGGAATTGCTGTCTATCTACTGAGCATAAAATTTGGAGCAACCAGAACTTATGCTATGGCAGCAGCATCTTTAGTATTAACAGTACCGATGATGCTCAACCAAGTTAATACCATTCATCCAGACTTACCGCTAGCTGCAATATTTACAGTCGGTTTATATCTGGGCTTATCCTATCATAGCAGCCGATCGCAATCCGAGCTATCCCTATTTTTGGCAACCACCGGAATGCTAGCCGGAATTAAAATCACGGGAATAGTCTATGCAGCCTCACTTTTAGGAGGATTAGCAATATTAGAAATTACCAGATTCGCTTTTAATAAAAGATCCATACTTGCTAATTTTAGAATTCGCCATTTTATCAAACCAGTCTTGCTGTGTGGTATACTTTGCGGCTTGCTTTTAGGAGGTTTTTGGTATGCGAGAAACTTGCTGCACATCAATTATCCTGTCGGCCATGCGCGCGAGATTAACATTCCCTTACAGCCTGTTCCCTCTGTTCCCTTACCGTCTCCCGTACCGCAGCCAAAACCTCCCGTAGCGCCTCCAAAACCGACCGTACAGCAGCCAACACCTAGCATACCAGCGCCGGCAGTTGCGCCGTCTTTCAAGATTTGGCAAAGCACCTTAGCAGCTCAATTTAATCCCAGCAATATTTCCCACTGGCAAACACTCGGCTTGCAAATCCTGATTAGATTGCAATTGCCATTTCTGGCGATCGTACTTCAGGTATTAGTAGCACCTCTGGCTTTGATTCAAGGTAAAACCAGAATAATCAATCAAAACAATATCATTTTAATTGTAGTTCTCGTTAGCACCGGAATTCTGTATCTTATTACACCTTACACCTCCGGGACTGCGGGAGAGTCGATCGGTCAACTCAGCCCTATACTCGGTTTCAATCTCAGATACGGATTTCCCTTTTTAAGCTTGCTGGGTATCGCAGCAGCAACTACAGCAACTCTGCTCAAAACTCGAAATCAAGTTGTTGTTGCAGTTGTTTTAGTTGGGAGTATTTCGGGCATTATTAGCAGCACAATTTTTGACATTATTAAAAATGCTTCTTTTACTGGAAAGAGTATTGTTTGGGGAAGCGGATTGATCGATCAGTTTAAATCTAATATCGGGGAAGCCGTCAATACTGTGATGAAAATATTAGATCCCAGTTTGCTATCTTTAGGAATATACCCATTACTTTATATTGGATTACTGGTGGTGGCTGGGATTCTATTTAAGCGCAATCCTAGTTTAATCTGGTTGAAAAACCTACTCGCCCGCCTCAAAAAATCGAGTTACATTATCATAATCAGTGCTTGTATAGCATTGATAGTAAGTGCTAGTTGGGTGGCGAGGGAAAAGCGAGATATTGCTCGCGCCGAACTGTATCGCGGCATTTATGAGTATATCGATAAAAATACAGTACCAAATGAAAAAATCGGCTTCTTTTTAAGTTCCCGTAGCTACCTATTTTACGGGAGGAATTTGGACAGACAAGTTTTATATGTGCCCTTTAGAGCCGATCGACTTCCGGCATGGATTGACAACCTCCGAAAAAATAAAATTAAGACTGTAGGATTTGGGCCCCTGACTGAGATGGACGAATACACCAAACTAGCTTTATCTTGGCTGACAAGTCCCGAGGGCCCACTGGAACCAGTTTTTGGCAAAGATTTTAATACTGAGTCGGTGCTATATCGCTTGAAAAATTAAAAGTTATTAGTTATCATGAACCAAGCTAAAACTCTATTTTCAATTATTGTTCCGACGTACAATCGACCTGAGAAATTAGCGCAGTGTCTTCAGTCTTTTGTTGAACTAGAATATCCGCGCGATGGGTTTCAAGTCATTGTCGTTAACGACAGCACGGAAATATCTGTAGAAAGTACAATTTCTCCTTTTAAAAATCAGCTAAATCTCACACTTCTGACACAACCAAATTCTGGCCCGGCTACGGCGCGAAATACTGGGGCTTTTGCAGCCGAGGGCAAATTTTTAGTGTTTACTGACGATGACTGTACTGTGGCGGTAGATTGGCTGCGAAATCTGGAACGGCGATTTATGGAAACACCAGATTGTTTGATTGGAGGTCGGACTGTCAACGCGCTGCAGGATAACATCTATTCTACGGCCAGCCAGCAATTGATCGACTATCTTTACAGTTATTACAATGCTATTGGCGATCGCGCGCAATTTTTCACTTCTAACAATTTTGCTCTTTCGGCTGAGGCTTTCCAAAACATCGGCGGGTTTGACACGACTTTTTCTTTAGCGGCGGGAGAAGACCGGGAATTTTGCTTTCGCTGGCTCAATGCCGGAGGCTGCGCGGTCTACCGTCCTGAAGTTACAGTTTATCACTTTCACGCCTTAACTCTGGGCCAATTTTGGCGGCAACAGTTCAATTACGGTAGAGGTGCTTTTTTGTTTGGGAAAATTATCTCGAACAGCGGGGCTAACGGGAAATTGCAACATCCGTCGTTTTATTTGAATTTGCTCGCTTATCCATTTTCCCACGCAGCGGGTATTCAAAAGCTATTAATTGCAGCATTGTTTTTAGTTTCTCAGGTGGGAATTGCGGCGGGATTGTTTTGGGAGAAAAACAATTTTGTTGAGGAATAGAGTTTTATTAATGAACCGCAGAGAACGCAGAGAGAGAAGTAAGAGTTAGTAGGTGCGTCAGCTTTGAGTCCTCAATTATTGATAAAATAATTCGCGGATTACGACGCACCCTACAATTACAAGTTTATTCTTTAGACCTCTTGCAAAAAAAATATGTGTTATTCTTAAAAGTTTGCTCAAGTTTAGGTCAAACTTTGAATTATTGGGTTGATTGGCATCTCCTTAAACTTGCCCAGCCTGCTAGATTATAAAATTGGCTAGACTTTCGATAATAGCACAAAAATATTTTGCAATAGGTCTATTGTTGTGTAAGATATTTGGTCAGTTCTGAAACTTCACCAGCGCGTTGCCAGTCACCCTCTCCTCGCCTAACTTTTGTGCGAGCTGTAATTTTCTGAACTTCCCACAGTTGCAATGCGGTATACGGGCCCTCGGCTTTACCCGATCGAAATACGTACCAGTCAGCAGCTTCGGGAGTCGCTTGTCTCACGGGTCGCATCCGAGTTGCTCCAGCATCGGCACTCAGTTGATTGAGTTCTTGTTCTATTGGATTTGGAGCGGGTAAGTTTGTGGCAGCCGACGATCGCCTTTTTTGCTTTGCAGCAGGTGCGGTGGAATTCTGTGATCGCCTTTCTTGCTTTGCCGCCCGTCGCCGACGCGCCCAAAGATCATATTGATAAAGTAGAAGCACTGAAGCAACCCACAGCCAAAAGACAATAAACCAAGCATTTACCAGTGGCTCAAAACCTTGAGACAATACCTCGGTTATCGGTTGATTAAACTTTGCGCCAGTCATGGCAGCACTAATAAGCGCTGTGACCGTATTTAAAACTTGATAAGTTACGGCGTTATCTATTTGGCTTTTTTCAATTCCCTCTGGGGCCGCCGCATAGAAAAGGAAAACCAGGCAAGTTAGAGTAATTATTGCTGCAACCAGAGAAGCAATAAGGGCGTTGATTCCTTCTCTCAAAGAGTCCCAGTTTGGTTTGTTCCATGCCTTAACTGGCTTGGTAGTGGCAAGTTTTCGGTGTAACTCTTGATGACCCAGAAAAGATTGAGGATACCGAGGCGCTGCCCAAAAGGAAATTCCTGTGAGACAGTGATGGTAAACGGTCATCCACGCTGCTGAACCTGCCCAGCTTGCAAGTAACCAAAAAACAATTCCTCCGCCTGATATCGGCATTAACTTCGCTAAAAAATTCGAGGTACTGCCATAGGTTACGGTTAGTGCGATCGTCCTCAAACATGAGATAGGATGAGGAAACCACGCGGGCCATGATGGAATTTTCATGAGCTTGCAATTTTGATACGGATAACAAGATTGTCTCAAGCTTTAGTCTCCGTAGTTGGTTCAACCTTCCAGGTCAGTGCCTGGGATGTTGAATCGTTACTCGCACCGCATCGGCTTGAGCGGTTTTGGGACGGTCAAAATACACCATTTGAGTGCAGCTTGAGTGCAACGTGGCTGTAGCTTGGCTGCAAATATTTTGAGGGAAGCTCCAAGGTAAGCAGAGTCGGTGCCAGCACTCGGCGCCTAATTAGACCTCTGGCAAAATAATTTTGTGCAATTATGGAAAGTTTAGCCAATTTTATAATCTAGCAGGCTGGACAAGTTTAAGGAGATGCCAATCAACCCAATAATTCAAAGTTTAACCTAAACTTGAGAAAACTTTTAAGGATAACACATATTTTTTTTGCAATAGGTCTTTTAGTTGCTCTGGGCTAGGAGTTCGTTTGTTTAGTAGCGGTTTCAACCGCCGAGTTTTATTTACGATTAAATAAATCCGTGTTCTGCTAAGAATTCTGGTGTAATTGTTCCCAAACTGTTCATAGCGGGTGTTTCTTCCCAAGGTTCGGGATGCGATTCCCGGCCGCCACTGCGCAGAAATTTTGCTACGTATTTGCCGAGAATATCTGCTTCTAAGTTTACTAAACTTCCAGGTTGCAAATAGCTGAGGTTTGTCTCGGAAAAACTGTGGGGAATTACGGCAATTTCAAACCAATTTCCGTCGGCATCGCAATCTGCTACGGTGAGGCTGATGCCGTTGACGGCGATGCTGCCTTTGGGAACAATGTAAGGTGCGATTTGACGCTGCCATGCCGAATTGGCTGCTGCTGGGGCCCCAAACCGCATTTCCCAAGAATTGGCGGTTTGGGTGGATGTGGCTAAAGCGCCGATCGAATCAACGTGTCCCGTCACAAAATGTCCGCCCAATTTGCTACCCGCGCGCAGGGAGGTTTCTAGGTTCACCCAAGCATCGGGGAAGGAACCCAGAGTGCTGCGGCGCAAGGTTTCTGGGGAAGCTATGGCGACAAAACCCTGGGGTAGAACTTCCACCACCGTCAAACAAACTCCATCCACGGCTACGCTATCGCCAATGGCTAAATCTTGTAAAATCTGATAGGAGTTGTTTGAGGTACAGGAAATTTGGAAGTAATCGTTGCCTAGCGACTTCAGCTTTCCGAGAGATTGAATCAGTCCTGTAAACATAAGTATTTTTCCGTAGTCGATCGCTTATTTAAATCAAACCACAACCACAAACCCGATGCAGGAACTTTTGCTATCCCTGTCTTTCCCCGCCCCGAGTTAATCTCAAATGTCAAATCTCAAATCGACAGTACCCGATCGGTTGCAGATTCAGGCGAAGATCGAGTCATACTGGATTTAGGTCATCTTTATGTCCGAGTTCTCTACCGCCTTGCAGTTTCTTAATTCTGTCAGTAACCCAGCCCTAAAGGGACTGAGCTTGTAAGAGCAATCGAAGCAAGCTGTACTGACCAGCCTCAGCCTTAACTGGCTACGTTATTTGAGTCACGACACCGGAGAATGCGACGCTAGTTTTCCGCTCTGTCATTTGCAATTAAACAGTCTTAAGGTCACTGAGACAGTGTTGCAAGTCTAACAAGCTCTCATAACATTGGCGAAGCGAACATTACCCCGAAAGGGAGCCGGAGACAACCATATCTCCAAAGAGGGGCAACCATACCCCTCTACCCCCGAAAGGGGAAAGGGGATTCAAGGTGGTGGTCACTGAGCGTAGTCGAATGTGTTGAAACCGCCCGTGTTGTTTCCCTCTCAGGACTAAAGTCTCTGAGTTTCCCACTTACCGAGCATTTTTATGATTGAAATGAAAGTCGCTGGAATTGCTTTAGATGCAGCCACGCGCAGCCCTATTGTCCTATTGAGAGACTCTACTGAGCGACGCGCTTTGCCTATTTATATCGGTCAGGAGCAGGCAAAGGCTATTATTAGCGCTCTGGAAGGCCACAAGCCTCCCCGACCTTTAACTCACGATTTGATGGTCAATTTCCTAGAGGCCTGGAATCTTACCTTGGAGCGCATAGTGATTCATTCGCTGCAAGACAACACGTTCTATGCCGTCCTGATCGTCCGTCAGGGTGAAGTTAAAAAAGAAATCGATGCCCGACCTAGTGACGCGATCGCCCTGGCCATACGCACGAACTGCCCCATCTGGGTGATGGAAGAAGTCGTCGCCGATGCTTCGATACCGGTCGATCGAGATGCTGATGAGGCCGAACGCCGGGCCTTCCGGGAATTTGTCTCAAACCTCCGTCCAGAGGATTTGATCAAAAGAAGTGGCTTGGGTCAGAGTGAAACTTCGTCGTAAAATTTATGCGCTATCGACGGTTTGGCAAAACTAACTTGCACCTGTCCGTATTTTCCTTGGGAACCATGCGCTATTTGGCTTCTGAGGAAATTGCTGGGCAGACTGTACGGCAGGCTGTGTCTCTGGGAATCAATCACTTGGAAACGGCTGCGGGTTACGGTTGCAGCGAGGAATATCTCGGTGTGGCTTTAGAATCTGGTTTGCCTGTCGATCGATCGCGCCTCCACATCACTACGAAAATCTGCCCAACGGAGGATGCTGCTGCAATGGAACGCTGCATCGATGCCTCTCTCAAACGCCTGAATCTAGACTATATCGACTGTCTGGCAATTCACGGTTTGAATAGTTGGGAACATTTGGCGATCGTGCGATCGCCCACTGGCTGCATGGAAGCTGTACAAAAAGCCCTCGCTGATGGTCGCATTCGGCACGTCGGCTTTTCGACTCACGGCCCTCTGGATCTGATTTTGGCTGCGATCCATACAGATTTGTTTGAATTTGTCAACCTGCATTATTACTATTTTTTTCAGCGCAACGCCCCGGCAATTCAACTCGCCAAAGACAAAGATATGGGCGTTTTTATCATTTCCCCAGCAGACAAAGGAGGGCAACTCTACACGCCCCCGGAAACCCTGGCACAATTGTGCTTTCCAAGCTCGCCCTTGGAGCTTAACTATCGGTTTTTACTCAGCGATACTAGGATTGGAACTCTCAGTGTCGGGCCTGCCAATCCGATGGAATTAGAGCAACCTCTGAAATATGCCGATCGCGACTTTCCGCTCACAAACGCCGAAATCACTTCGTTTGCGAGGCTAGAATCGGTTATTGCCGATCGTTTGGCAACTGACAAATGCAGCCAGTGCTATGCTTGTTTGCCTTGTCCAGAAAACATCAACATTCCTGAAGTATTGCGACTCCGCAATCTCGCAGTCGGGTGCGACATGACTGACTTCGGTAAATACCGGTACGCTATGTTTGAAAATGCCGGACACTGGTTTCCCGGTAGCAAAGGCAACCGCTGCACCGATTGTGGCGAATGTTTGCCCCGGTGTCCCGAAGAGTTAGACATCCCAACCTTGCTTAAGGATACTCACCAGCGACTGGGTGGCAAAGCAGGCAGGCGGTTGTGGGATTGAAAAAAATGTGAAGCAGCCAAAAGGGCGATCGAGCGGATCAAAAGTGCTGCAATAATTAGGTTAAACTTTATTTTAAGTAAGTGTACGATACAGTCGATCGAAAAATTACCTAGTTTGGCGACTGTCTGCGGGCATTGGTGTCAACTTAACGTCTTATGTAGTACCAGTGTAGTGTTCGAGTTCATAGTCTTCCCGATCACCCTGGCACCCCCCTTAAGAAGGGGGGGACAAGAGCGTCAAAGTCCCCCTTCTTAAGGGGGATTTAGGGGGATCGAGACTCGGCTATAAACGAGAGATACAAAAGGTTTTAGTCTTAAGTTGACACCAATGTCCCCTGTCTGCTCCCAACAAACTTTAAATAAAAACCGACAGTATATGTAAAAACAACTAAATAACAAAATCTGGTTTGACAGCCAGAAACGCAGTTTCTTTGAAAATACCCCAGTCATTTTATTGCTTAGTTAAGCCAGGGGAGGGCGAAGAATTTTATGATGAGCGATTAACCGAACTCGATCTAAAATCTAAAATTGATGGTGTTTCAGATTAATTTGTGTATCATCTACAACCGGTTCAGCATCTACTACTATGGCTCAAACTCAGTTAAACAATAGCCAGCTAAATTGTCCGCCGCCAACTAAAGTTGCAACTTCCGAAAGATTTAAAGCAGCTTTTACGCCGTGCACATACAACTTTTCCGTCACCAGAAAACAGCTAATTGGACTGGTAGCTTTACAAACAATCTTGCCCGTCGGATTCACCGGAGCAGCCATCTGGCTAACATCGGCAGTTAGCAGCCACGAATTGCAAAATCAAGCTAAATCAGAATTGAGCCTTAGTGAAATTAACTACAATCTCAAACTCGATCGCGCTGCTGACCATTTGCAAAAATCCTCTGACAGCAAAACGATCGCCCAAACAGCCTTAGCTTACAACAGTGGGAAAAAATTACCATATTTGCAAAAATCTGTCAATCAAATTCTGGAAAATCAAGTCAAAACAGGGGAAATACACAATGCTGTTTTAGTGGGTAAAGATGGGAAGATAATTTTGAGCGTTAATCTCAACCAGGAAGGACAAAGTTTTAATCCTCGTAACCTAGCCTATCCAGTATTAGCAAAAAAAGAGCCAATTACAGCCAGCAAAACTCTGGTTAAATCGAAAATTCAGAAACAATTGCCCGCTTTGGCGTCTGGATTGAGCGAACGTGTCCTGGTTAGTTACACAGAAATTCCAGTAAAAAATCCCAAAAATCAGACAGTTATTGGTACTTTATTTCTAGGGAAAAATCTGAGCCAAATCCCGATGGTTGCTAGCAGTGAAACTGTCAATTCACTCGAAGGGGGATTTTACGCTATTTATGCACCACTTAATGAAGGCAAATATGTCTTGGTAAGTGCACAAAACGTTACGAAAAATCAACTGTTGCCAGATTTACAGTGGATGGACAGATCGATACTGAGAGCTGCACGCGCCGCCGATGGCAAACCAGTTGCTCAGCCAATAAAAATAGGAAATCAAACTTATACCGTAGCAGCAAAATCTCTAAACAATTTAGCCGGAAAACCCGCAGTAGTTTTAGTCCGGGGAATCCCCCAAACCGATCAGGGTAACAATTGGCTGCTGTTGGCACTGTGTGGAGGAGTTCTAGCGGTGCCAATCGGCTTAGCAATTGCAGTCACCCGCCGGATTGCCAAACCCACAAACTCAGATTTATCAACAACAGACGGGAATTCGCGAGCTAATTCTACCACCCCCGAACCGCAGCAGCTATCCCCGAAGTTTGATCTAATTTATGACAATTTAAATTTCAGCGAATTCCCCGATTTATTCCCTAAAAAATCGAGTTTAGATGGTCAATTAGCCGTAGATTTTCGATATAATAAAAAATTGGCGGCCGCTCGCCCGTTAGCGCAGCCCTCGAAGAGGATCGCAAATCCCCACATTCCGCTCGCTTTCCAACCCCTAGAATTTTCCGCAAACTCCGTCTCAAATCAGTCGTGGCCGGCAAATACAGAAGTAGAAAAAAGCTCGATCGCCCTAAATCAAGTTCAGCAAGCTTGGCAAGACTTAAATCGCGTCAACTTAGAATTGCAGCAAGAAATACTCGAACGTCAAAACACTCAAAAAGCCCTGCGCAAGAGCGAAGCACTGCTGCAAGCGATTTTAGAC
>PVWI01000026.1 GCA_003003725.1 filamentous cyanobacterium Phorm 6 | reverse complement strand
GTGCCTTTAGCCCAAGCAGAGAAAGTTTTCGACAAGCTAGTTGCCGAAAAGGTAAAAAAAGGCTATCTGGAAGTTCTCAGCGACGCCCCAAGCGCGCCCGATGCAGCGGCAGAACTTCCTCGCGCCGAGACGCGCCAGCAAGCTATTTTGAATAATATCGCTATTGGGGGGAGTCCTAAATGGCCTCTGGAACGGGCGATTTGGCGGGCTGGGGAGCTGAAAATTGCCGAAGCAGGGCGGGGACTAATCGCTCTCATCGGCACGGGAGAACCGCTGCGAGACTACTGTATTGCTTGGAGTTTGGGCTGGTGCGGCGGCGAGGGCGCTGTGGAGGCGCTGACTCGGCTTGATCGGGATGCTGCGACTGCGGAGTTTGTGGCGAGAATTGCTTTTGAAGGATTGCTAAAGTTGGCGGATGAGGAAGGCCGATCGCACTTGCGATCGTCCATAATCGAATTACTACCCGCACAGTTGCGAGAATTAGTCGAAAACGGCAGCGCGGAGGAATTTTCTACAGCATTGAAAGTTGAACTCGACACTGAAGATAGCAGTCGTTTTGCGGTTCTAGACAGACTTTATCAGATTGACAGTCGGTTTGTGCGATCGGCATTACTGGATATCTTAAAAACTGCACCGCTAAAACCAAATTACTTCAAGCAAATTCGCCACATCTTCAAAATGGCTGAATACCGCCGTGACGCCGAAGTATTTGCCATTCTTGCGCGCCGCTTTGAAGACGAAAAAGCCATGTACCGCAGCAACAAATACGGCGTTCGCATTCCCGGCGATGATTACGTTTCCTTGAGAAACTCTGACTGGGAATATAACAACAAAACCAACGAATACAAAGAAGTTAAAACCAATGAATTACTAAACGAAATGCAGAGTCCCAACACCAGAATTGCCTACAGCAGCAATACTCGGGAATATTTGCTGCGGCGGGTATGGCGGACTCTCAAACAATTAGGCGAAGCAGGAGATGCTGATTATGCAAACATGGCTGTCAGCATTTTGCTGCAATATGTTGATAGCGATGCCGAAGCAGTTTTGCAGAGCACTTATTATCAGTGGAATACCTCTAACTGGACTCGATTTGAGTCCGGCACCGCTGCATGGGATATTTTTGCCGGTTATTTAACATTAAACCGCATTCTCTACGAAAACAGCCCGCGCTATGCTTATTTTACCAATTCCCAAGCATGGCGCTGCAAAGAAGGTTACAAACCCGGAGACCCGGAACCGTCCGTGCGAGAAGAAGCTTTCCCGGAACTTTGGGAACAAAATCCCGATGCGCTGTTGCAGCTATTGTTAGAAAGCAACTGTCGCCCGGTGCATCATTTCGCTGTTAAAGCCCTGAAAGCTTGTCCGCAATTTTTGGCTGGAATAGATGCTGACACCGCAATTAAACTGATTGCTGCACCTTACGAAGTTACAGCAGAAGTGGGTTTCAATTTGGCAGTCCAAAACGGATATTACAGATATCCAGCCCACCGGGAAGTTATTTTAGCGCTGGTTAACTGCGGATTTTTGCCAGGGAGAACCCAAGCTTTTGACTGGATTGACGAACAGCGCGATCGCCTTTTAGAAGACAGCGAATTAATTGCCGCTTTAGTTAGCAGTTTGTACGGAGATACGCGCCAGTTGGCCCGCCGTTTGTTAAGCTCGTCAGTTATGAGCGATCGAACTGCAAAAGTGTTAATTGGCAGAGTCATCGCTCATATGCTGGCATTCGAGACAGCATCTATATTGCCGACTGACACCTCAATTTTATCAGCAGAAATAGCAGAAATTTTACTGTTTTGTTTTCCCGCACAACTGCGGAGTTTGGGATTGGGCGTAGTGTTGGACTTGCTGAGAAACCCGATCGCCGAAATTCAGGAATTGGGCGCGAGAATTTTGCTCAACCACGAAATCAGTGCAGCTAATTTGCCTCCTGAATTAATCGAATCATTGATTGACTCTCCTTACGAACAAATTCGGGGAATTGGCATCAGGTTGTTCGGTCAACTTTCCGACGCAACGCTGACAGGCGACAAGCGAATTTTGCTAGTAGGAATGGCAGTCAATGCTTTAGCAGACATCCGCAATGCAATCAAGCCTGTAATTCGGCGTTTGGCAGCCGGAAATCCCGAATTCAGCGCTGATTTGGCAGCCGAATTTATCGATGTTTTGATGCTTCCTGAAAGGCACGAAGGAGTGCACGGCTACTTAGTGGATTTGCTGCGGGAAGATTTACCCGGATGGATGCCTGGAATTGATCGAGAAAAAGCTTGGCTGCTGCTGAAAGCGAAGTCTTCAGCCGCACAGGAATTAGGCGGATTTGTGCTGGTTGAAAATTGCGCGAATTGGGCGGCGGAGTTTGATACAATTGCGATCGTCAAACTGGCAAGTCACGAGATTTTATCGGTGCGAGAAGCAGCCAGACAAATGTTTTTCCAAAAGCTAGATGTAATTCGCACCAATTCTCAAGAAATGCTGTCAGCCGTGCGACTGCTGGAGGCAAAGTGGGAGGATTCGCGGGAATTTGCCGCGAGGATTTTTCGCACGGAATTGACTGATCAAGATTGGACTCCCGAAATCATGGTTAGCCTTTGCGACAGCATTCGGGAAGATGTGCGGCAGTTTGGCAGAGATTTGGTAATTCGCTATTTTCAGGATGAGTGCGGACAAGATTATTTGCTGAAGTTTAGCGAACATCCGTCAGCGGATATGCAGTTGTTTGCGACGAATTATTTGGAAAGTTATGCAGCAAGCAATCACGAGAAATTGCGGGAATTAGCGCCATTTTTTGTCGCCGTTTTGTCGCGGGTGAATAAAGGGAGAGTTACCAAAAAGCGGGTTTTTGCTTTTCTGGATGCGGAAGCGCAAAAAAGCGAGCAATCTGCAAAGGTGGTAGCGGAAATTTTGACCAGGCAATCGGCTACAATTGCGATCGCAGATAAAGCGACAGCGATTCAAACTATGCTAAAAATTCACAGGAGTTACCCTCAGCTTGACTTACCAATTCAAGTAAAGCCTGTAGTTGAGGTGAGGAGTTAGTTTCTCGACTAAGCAGATAAGCAGTAAAATAGAATAAGTATGTCATTATCTCTCACTTCTCTGACTCTGCGCCCTCTGCGCCCTCTGCGGTTAAATCATTCATAAACAACCATAAACGATATCACAGGTAAATATTATGGAATTTAACTACTCTTACAAAGGCAGCACCGGAGTCACAGAAAGCGGCGGCAATACCCAAATGTCATTCTCCCCAGACACCAAACGCCCGCCCACTTATTTTATCGGAGAACTGCGGCAAAACGTCGCCTTTCGCGAAGCCATCAGCGCCTTGCACGATGTCGTAGTTTCCGATATGCGCTTCAAATCCAAAGACAAAACAGCTTACAAAGAATGGGTTGCTGGGCAACAAGAAATCGACTGGCAGATAGTAGCTTCGCAGCGCCAAGAACTAGCCAATAAAATTCAGCCACTGCAATCAGAATTAAGCGAATTAACAAAATTAAATTTCCAGCGTTTAGCACCTTTTTATAAAGCCAAACAACAATACTTCAACTACCTTTACAAAAAAGACTTCGATGCTTGGTTTGTCCTAGATCCGGTTATTACAGTTCATCCAGACGAAGTATTTTTCGAGTGTTTTAGCCAAGATGAATCGAGTTATGGCAGATTAAGTGCCAGCTACGAAGTCTTTCAAAATATCAGCGAATTTGGCTGCGGCACGACTAACATCGACTATTCCGCAGCGCTTTACGATGAATTCCAAAAAATTCGCAGTTACAAGACTACTTCCCTGCAAGTAGATCCCTCGAGTTTTGATGTTCAGACAGTAAATGAAGAGACTTTTAAAGAAGTTAAAATTGACTTACCCGACAGTTGGGTGAGAGGATTTTTGCAAGTTAGTTCGGCGATGTCTTTGCCGGCGGTGCGGTTTGATTTGCATCCGATGGATATCCACAATATTTGTTTTGTCCTGCGCCGCCACAAGGAGAAGCAAGGCCCGCGCAGTATGCGCTACATCCTAAAGCCGGGGGAACCGGTGCGGGTGATTTTCGATCCGTGGGGGACGGAAGTTGTTTGCGCGCGATCGATCTATACTGGTTCGCAAGAGCAACAAATTCGCGTTTGGGGAAGGCGCCGCATTCACATTCTCGAAAGACTGATTCCCGTCGCCAAAAAGTTCACAGTTCACCTCTTGGGAACGGGAATGCCTTCTTTTTACGTTGCAGATTTGGGCGATATGTCATTTACCCTAGGATTGTCGGGATGGAGTGCCAATGATTGGTCGCAATCCGGTAACTTTGATTTAATGGCACCCCGCGCCGATGTTGATGCTTGGACGCAGCAATTAATCTTTGATGCGCTAAAAGAAAATTGGGTAGAAACTGCTGACAGTTTGGCAACAAGACTGAAGTTAAATCGGGCTTCGGTGTTGGGTGCATTGAGTGCCTACACGCAAGCGGGAAGGGCAATTTACGATTTGAACAAACAGGTTTATCGAGTGCGGGAATTGAGCCGAGAACCTTTACCGCTAGAACGGTTGAGATTTGCCAACGAAAGAGAATCAAAAGCAACTGGATTCTTGAGTGAAAATGCGGTAGAAGTGACGGATTTTACCAGCGATTCTTCCGGCGCATTCACTGTGCGAGGCAGTGTCAAAGACCGGGGAAAAACTTTGAATCCGCACTTGACAATTGATGCAGACGAGCGTATGATTGAGGCAGAATGTACTTGTAATTGGCACCAGCAAAACAAGCTGTACAAAGGCCCTTGCGAACACATTTTAGCACTGCGAATGCAACACGCACGTCAGTGTCAATAACTTAATAAATCGCGCGTTTAAATTGGTAAACAGCCTTGCAATCCGGGCGGTGGATCGCCGTCCTTGCGTTTAGTTTAGACAAGCATCACTAGCCTGCTCTTGACTGTGCGGGGCTTCAGGTACTGTTGGTGTTGCGGTGTGGCTTCTGCGAAGCCAACGACCAACAGTACCTGGCCCCGCTGGAGTTGAGCAGTCTAGTCCTGGGGGGTTTACGAAGGGGCAACCAGTGGCGGCGCGCGATTTTTTTTTCATCTATAAATAGATGAATCCCAATTTAACTTGGATCTTTGGGCGAGCTAGAAGCCGATCGCAAAATGGTTTCAGGATTTGCGATCGGGTAATTCAAATTATTTTTACTTGATACTTGACATCCAATTTTGAGGATGCTAGGTTAAAAGACATACAGCTCAGATAGACACCGCATTCAAAAGCAAAAAGTGTCGGTTAAGTCGTCTCAGCGGTAGGATGTGCAGATTTCGGGTAAGTGTCCCAAAGCTCCGTTGATATAGACATTCAAGTTAATGTCGTTTCCACTGGAATCAATAGACATCTCTAAAAACTAAGTTCTTGTCTCGACACGGCAAAAGTTTAAGATTTTTTGGGATAGGTCTAATAGGTCAGTTGGCACGACATTTGTTTGAATTTCTATATCAACGGGTTTTTAAGACGCCTTTCCGAAATCTGCACATCCTATCGCTGAGACGCTAACCAAGCAACTACAAACTAAATTCATAGTTTGTTATTAGAGGAATTTGTTAAATGGGACATCTCATTTTTGAGCGAACCCAAAAACAATACTTCTTTGGCTAGATGGGTAATTTATTGATGCTGTCTGTTAACCCTTATTTAGGAACGATACAATGACAGACAATCATCGAACCACAGGCAAACAAAAAAGCCAGTCTCAGCGAGTTGCTATACTTTCGGATGGTGAGAACGTCCAATTAAATCCAAAGCAAGGTGAATTATTGGTCGCTTTTGCCCTATCAAAAGGGTGTTTAGATTTCCAAAGACATTACTATAACCCGCAGCACAAAAATCAAGTTAGCGCCAAAAATCAGCTAGAAAATCTTGGTTTTCAAGGCGTTCCAGTTCGCAATTCAGGCAAAAATAGTGTAGATAAACAATTCGTGTTTGACTGTATCAAACGAGTTGCAACTAAGCTTTCTCCTGACATAATTATCCTAGTTTCAGGAGATAGGGACTTTGCAGGTTTAATCCTCGTTTTGATGGCTTTGGGTAAAACAGTGATCGTTTTTGCACGGCGCGAAAGTGCAAGCAAAAAACTGATTAAGCTCGTTGGTGACGATAACTTTCATTATGTAGATGAATTACCTAGTTTGTGTGCAGGATTGAAACCGCAACTAAAAAAGCCAAAAGAGTTATCAATACAAGCAGATCAATTATCTGGTTGAAGCAACACAGCCCGCCAGGGGTTTAAATCCCTGGCAGACTAACGGCAAAAGTCCCAAATATCTGTTAAAATCAACCTCGTCGCAGATAGCAAAAATCCAGTTTATTTGATAGACTAGATTCTCCAAACCAACCGCCATCTGCGGCTCTTTCATGTCCGCAAAAAAAAATACTAAACTCACAGAAAAATCACAATTATCAAACTCCCATGCAATTAACTAACCAAACAAAAGAGATACAAATTACTCTTCCCGAATTCAACAATGACAAACTCCTGCGTCAAGCACTAACCCATCGTTCCTACGTCAATGAAAACCCCACATTCCGCGAAGCAGATAACGAACGCTTAGAATTTCTCGGCGATGCCTTGCTGACTTTTCTCAGCGGCGAATATCTCTACCAGCGCCATCCCGAAATGGGAGAAGACCAACTTACTCGCCGGCGTTCTGCATTGGTAGATGAAAGACAATTAGCGAGATTTGCTACCGAAATCAGTTTAGACTTAAAAATGCGGCTCGGAAAAGGAGCTCTTCGAGAAGGTGGGATTACTAATCCAAATTTGCTCAGCAGCACTTTTGAAGCGTTCGTTGGCGCTTACTATCTGGACACGCAAGATATGGACAAAGTTCGCGAGTTTGTATGGCAAATGTTTGATTCTGTTCCCGAAAATGTTGTGGAAACCCGATCGACTGTAGACTCGAAAAACCGCTTTCAGGAGTGGGTACAGACCAACGGCGACACGACTCCGCCCAAATACTTGACAGTCCAAGCAGGAGGTACGCCTCACGCCCCAGAATTTCTCGCTAAAGTGTATGTGGCAGAGAAACTCTATGGAGAAGGTAAAGGCAAAAGCAAGAAAGATGCTGAGAAAAATGCAGCAGAAGATGCACTAGCTAGGCTGAAAAAACGCGGATTGATTTAAACTTGAAAAAACAGGTAAAAACTACCAACTTTGCCCTATGACTGACCAGCCGCGCACTCGCCAAGAATTGTACGATCGCATCCGGGAAACCAGCAAAGAAGAATTCATTCTCGAAGAAATGATCCGCTTCGGTTTCTGGCCCGCACAAGGCGAAATCCCCCAAGATCCGGCCGACGAAATTCGTCGCATCGGGGAAATTCAGCGGGAACTTGACGAACTGCGCCGGGAAAATTCGCTGCTACACAACGAACAAGCACTCCGCAAGGAAATGCTCAAACAGCGGCTGATTCAGTCGCGCCAAAAACAGCAGGAAACTAAAGAACGGCGCGAAAAAGAACGGCAAGAGCGATCGCAAAATTGGCATCAGAGAAAACAGCAAGAAATTTGCTACTTGGGCGATGAGGTATCTGGCGGACTTAACAACACTAATTATAACGAAGAACGGTTGCAAAGCTATCAGTTACCGCTTTGCAATATAGGAGCAGAAATTGCCGCTGCAATGGAGATTAGTGTCGGACAATTACGGTTTCTCGCCTTCGATCGCAAAACCTCCCATATCTCCCACTACATCCGGTTTAAAATACCTAAAAAAACTGGGGGAGAAAGGCACATTTCCGCGCCCATGCCCCGACTCAAAGCAGCACAGCACTGGATTCTTGTTAATATTTTAGAAAAACTCGAACTGCACGGCGCAGCACACGGCTTTCGCACCAGCCATTCAATTGTCACAAACGCTCGCCCTCATGTCGGCTCAGAAGTTATTATCAATTTTGACCTAAAAAACTTTTTCCCCTCAATTTCTTACAAGCGAGTCAAAGGACTTTTTCAATCTTTTGGGTACTCAGAAGCTGCGGCTACAATCTTTGGATTGCTGTGTACGGAACCGGAGATTGAAGAATTGGAATTAGACGGCAAAACCTACTTTGTCGCAGTTACAGAACGCCATTTGCCCCAAGGTTCTCCCGCAAGTCCAGCTATTACGAATTTGCTGTGCCGGCGCCTAGATAGGCGCTTAACTCAAATGGCTGGCGAATTGGGGTTTGTTTACACTCGCTACGCCGACGATTTGACATTTTCGGCATCGGGAGACAGCCTGCAAAACATTTGTAACGTACTCAGGCGCACGGAGTCGATTGTCGCTCATGAAGGATTGGTGATTAACGAAGAAAAGACTCGAATTTTGCGGAAGAATCGGCAACAAGAAGTGACTGGAATTGTTGTCAACGAACAACTCAGTATTTCTAAAAAAATGTTGAAACGCTTCCGCGCTGCTTTATTTCAAATTGAAAAAGATGGGCCAGATGGCAAGCGTTGGGGGAATTCAGAGGATGTTATCGCATCGATTCAAGGTTTTGCTAACTTTGTAGCAATGGTAAATCCTGAGAAAGGTGCAGAATTTATAGAACAGGTTAAAACAATTAAAAATAAATGGTAATATCACCATTCTAAAGTTTGTAGTGAGGACTTCAGTCCTCTTTTTCGCTGTCCAATACTCAGAAATCTGGTTTTTTATAAAATACTGCATCAACACCTTTAAGAAGGTAAAAAAACCCGGTTTATAAAGGTCTTGATGCGTTTTATAAGCTCGCAATTATAGTAAATAATATCAATTACGGCTGCGCCGGAATGATAGAGGACACGGCAGTGCTGTTTCCCTACAATTTTATTTTGGGTAGGAATATGACACTGCCGTATCCTGATTTTGGGTGATATTAATTCCGATGCAACCGGAATTGATATAATGACTCATTGTTTACTCCCAAAAAATACTTTTCCCCTAAAACCACCCTTTTTTTCTGAGAGTAGAAGCTTTTTTAGCTATGCTAATTAAAGCTCTAGGCGACATATTTTTATCCACAGTTATGCGAGAGATCCGGTAGTTATTTTTTAGTCGGTTTACTCTGAATAGATTGTCATCGTACAAAAAGCCAGTTAAATGATATTTAGGCAAAAGCTCTTCCACTTCCCTGTCTGATGCGCCGTAGGGATAGGCGATGTGAGCGCCGATAACCTTATTTTTGTCTAAATCTCCCATACACTTTCTCAACTCTGACTTAGATTTAGCAATCTCAAATTCTAATTCTTTCCCGCTCACCTTAGTTAAGTTTTTGTGAGTAAAACCGTGAGACTGAACGTCATAAAAACCTTTTTGGTATCCGTCTCTTAAATCGTTACAAGTAGTGTGGGGCAAAAAATCTCTGCCCATATCAACACCTAAAAAGTGAGGATTGACAAAAACCACAAACTTGCCCTTTTGTTTGTAAGTAACTGACAGTTTTTCTAAGATGGGAAGTGCATTTTTATGAACGCCTTTGTAGCCGTCGTCAAAGGAGATTATGATTAGTTTTTTACCTAGATATTGAGCTGGTATGGGCTGGGACTTGTCGATAAAGTATACGTACAAGTCTTGAGATGATAACAACCAATAGTTTTCTTTAATGAGATATTCTAAAAAGACTGAGAAATTTTGTTTGGTGTAGTCGATGGGAAAAGCGAGTCTCCGAGGTGGCATTTCGGCGGGGTTTCGAGTGTCTACAATATCGTGAAAGCCGATAATCGGGATTCTGATGAAATTAGATTCTACTGTCCAGCCGGAAATACCTATACTGATTGCAAATATCAGCAATAAATAAATCGGTTTGGCTTTGTGTAGCAGGCGAAATATAAAATCTCGCAGGATTTTTATGTTTTCTAACAATTGCTTGCTCCTAATTTTTTGATTGCCAATCTGCGTACTCTTCATCTCTACCATTAATAGGGGCAAATTCAGTAATATTGATATTTTTTTTGCTGTTTATTGGGAATTTAGGTAGCGCGTGCGATCCTCTGCGAGGGCGAAGTGATCCGAAGGAAAGCCCTCGCAGAGGATCGCACAATGCGCTACAATCAGGAGTTAGGCGAGTGTTACCGCCGTCGATCGAGGCTGCAATGTCAGAAATTCGTTGACGAGTGCCCAACTGTCGATCGTACTTTTGGTAAATATCAGAGCAATTCATGTCTACTCAAAACCCGACTACCCTAACTGTAGAAGCAGCACAGCAAATTCTCAAAGATTTTACTTGTCTGGATATGCAATCTGTAGCATCGCCACTAGAAAAACAAGCGCTACGTCAAGCGATTTTGCTGGTAGCAAGTTTGTCGGATTATCAAATGCTGGGAGTGTGCGCTGCTTCGACGGATGAGGGCTTTTCAGCTTTAGCAACTTATTTGAAGGCTTTGGGATATCAAGCTGTTTTAGATCCAAATGCTTTTTCGACCTTTACTGGTTCGGTTTATATCAAGTTTAATACTTTGAAGGGTTCGTATTATGTTGATGGTTATCCGGGAACTTATCGGGGCGTTTTGGTGTCATGTCAATCTGCTTTAGAAGGTGGAGTTAGCGGCACTTACGGTCATTTACCTCTCGATTTATTTGTTGATTAATTGGGAATTGGTAATTGGTAATTGGTGTCAACTTAGTCCGCAAGACCGCCAGGGGTTTAAACCCCTGCCGGACTGGGGGTTTGACCTTAAGTTACTGTAGGGTGCGTCAGCAAATATCCGATCGCCTAAATCGACAATAACGCCTGACGCACCCTACAAAGAAAGAGATTAACCTTTACCAATGATTAATTCTGGTTCTGGTTCTGGTGCGATTTCTTCGGGCGGTAGTCCCAAAATATCGCTGTACAAGTTGACGTATTTCTTAGCAGAAATATCCCAGCTAAAATCTTCTCTCATCCCGCGTTGTTGCAGTTCTTTCCACTTATCTTTGTAGCGGAAACCTTCCCATGCTCGGATCATGCAGGTGAACAAGTCGAGGGGTTCGTAACGATCGAAACAGTAACCGGTACCAGTATCATTAATTGGGTCGTTGTGCGAAACGGTATCGACTAAACCGCCGGTGCGGCGCACCAATGGGACGCACCCGTAGCGGAGGGCGAGCATTTGGCTGATGCCGCAGGGCTCGAAACGGCTGGGCATCAGGAAGGTGTCGCAGCCTGCGTAAATGCGCCGGGAAAGGGCGTCGTTGTAGAGTAATTGGGTGGACATCCGACCGGGATAGCGGGCTGTCATTTGCCAGAGTTGGGTTTCGTAGTAGCGATCGCCCGTTCCGAGTACAATAAACTGAGCATCGGTATAGGCCATGAAGAGATCGAGCATTTGAATGATCAAATCCAATCCCTTCTGTTCTACCAGCCGCGTCACCATGCCGATTAAAAAGGCGCCTTTATTCACTTCCAAACCGACTTCTTCTTGCAGGGCAATTTTGTTTGCTGGGCGCTTTTCAATAGTATCAACACTGAATTGTTGATGAAGGTACTTGTCTGTTTCTGGGTTGTAAGATTCTGTATCAATTCCGTTCAAAATCCCCGATACTTTGCCGCCTAGAAAAGATAGCAAACCTTCCAAAGTTTCGCCGTAAGCTGGGGTTTTGATTTGTTCGGCGTAGGTGGGCGAAACTGTATTTACGCGATCGGCAAACTGGACTGCCGCAGCCATTGTATTGTGACCTTGCATATACCAAGGACACCAAGTCATCTGCTCCAAACGCCAGCGCCACGGCCCTTGATAAGCTAAATTGTGAATAGTAAAAACTGTGCTGATATCGGGGTCTTGCTTCATCCAAACAGGTATCATCCCTGTATGCCAGTCGTGACAGTGCATAATTTGTGGTTTCCAGTGATTCCAGGCAAATTCAGCGGCAGCATTAGCAAAGAAAGTGAACCGCCAATCTTCATCTACGCCACCGTAAACGCGACGGGGTAAGAAAGATGGATGTTGCAATAAGTATAAAGGTACATCGGTTCCCGCCAAAACACTTTCAAAGACTGAGAAATTTTGGAACATCGCCGCCCCCTGGAAAACAGGTTTTTTGGGAACGTCCATTTTGTCGGAGACGAAACCGTAGTAGGGCATGAAGATGCGGACATCGTGGCCCATGCGGCGCAGAAATTTAGGCAAAGCGCCGACGACATCGCCCATACCGCCCACTTTGGCTAGGGGTGCTGCTTCGGCGGATACAAATAAAATGCGCATTATTTTTTTGTGTTCCTTGAGATAGTTAGTCTAGATTAAGTTTAAATGGCGATCGACACAATATTAACGCGGTGCGCAAAAAAAACGGAGATACCTACGAAGAAGCTTTGAAGAATGCAGTAGAGCTTTTAGTTGAAGAATATCAGGTAGATGGTAAATCTCTCCCAAAACCTAAGACGATCGCAGAAAACCTGCTATTTACTTGAACCGTCATTTGAGGCGATCGCCCTTTTCATCAATCCGCGTCCATCTGCGGTCAAAAAAAGAGCGATCGCCCACTGCCATGCTAAAATTATAATAAATTCCCTAAGACTGAGATAATCGCCATTGACCAACTCAGAAAATGAAATCTCAGATGAAAAAGCAACCCTCATAGCCGAACTGAGGCAAACCGGAATTAAGCATAATCCAGAAGCAATAGTTGAGATAGCCAAGCTAATCGATGGTCAAATAATTTTCTTAGAAATAGGAAACTATGCCTCTGGTTTGCAACACATTGTGAACAATCACAGGCGAGATTTTGCACAAAGAAATATCTCTGAGGCAGAAATCCCCGATGCAGTGATGGCTGCTGTTATCTCAGTTAACAGTTAACAGTTGACAGTTGACAGTTGACAGTTGATTGCGAAGTTTTTAGGCAGGGGATTTAAGCCCCTGCCTAAAAACAATCCACCTAAAGGTGGGGGCTTAAATCCCCTGTGATGCAGGTGAAATTGTAGGTTATCAATCTCCAACTAGACCGATTTATCAAGTCACTTTTAATGGTGTAACTCAACTGATTGCAGTGACAGTCGGTAGCAACGGTTATCTGGTTTGTGCTAACCCCGCTTCTCTTTAATAAAATAAGGTGAATAAACATGAAAGAAATCATTAAACTAAATGCTGACTATGGCAGTCATCCCTTATGGTGGGCCTCTCCTGGAAAACTTGGCAATATCGAGCCAACGGCATTACCTTTAAGTCAAGAAACTCTCAGGCGTTTGCTTGCTTGGATCACAATTTATGAGGGAACTCTGAATTGGAACGATCCAGCTTCATCTGGGTTTGCTAGTGAGGAAGTTAGCGATAAATTTGAGCAAGAAGGGATTAGTATATGGCATCAGCTACGTCAGGAACTTGCACCAGACTATGAAGTAATTTATTTCAGTAAAAAGCTGCAAAAAGAAGTTGCCGAACCGAGTGAATTGATGGCGGCTGCTCAATAATAATCAGTCGAATCCCTCTCATGTTTATGATTCGCGATCCCCTACGGGGGCTACGCCAACGAAGAGGATCGCCAGAATCACAGATTACTGACAACTACCGACTAATTCTCGCCATCACCCTCAAAAGTTTCCTCAAATCCAGCTAAAAAGTCATCCAAAGCAACAGAGGCGATCGCCAAATTGATAGTATCAGCATCTTCCCATCCCCACGTATTCACCCCAACAACTTGACCGGCCATATTAATCAACGGCCCACCCGAATTTCCCGGATTAATCGCCGCATCAGTTTGCAACACCTTCACCTCACCAACCTCATCTTCATCGTCGTCGCCCACCTCATGCTCTTCCGGTTCGCGAACTGCACTAATAATACCTTGAGTTACAGTTGACGGAAACTGCCCCAAAGGATTGCCCACTGCAATTACTGGATCGCCCACTTTCACATCAAAAGACAACTCTAAAGGAGGATATTCTTCGGGAGATTCAACTTGTTCTCCTGTTTCGGGATCGAGCATAAAACCAGTAATTAAAAGCAATGCTAAATCCTCTGTTGCATTGCCAGTAAATACCACCTCTGCCATTCTCAACTTTCCATCATGAGTTTCGACTAAAACCTGTTCGACTTCATTTTCTTCGTAGAAATAATCTTCATCAGCAATATCTTCGACAACGTGATAGTTAGTGACAATGATGTCAGGCGATACAAAAAAACCACTGCCCGAAGAAGTCTCTTCTCCTGTATCCCAATCCATCACGTAAACTGAAACTACGGAGGGCAAAACTTGCTCGACGACATCAGAAAAGTTTCCCGTCTGGGTTTTAAACTCTTTCAATTGCTGCTGCAAAGCTTTTTGATCTGCCTGCATTTTGCGATAAAGTTGCTGAACTTTTGCCAATTCTAGTTTTAATTGAGTTTCGCTCATATTTTGCCTTTCCCTGAAATAGGTTGCTGATTTATTTAGGATGTTTGATTGTAGATTTTTGACGGGTATGTTGATAACTAATCACATTTTTTCAACCACTAGAGGGCTTTTTTTCTAAAATTCCCATCCAAAATCTACAACCAGAATGCTGTCGTAGCTATTTTTTAGAACAATCACCCTTATTGTTTTATAAAAAAGGCGATTTTTGGGTTTAAAACCCCCGATGTCAGCTTTACGAACCGCGCTGAACTTCGATAAAAATTTCCTCCAAAATTACACCGGCTCCCTGTTCCCGCAAGCGGTGAGCCAAGTCAATTCCGATCATTTCAGCAGTCTCGGCGGCGCCAGAAACAGTATCTTTGACGAAGCGCTTGCCGTCGAGACTCGATACCATTCCGGTTAAGGTTAATTGACCGTTTTCTATTTTGGTATTGACGCCGATTGGTACTTGACAGCCGCCTTCTAATTCCCGCAGAAATGCGCGTTCGGCATAACATCTTTGGGCGGTTTCCGTATGTTCGAGAGCTTTGATCACTTCCATGATTTCTGTATCTCCGGCGCGGCATTCGATGCCCAAAGCACCTTGTCCGACGGCGTGAAGGGAGATTTCGGGAGCGATAACTTGATGGATGCGATCGCCCATTCCCAATCTTTCGAGTCCTGCAACTGCTAAAATAATCGCGTCGTAACCGCCATCATCTAATTTAGCGAGTCGAGTATTGAGATTGCCGCGAATATCTTTAAATTCAAAATGAGGGAAATGGTGTCGCAGTTGAGCCAGCCGCCGCAGGGAAGAAGTGCCAATTACTGCATTTTCTGGGAGGGTGTCGAGTTGCTTGTCTTTGTGCTTGGAGTGAACTACCAAGGCGTCAGCGGGATTTTCCCGTTCGGTGACGCATCCTAAAATTAAACCTTCGGGCAAATTGGTAGGTAAATCTTTGAGGGAATGAACGGCAAAGTCCGTTTCATTGTTGAGCATTCCCGTTTCTAATTCTTTGGTAAAAAGTCCTTTGTCGCCGATTTTAGCGAGGGCGACATCAAGAATTATGTCCCCTTGGGTGGACATGGTGTGGACTTCAAAAGTGTGTTCCGGGAAGTGTTTCTGTAGCTCTGCTTGCACCCAGTGGGTTTGGACGAGGGCGAGTTGGCTTTTACGGGAACCGATGCGGACGGTTCGGGAGGGGGCAGATGTGGTTGGGGACATAAGATCGATCGCAGGATAGCTTGAAATGAGCCAGTATATTCACCTGATCTAGCGTACCGCAGGTGGTGACTTTAATTGCTGGTTGGGACAATTAGGGGGATAAAACTGAGCCGATCGACCTGGAGAGCGGAAGGCAGCCGACGGTGTATGATTTGCCTAGAGTCGATCGAGCCTAAGCTGGTGCAAGCTGAAGAGTTTGCTCCCAGGTTGCAGGATTTGATGAGAAAAATGTGGGAATAAGGGGGAAAGGGCGATCGAACTTCTCAAGCCACCGAATAGTTTACCATAAAAAGTCAATTTGTCAAATTACTAAAATCCTAAAACTATGAAAAGCGCTCTGGATGTAGCTCGTTACTTTTTATGTCGTGTCGATAGAGAAGCAGGCGATACTATTTCTCCTCTCAAACTGCAAAAACTCGTTTATTACGCACAAGCTTGGAGTTTAGTCTTTAGAAGCCAGCAGCTATTTTTTCAAGATATTGAAGCTTGGGTTTCCGGCCCCATTGTCCGCCATGTTTGGGATGAGTACAAAGCTTACAAATATACCGATATTCCCGCTCCTGATAATTTTGAGGGAGAATTTGAAGAAGATGAGATTGAGGTACTCGAAGAAGTTTGGAATGCTTATGGAGAATTAAGTGCTAAACATTTGGCAGAATTGACCCAATCTGAGACACCTTGGCTCAACGCCCGCCAGGGATTAGAACCTGCGGAAACATCAACTGAAATCATTTCCCACGAAGATATGAAAGCCTGCTATGCACCTTTGGTGGAGGCGTAAGTGGGTAAAAAAAGTCAAATACCAAAGCCACCTCAAAACAAGCAACAAAGAAGAATTCCAGAGCAAGCAACTCAGTTAAATCGACCAAGCAGTAAAGATGACGAGCATCCTAGCTTCAGATTCACTTATGCAGATAAAAATCGTTGGCTTCTATCTGACTGGACATCATCAGAAATCAATGACCTCATTGAAGGACTAAAGAAAATCGAGAAATATACTTGGGGTCAAATCAAAGGTCACGGCTCAAAAAAACGAGGTGAATCAGTAGGAACGGGTTATAAGTTGATTAACATTCATCCGACTTTGCCTGACAATATTCCTGAAGATGCGAGGTTATCAGAAATGCGAATTGATGAGAAAAAACGGATATTTGGGTTTCGCGTTCAGTCTGTTTACTACATCATTTGGTTTGACCGCAATCATTCAGTTTGTCCCGAATAAAAATATTTGTTATAGATATGAAAGTTATTATATAAATCAATACCGTACTTCCTCCCTTAGCTTAATCACAGTTGCACTCAGGGGTTCGCCCTTGACATTAATGGAGTTTCGTAATGCTTTATGCCTAGCTAACCACTCCTCCTTGGATAGCGGTGGGACTACGCGAGCTACTACTTTGCCCTCCTGTACGATTGTCACTTCTTCTCTTTTTGCCACCTTTTCCAAGATAGCTTGCAGATTCTGCTTGCCTTCTTCAACGCTAATCGCAGGCATCTTATTAGTTTTTTTAGGTACAGTTTAATTGTACATCAACGAAAATCACAAATCGAAAATGGTATTAACGTGGCCCTGCTTGAAGTGCAGAATTTGCTATCCGAACAACTTCTGACTGCCTTCCATTTTTGACACTTACTCGGTATAGTACACCCAGCCTTTGCCACTCCACATAAGAAATGCAGTAATTACCGCAAGTCTGGAAATAAGTTCCCCTCATTCCGCCCGCTAATTCAATGCTTCTATAAGTATCCCTCGGCAATTGTGACGGAGGCGAAAATGGTTCATTCTTTTTAGCTTCGATTGTGCCGAAAGCACAAGCTCCGGCGCGGCATCCTTTGCCTAAATACATGGCAACAATGTAACCGTGGGAGCCAGCTTGCACGTCAAAATCAAGTTGCTGAGTGTCAGATAAAGGAAGTATACTCGGCAGAAAAACAGGTACTCGTGTTTTGCCTTTGATTTGCTGAGAAATGTTACTTACAGAAAAACGAGTATTAGCTTGATTTGTACCTGAATTGTTGGGAATTGGGGGAAATTTTTGGACAAAGATTCTCCACTGTACAACTCTATTTTTATCAACGTTCAGAGTAGGAATTGAATATTTTTCTACAGCAACAGATGGACGGCCGTTTTTCTGGTTAAAGTTGCGGCGAATGACTGTAATTTTTGGTTTACCTAACCCATAAGTTGCGGCTGTGGAACGGGCGAGATTGCAGCTAATTTTGAAGCTTCCCATGTCAATGTTGCCATTTTCGGCTTCGTAAGACCAATTGTAACCGGCCCAAGTGCGATCGCGATCGCACAAAAAACGCGAAATTTCAAACATCTTGGCAATATGAACATCGTACAACCGCAACTTGGATCTGCCGACAGATTGTGCAGTATTGCGATCGGGTACAATAAATTGTGCGGATTGCCAGCTATCTTGAGAAGTATAATTAAACCAGCGAATTTCTGTGATTTGCGCTTCTGTCCTTGCTAGGGCTGAGTATGGTGTCAAAAGTGCGATCGTCAAAGCAGTCACTACACCAACAACAATCGCCCCAAATAGCCATCTTCCCCTCATCCTGATTACCCTCCAAGTAGATAAGCGCAAAAAAACCATAGCATCTTGTAAGAGGCGAGTGCGAGTTAAGATATATCATACAATAACGGTAAGGTACGCACTGCGCACCCTACAGATAGAAGTTGTGCGTCCCAGACTACAAAACTTAACGCTTTCCCGCTAAAATAGCAGAATTTGCTGTTAAAATCAAATCCGATTCCAGTCCGTTCTTAATTGATACAGTATATAGAAATCCCTGGTTTTTCCACTGAATAGATGCCGTGCAGTAAGCACCACAACCGTTGTGAAAAATTCCTTTCACTCCGCCGGCCAGTTTAACATTTTTCAAAGTCTTAGTTACCCCTTCTACTTTCGTAGAAAATTCACCGCCTTTTTGAGCTCGAACTTCCCCAAAAGTGCAAGCTCCCGCACCCCGGCAATTTGCTATATAATCTATTGAAATAGCATAGCTATTCGGTTGCGCTTGGCTGTAATAGTAAAGCTTCTGCGAAACAATAAGCCGACTGGGGATAAAAATTGGGACTTGTGTTTTGCCTTTTAATTTTGCCAAGATTTGACTTACCGGAACAGCAGTACCCGCTACAGCCACAGATTGGGTTTCAGGCAACCGCTGCGACAATTCCCACGCACCCAAAACTCGCGATACAGGTACTAAAGCAGTCAACACGCACGCAGAAGTCGCCCAAAATAATAATTTATTGTTCACTGTTTTTGTCCTATATGTTGAAACATTCCCTTTTTACCCCCAACTGCATTCACATATTTACAACGATACTCCAAAATACAAAAATTACAATATGAATTATGAAAAAAATAGTTTAATTTTTGTTTAGAACTTCGCCAAAATATACAGTTGCCGATAAAATAGAGCAAGCGACAAACTTAGGAGTACATCGTGGAACTGCAAGAGTATTTGCGCCAGCACGGATTAGAAACTTTGTCCGAAACTTATCATATCAAGGTTACGCGCGATCGGCAATATCCTCATCTCGTCTGTCTGAAATACTCGCAGATAGAATCCCCGCTGGGCGAAAAAATAGTCCAACAGTGTCGAGGGATTATTTTAGACTCATCCCAAGATTGGCAGATAGTTTCTTATCCCTATGACAAATTTTTCAACTACGGAGAAGGACACGCCGCTACAATTGATTGGAACAGTGCCAAAGTTTACGAAAAACTCGATGGTTCTCTAATTGTACTTTATTTTTACAATGGAGAATGGAGAGTGCAATCTAGCGGAACTCCCGACGCAGCAGGCGAAGTTAACGGTTTTGGATTCAGCTTTGCGGAACTGTTTTGGAAAGTATGGCAAGAATTGGGATATCAATTGCCGTCAGAAACCGACCTATGTTTTATCTTTGAGTTGATGACACCTTACAATCGAATAGTTGTCCAACAAACAAACAATCAAATCGTGTTTCATGGCGTTCGTAATACTCAAACATTGATAGAAACAGAGCCGACTATTTTGGCTGAAAAATATGGATGGGAATTAGTCAAGTCTTATGCTTTGACTAGCTGGAAAGAAGTTATCGAAGCATCTCAAAACTTAGATCCGATGGATTCAGAAGGCTATATTATTTGTGATGCTGACTTCAATCGAGTTAAAGTCAAGTCTCCGCAATATGTCGCGATTTCCCATCTGCGAGAAGGGTTTTCGACCCGCCGGATGATCGAGATTATTTTAACTAATGAAGGGGAAGAGTTTTTAGCTTATTTTCCTGAGTGGACTGAATTGTACCAAAAAGTTAAGGACAAATATCAATCTTTGGTTGCAGAAATTGAGGAGGTTTACCGACAGCATGAATCTATCGAAGTGCAGAAAGATTTTGCTTTAGCTGTGAAGCATTTGCCCTATTCGGGAATTTTGTTTTCTTTGCGGGCCCGGAGAGTTGCGGGAGTGAAAGAAGCTCTCCGTGATGTTACTATTCATAAGATAGAGGAGTTGTTGGGTCTAGATTATATCCATTTAGGTTTGTAGAAATATGTAGGTTGGGTTGAGTTAACGAAACCCAACTCTTTAAAATAAGGTGTTGGGTTTCGCTATCGCTAGGTTTGTAGAAATATGTAGAAATATGTAGGTTGGGTTGAGGTAACGAAACCCAACTCTTTAAAATAAGGTGTTGGGTTTCGCTATCGCTCAACCCAACCTACTTATACTACTTATACGAACTTAAGATGAGGACTAAAGTCCTTACTACGAAAGAAGAGTAACATTATATTGTAGGTGACATACCATGAAAAGAGTTATTGTACTTGTCGGTTTACCTGCTTCTGGAAAATCTCAATTTGCGAAAGAATTGCTGCTGTCTGAACCTGCTAGATGGGTTCGTAGCAATAAAGATTTGTTGCGAGAAATGGCTCATGCTTCTCATTGGTCGCCGGCGAATGAAAAGTTTATTGTGCAGTTGAGAGATACGATTATTTTGATGGCTTTGGAAAACGGGAAGCACGTAATTGTTGATGATACTAATTTTGGGCCGCATATCGAACATATTAAACAGTTAGTCAAAGGTCAAGCTGTTGTAGAAGTTAATGATTCTTTCCTGCAAGTTCCGGTAGAGGAATGTATTAAACGGGATTTAAAAAGACTTAATTCTGTGGGCCAAGATGTGATTTTGAAGATGTACAATAAGTATGTGCGGGTTCCCGTTCAGCCACCGGAACACAACCCAGATTTGCCGGATGCTATTATTGTTGATATGGACGGTACGCTGGCACTTCTCAATGGTAGAAATCCTTTTGATGCTTCAAAGTGCGATCGCGATTTACCGAATCAGCCTGTACTAGATACCATCCACAAGTGGCAGTCTACCGTTAATATTATCGTAGTATCGGGTAGAACCGATGATTGTCAGCCTCAAACTGAACAATGGTTACGGCAATACGAGGTCAATTACACTCATATTTATCTGCGGAAAACGGGAGATATGAGGAAGGATGCGATTATGAAAGATGAAATTTATCGTCAGCATATTGAAGGTAAGTATAACATTAAATTTGTTTTGGACGATCGGCAGCAAGTTGTTGATATGTGGAGAGGCTTGGGATTGACTGTATTTCAAGTTGATGAAGGCGATTTTTAAGGTATGGTGTGTTTGGGCGATCGTTCCACGCCTAATGCTATAATCAAAGTAACATCACCAGAAAAATTGTTATGATAGCAATTCCCCAAACACCCCAAAAAATGACGTTCGAGGAATATCTCGAATGGGAAGCTCAACAAGAGATTCGCCACGAATATGTCAACGGCGAAGTTTTTGCTATGACGGGTAGTACAATTCCCCATAACGATCTTGCACTTAACTTTTACACTGCTGTGCGCCCTCATCTGCGTTCCAGAGGTTGTCGGGCGAACGTGTCAGATGTGAAATTGCAAGTCAGTCCTCGGAGTCGTTACTATTACCCGGATGTGATAGTCAGTTGCGATCCTCAAGATATAAATGCGCGCAAATTCATTCAACATCCGAAGCTAATTGTGGAAGTTCTCTCGCCCGGTACAAGTGGTAAGGATCGGGATGAAAAATTTACTGCTTACCTAAAAATTCCGACTTTACAAGAGTATATTTTGATTGATTCTGAAAAAATTCACGTTGAACGTTACTGTCGGGGAGAGGGTAAAATGTGGCTTTACTATTCTTATACCGCCGGAGAGATTGTCACTTTATCCAGCATTGAATTTGAGTTACCGATCGCACTTTTGTATGAAGGCGTTACATTTGAAACAGAAACAGAAACATAAATAGGAATGTCGAAAACCCCAATCCGCGTAGAGCGGGTTCATCGAAATCTCGAACACAAATCAAACAATCTGATAAACCCGCCCTCCAACTCCAACGCCCCATTTTACATCAACATTTTATCCAATAAATTAATGGTAGATTTGTATTTGCGATCGGGTGGGGCGGGTTTACGAGATTATTTATTTTTCACATAGATGGTTGGTGAACCCGCCCCTACGATTCATGGCAAAATAGTTCAAATTACCGTGTCCAAGCCAGCCATTTATTGAACAAATTTTTCACAAACGGAGTCAAACGAGTACGATTGTAAGCATCTCCAGCTTTCCGAATTGCTTCGGATTGCGTTGGATAGGGGTGAATTGTGCTAGCAATCTTTCCCAAACCAATATTGTTAACCATTGCCAAAGTAATCTCGCTGATCATATCGCCAGCGTGTCGCGCTACAATTGTTGCACCTAATATTTTGTCGCTGCCTTTTTTGACGTTTATTTTCACAAAACCTTCCTCTTCGCCGTCAATAATTGCCCGATCGACTTGACTGAAAGGAATTAAAAATGTATCGATACTAATGTCTTTAGCTTTGGCTTCAGCTTCGCCCATTCCGACACGCGCCACTTCGGGATCTGTATAAGTACACCAAGGTATCGTCAAAGCGCTGAGCTTTTTGCGCCCAAAAAACAGAGTGTTTTGAATTACCATTCTGGCTGCAAAATCAGCAGCGTGAGTGAATTTATGACTCATGCAAATGTCGCCGGCGGCATAAATGCGGGGATTCGTAGTTTGTAAATTGTCGTTGACAAATACGCCTTTTTGTGTGTCGTACTCCACGCCTACAGTTTCTAGGTTCAATCCTTCGACGTTTGGCGATCGCCCCACACTCACAATAATCTCATCTACGGTGACAGATGCTTCCTTACCCTGACATCGATAATAAACGACTTTGCCTACATTTGTTTGCTCAACGCGCTCTATTTTGGATTCCAGAACTAGCTGAATGCCTTCTCTGACAAAAGTCTGCTGCACAATTTCGGCTGCATCCGCATCTTCCTTGTCCAAAATGTGAGCATTTTTGTGTAACAACACGACTTCTGAACCCAGTCTGCGGAAGGCTTGAGCCAATTCGCAGCCGATCGCCCCAGCGCCAATTACAGCCAAACGCTGAGGTCTTTCTGTGAGGTTAAATACAGTTTCATTTGTCAAATATCCAGCTTCCTGTAAGCCGGGAATTTGTGGTTGTCGCGCCCTTGCACCTGTGGCAATTACTGCTTTTTTAAAGTGCAGAGTTTGACCGGCCACTTCTATGGTAGAATTGCTAGTGAAACTACCGGAACCTAAGAAAACATCGACTCCTAATTTGTGCTGGTAGCGATCGACAGAATCGACATCGCTGATACCCGCCCTAATCCGGCGCATCCGTTCCATGACGGCGGCAAAATCTACTTCTAGATTGCTAGAAACATTAACGCCAAATTTACTGGCATTCCAGATATCACCGACAGCGCGGGCCGATCGAATCATGGCTTTTGACGGTACGCAACCGACATTCAAACAATCGCCGCCCATCAAATGTTTTTCAATCAAAGCAACCTTCGCGCCCAAACCTGCGGCACCTGCGGCAACAATTAATCCAGCGGGGCCGGCTCCAATTACCACTAAATTGTAACGGCTGGCTGGCTGCGGATTTACCCAGTCAGGCGGATGCAAATAAGAGACTAATTTTTGATTATATTCGTCCATCGGATGGAGATTTAGGCGATCGACTTTTGACTGTGACATTAGCAAGTTTTCCTAATTAAACACTTTCATCCAAAGCTTTGCTGGCTATCCGAGTTAAAGATACGGTAACAGCGACAGTAGCAATCAAACCGATGATATTTATCAACAATTTTAGTGTTGACAATTGGGGATTTTCTGATTGAGTTGTCGCGCCGATCGCAGCAATATCACCTACCAAAGAACCTGAGTAAACATACAGTATAGTTCCTGGTATCATCCCGAAGGAACCTAGTATATAATCTTTTAAAGAAACCTGAGTAACTCCTAAAGCATAATTCAATAAATTAAAAGGAAATAAAGGACAAAGACGAGTCAAAAAAACTATTTTTAATCCTTCTTGGGACACGGCGCGATCTAGAGCTTTAAATTTGGGATGACCTTCCATATATCTTACCACGCGATCGCGCGACAAGTATCGCCCGATCAAAAAAGCAAAGGTAGCCCCTAAAGTTGCTGCGACAAACACGTAGATTGAACCCCACCACAAACCAAAAATCACCCCGCCTCCCAGGGTCAAGACAGAACCTGGTATAAATAGTACAGTAGCTAAGTTGTAGGTGACAATAAAAGCTACTGGCCCCCACCAGCCTAAATTCTGGATCTGGATTAACCCTGTTCTTAAAATATCTTGAATATAGGAAGATTTAGTTGTTAGAATTAAGAGGGGGATGAAAAGGGCGATCGACAAAAATAATAATCTGCGTTGAAAAATATTCCGGGAATAATTGGGATTTTCTGGTTGTGGCATGATTCACCGTAAATAGCTATGATTATTGTAGTCTAATTAGATGAGATTTTTGATTTTTTTTTACCGCAGAGGGCGCAGAGGGCGCAGAGAAAGAAAGGAGAGAAAGAAAGGTTGATGAATGATTTAATGTTTTTATAATTATAACTTAAGTTATTGCCACAACTACCGCAAAATAAATTAGCCATGATTGCAAAAAGCATACTCCCGATCCCTGAGTATTTTGACTCAACAAAAGTCAGCGAAGTCTGGCGGGTACTTTATCAAGAACGTGCTGTTCAAGCTAAAGAATGGGCTATCAAACACAGTATTCTACCTGCTGCTAGGGATAAACATCGCATTTGTTTGTTGATAATTGATGCCCAAAATACTTTTTGCATACCAGAATTTGAACTGTTTGTCGGCGGGCGTTCGGGTAGCGGTGCAGTGGACGACAATGTACGGCTGTGCGAGTTCATTTACCGCAATTTAGACAGAATTACAACGATCGCGCCGACAATGGACACGCATACCGCTATGCAAATTTTTCATCCCATATTTTGGATCAATGATGCAGGCGAACACCCGCAACCTGCTGCAACTTCCATTAGCCTAGAAGATGTTGAAAAAGGGATCTGGAAAGTTAATCCAGCCGTCGCCTACAGCATCGCAGGTGGCAACTTTGCAGCACTGGAAAAACACGCTTTGCACTACGTGCAGAAACTAAGTGAGAATGGCAAATTTCCGCTAACTATTTGGCCCTATCATTCAATGCTGGGCGGCATCGGACACGCCTTGGTTTCCGCTGTGGAAGAAGCGATATTTTTTCATAGTATGGCGCGCAATAGTCAAGCACTTTTTGAGATTAAAGGTGGCAATCCTTTAACTGAAAATTATTCGGTTTTGCGGCCGGAAGTCTTGGACGGGCCCGATGGGGTTTCTATTGCTAAAAAAAATGCTAAGTTTATTGATAAGCTGCTCGGTTTTGATGCCGTAATTATTGCGGGACAAGCGAAGAGTCATTGCGTTGCTTGGACGATTGATGATTTGCTGACGGAAATTTTGGCGCGGGATTCGGAGTTTGCAAAGCAGGTTTATTTGTTGGAAGATTGTACTTCGCCTGTGGTTGTTCCGGGTGTTGTTGATTTTACGGAAGCAGCAGATGCGGCTTTTCTAAGATTCGCAACGGCGGGAATGAATGTGGTTAAATCTACTCAGTCAATTGATACTTGGCCTGGTTTTTATACCTAGGGTGCGCCGCGCGCACTTTACACAAAATTCGCAAGCTGCTAGAAACTCAAAAGTAATCACTTAGGAATGAAAATTTAATAACTTAAGTGATTTGCTCGTTATATCATGTCCCATCGATTGACTGATTTAAAATTAGTTTGTAGTGCGGACTTTAGTCCGCTCATTATTGCGGACTGAAGTCCGCACTACGAACCTGCTCATTATTGCGGACTGAAGTCCGCACTACGAACCTGCATATATGGATGTGTTTTAATAACTATTTGCCATCTAATCTCGGCACGCCTTCTAAAAAAGGGCCGCTCAACATTAATTCAGTTATCCTATCTAATTTGCCGCTAATTTTCAATTTTTTATCTGTTTGAAATCGCTCGATGTCTGCTTTCAAATCGCCACTATTATATCCTAATTTAGTCAAATAATCGATCGCCTGTTTGTCACTTAACAAGATATCCGCAGAACGAAAAATCGGCACGTATTCCTCCCGCCAAACATAAGCAAAAGTTGCTCTGTCTAAATAGAAAATCTTGCCCCGCGCCGGGTCTCCAATGGCTGCTACACTGTCATTCATGCCTAGCAAAGCCACGGCGTGGGGTAGCTTGCGAGGGCCGTCAAACAGCCAAACTGCTAGCACTCCGGGGCGATTAATTTGCTGAATTTGCTCCCAAGTCGGCGCTAGCTCGATCGCATTTACACCCAACCCCCTCGCTGCTACAATCAACTGCGGCATCGAAGTTCCCAAGCGACTGGTGCCGGCAAAACGCGCTACACTCGATTCCGTTGCGTCGATTCCCCAGCGTCTCAATACTGTTGCTAGCGCCGCCGGCGCGCAACTGCTGCTAGAAGTTTGTCTAAATACACCGTTTGGTTGCAAATTATCAACTAAATCATCATAAATTGGCGCGAGAAAATAAGCCTCGGCGCTGGTAAATCCGCCCAATCCCAGCAAGCCAATTAAAATTACTGCTATTACTTGCGATCGCGCCGTCTGCCAGCTTATAGTTAACCCAATACCGCAGACTCCCATCAACATCACTCGCAGCAAAGTCCAAGTGACTCGCATCCCGTGCACGCGCCACTCGATCGGCAAAGCAGGCATTTGCGGCAGATTTAAAGCCAGCAGCAGCAAGCCAACATAAAAACCTAAAAACAGCAGGGCGATCGAATTGTGCCCCTTAAACAGATCCTTAGCCGTCACACCCGATCGAACTAACACCTTCCCGAACCGGATTCCCCAGACAAGCAGCACCGAACCCAAAACCAGTGTGACAATTATTTCCATTTTTCTCAAAACTTGCTCGCTTAACTAGGTTTTAACACCTATGGCGATCGGCTGGCATCATAAATGTTAATCAGGCTTTCAAGGGCGGGCTTCGGGGCCACCGCACAAGAACATTTAATTATTGTGGAACAGCTATCCTGCCGATTACTGAGAATCATGCTCTGATATTTGAGTTTCGTTCCTCAACCACACCTAAAACCTCCCAAATGTCAAGGAAATTGAGCAACTTCTTCTCATCGACGCACGCAGTCCCCGAAAAGATTTAGCACCGGAAAGAATTCCGAAAATCTCTTGGAGCAGACGGACACATCCGTTATAATATTGATCTGAGTCATACCCCATTAAAGTAATAAAACACTATTAGCTCGCTCAATATATTCACGCTCCAACGAGCGAGGAATTGTATTAAGCACGCCGATTAATAAGCGATAAAAGCTCACCAAACAGCAAAAAATCAGGAAAAATTATGCCAGCAAAAGCCGCCAACGATGTAGACGTAGCAGAGCAATATTGGCACTACTTAGAAAGATCCAAAGTTGCAAGTACAGTAGAAACCAATCTGGAAAACGGACTCGATCCGACAGAAGCAGCCACTCGCCAACAGCAATTTGGCTCAAATGAACTAACAGTTAAAGCAGGGAAACCAGCATGGTTAAAATTTATCCTGCAATTTAACCAACCTTTGTTAATCATCTTGCTGAGTGCCGGTTTAATCAAAGCACTGATTGGAGAATGGCTCAACGCCAGCGTAATTTGGGGCGTCACCACCACCAACGCTACTATTAGTTTTATCCAAGAAGCGGGGGCTGAGAAAAAAATCGAAGCCCTCGCCCAAGCCGTCACCACAGAAGCTACAGTAATTCGAGGAGGCAAAAAATTAAGAGTTCCCTCAAAAGAACTCGTTGTGGGCGACTTAGTAACCCTGACTTCCGGCGACAAAGTACCGGCAGACTTGCGCTTAGTGAAAGTGCGCGACTTGCAAATTGATGAATCTGGACTTACAGGGGAATCCGTTGCTGTCGAAAAACAACTCGGACAGTCTGGAGACTTGGTTTTACCAGCAGAAACGCCCCTCGCAGAACGCGATAACATGGCCTATGCTGGAAGTTTTGTCACTTTTGGCCAAGGTAGCGGTATCGTAATTGCGATCGCCAATAAAACCGAAACTGGCAAAATCTCCCAACTATTAGACAGACACATCGACCTCACCACGCCGTTAACGCGCAAATTCAACGAATTTAGTCAAAACTGGCTCTTATTCGTGTTGGGAATGGCAACCTTGACCTTTGCAGTGCGTTTAGGGCGACCAGTTCCAGCCGGAGTTTCAGCCTTCAAAGAAGCAGTCGAACCCGCCGTCGCCCTGATTGTCGGCGCAATTCCCGAAGGCTTACCCGCCGTCATCACCGTCACCCTGGCGGTTGGTGTTTCGCGGATGGCATCTCGAAATGCGATCGTCCGCAAACTGCCCGCAGTTGAAACCCTGGGCGGCGCTACAGTCGTCTGTTCCGACAAAACCGGAACTTTGACGGAAAACCAGATGACGGTGCAAGACATCTATTCTGGTGGCAAATCCTACTCGGTTACGGGTACAGGATACAGCCCCGAAGGTGAAATTCAGCTCAATCAACTGCCAATTAATGTCAGTCAATCTCCAACTTTGCAAGAATGTTTGCAAGCCGGAATGATTTGCAATGACTCTCATCTGGAATTTAAAGATGATGATTGGATTGTCGTTGGAGATCCGACAGAAGGAGCGTTAATTACTGCTGGTAAAAAAGCAGAATTGAGCCAGCAAACTTTAGAAAAGTCTTTGCCACGACTGGATTCAATTCCTTTTGAATCGCAGTTTCAATACATGGCAACTTTGCACCGAACTCCCACGGGCAAAGTTTTGTACGTGAAAGGTTCCGTAGAATCAGTTTTGAGCCGCTGTGGTTCCAGTCTGGATACCGAAGGAAATCCGGTACAAGTCGATCGCGAACAAACTCACTTTTCTGTCGAGGAAATGGCAAAGCAAGGCTTGCGCGTCTTGGCTTTAGCCAAAAAGTCCGTACCCGAAAGCCAAAATTCCGTCGATCATGCGGATTTGGAATCTGGGCTGATTTTCTTGGGACTCCAAGGGATGATCGATCCGCCCAGGGCTGAGGCCATAGCCGCCGTTCAAGCTTGTCAAACCGCCGGCATCCAAGTCAAAATGATTACCGGCGATCACATCGCTACCGCCAAGGCGATCGCCCGTCGCATGGGATTCCGCAAAACTAAACATAACAGAGAACTTGTAGCATACACCGGCGCTCAACTCGCCGCAATGGACAAAAACGAACTCGCCGAAGCCGTAGAAGCCGGCTCAGTTTTTGCCCGCGTCGCCCCCGAACAAAAACTCCGCCTGGTAGAAGCTTTGCAACTTCAGGGCGAAATTGTGGCGATGACGGGAGACGGTGTTAACGATGCGCCCGCCCTGAAACAAGCGGATATCGGGATTGCAATGGGTAGCGGTACGGAGGTTTCTAAGGAAGCAGCCGATATGATTTTGACCGATGATAACTTTGCGTCGATCGAATGTGCGATCGAAGAAGGGCGATCGGTTTACAAAAATCTACTCAAAGCAATTAGCTTCATTCTGCCAGTCAACGGCGGAGAATCGATGACAATTTTGCTCAGCACCCTCCTCGGCCGAGAATTGCCGATTTTGTCACTGCAAATTCTGTGGTTGAATATGCTCAACTCGATTACGATGACTGTACCGCTGGCTTTTGAGCCGAAGTCGATCGGGGTGATGCAGCAACAACCGCGATCGGCAAATGAACCTTTGCTCACCGGTAATCGGATCAAACGAATCATCGCTATTTCTCTTTACAACTGGACTATAATTTTTGGGATGTTTGAATGGGTGCGTCAATCAGATTGGGGAACGATCGAACTCGCCCGCACGATGGCGATTCAAGCTTTAGTAATGGGGAGAATCTTTTACCTATTGAGTCTCAGCCAATTGTTGCCTTCTTTAATTGCTAAATTTAGCGGTTCTAAGGAAGAAGTTAGCGGCGCTCCCGCCCTTGCTGTGGGAATTGTCTTGGCGATACTTTTGCAGATTGTCTTTGCTAATTCTCCGTTTATCAATCGCATATTTGAGACTGCTCCGATGAACTTGGATCAGTGGCTGATTTGTTTCGGCGTCGCGCTACCGATGATCGGTGTTGCGCTTTCTGTTAACCGCTTTGATCCGCCCAACTAATCTGTTTGTAGTGTGGACTTTAGTCCGCAGAAAGAACGGACTAAAGTCCGCACTACGAACCTGTCAACCGCTTCGATATTCAAAAAAGGTTCGATCGTTCGGACTTTAGTCCGCATTTATGACTAGGACTAAAGTCCTCACTACAAACCAATTATAGTTTATAATCAAAAGTGCGATCGCGTAAATAAACCCACAATAAAATAATCATAGATAAACCACAAGAAACTTTCCAAACAAATAGCCACCAAGGACTCCACCACGCGCCAGTTTGTACTTCGACAATATCTGAGCAACCAAACAAGAAAAAAACTAGGGTGGTAATCAGGCGATAAATTCTGGTTTTTCCTGATTTTTTTACGGCATTAAGAGCGAAACCAATAGCAAAAAAAAACCAGATAAATGCTTCAATATAATTGCCATTTATATAAATTGTTTCTAATAATTTAGATTGTGTTTTAGCTTGTTCTAAAGAAGCCGGATTTGCCATAATTTGCCATGAATAAGCACCACCTATTCCCAGCAAAATAAATAGAATTGTTAGTCTGATTGCTGCACCTTTTGTGAGCTGCATAATTAAAAGTTAATCGTGTCTTGCCCACCCTACGATACTTTGAGGAAATTTTCGATGGTAAGACGGTTCACATTTTTATCATTAAGTAGAAGTCAGAAGCAATGAGTCAAAATTTACAAGTCAGAAGACATACACAGCAAGCTTTTTAGCGTTTTTGAATTCAGTAACGAAGTCGAGCGGGTGCGACGCGCCCTACAGCTACTACTCAGCAAAAGACTCAAAACTTCATTGTTTGTCTCATTTTTTTCTCATCTAAGCGCCGCCTCCACGGGCGATCGCTCGATCGGCAGCACCTTAACTTCTAATATCATATTTTTGGTAGAATGTCAATATACCAAAAGTATTAAATTTGCAAAATTGCTGACAACAATCAGAATTCAAGCCGCGAAAAACTACCAAAAACCTTACAAGGCAAGCTTTTGGTGAAATTTTGGCGGTGGGTGAAACAATCCGGCAACACCCAGGATTACTTAATCAAACGCAACATTCTACAAAATATATTCAAATTTAATATTTGTTTTATAATCACAGCAAGAGTACGGTAAACTGAATAACTAAGACCAAAAAATGTGGAGTTCGCCAAAAGCGAGTTCATACAACTTGGCCGATCGCAATATTGAGTTAATCAAAAGTGTAAAATCAGCAGGGATATTTGAAAGACTTATGCTAGCAATAAATCTTTCGACCCCTCCTGCTTTCCCCGCGCTCAAAATAGTTTGCTAATAGGCATGAAGCAAACAGCAAAAAAGCGCTTTGATAAACTTCAGTGATGTAGTTACAGAAGATTTATGAATAGGAGCGAGGCTAGGCTATGACAAAGTTTTCAGAGCAATTTTCCCGGCGTAAATTTATTGTTACCGCAGGTGCATCTGCCGTCAGTACAATACTCCTCAAAGGCTGTACTCCGCCAGAACCAGGTAGTACAGCCGGTGCCGGTGGCGGCGCTACTCCCGGTAGCGGGGCATCCCCAGTGACCACATCAGCAGTTGCTGTGGCCAACGAGAAAAAAGTAGAGGGCATCGAAACCACAAAAGTCATTTTGGGATATATCCCGATCGTCGAAGCAGCAGGGTTAATTATTGCCAAAGAAAAAGGCTTTTTTGCCAAGTACGGCATGACCGATGTCACGGTTGCCAAACAAGCCAACTGGGGCTCAGCTAGAGACAACTTAGAAATCGGATCTGCCGGCGGCGGCATTGACGGAGGCCAGTGGCAAATGCCCATGCCTTATCAAATTAGTGAAGGTCTGATTACCAAAGGTAGCGTCAAAATCCCGATGTATGTTCTAGCCCAGTTGAACACTCAAGGAAATGGAATTGCGATCGCCGGAAAACACAAAGGCAAAGGCATCGGGCTCAAACTAACCCAAGCGGCCCAAGACTACATGAAAGGCCTCAAGAAAGCAGGCACGCCCTTCAAAGCAGCCTACACCTTCCCCAAAGCCAACCAAGACTTTTGGATTCGCTACTGGCTAGCAGCTAACGGCATCGATCCCGACACAGAAGCCGAGTTGCTAACAGTACCCTCAGCCCAAACCGTAGCCAACATGAAAACCGGCAGCATGGACGGTTTCAGTACCGGCGACCCCTGGCCCCTGCGGATCGTCCAAGAGGACATCGGCTTCATGTCCGCCCTCACGGCCCAAATCTGGAAAGATCACCCCGAAGAGTATCTAGCCATGCGCGGCGACTGGGTAGACAAAAACCCCAAGGCCACCGAAGCCCTGCTAGCAGGACTGATCGAAGCGCAGCAGTGGTGCGACAAACCAGAAAATCGCGCCGAATTAGTTGCCATTACTTCCGGCAGAAACTACTTTGACGTACCTCCGGCAGTTTTGACACCTCCCTACGAGGGCAAGTACATGATGGGTGACGGCCAACCAGAAATCAACGATTTCAAAATGGGCCCGCTGTACTGGAAAGACGACCTCGGCAACGTTTCCTATCCTTATAAGAGTCACGATTTGTGGTTCTTAACCGAAAGCGTGCGGTGGGGTTTCCTGCCAACTAACACCTTGGCAGATTCTAAGACAATTATCGGCAAAGTCAACCGCGAAGATTTGTGGAAAGCCGCAGCAAAATTGGCCGGAGTTGCTGATGCTGACATTCCCAAAAATACGTCTCGCGGCATTGAAAAGTTCTTTGATGGCAAAGAATTTAACCCGGAAAAGCCAGAAGATTACCTCAAGAGTTTGACCTTTAAAAAAGTGTGATGGGGTCTTAAGTAGGTCATTGCAAAAAAAACAATAGTATCTGGTAGGGGCGGGTTTAGCTAAGAATCTATGATACCAGCGAGAACATGAAGGCAAAACCCGCCCGACCCATCTAATGTTTATTTGTACCCACCTACTTAGCTTCCCATAATTTAGCCTCGGAAAATTACGGTCAAAAGAAATAGCGCAAACACAGGAGATAAATAGCATGGCTGTAAGTACAAATCGAAGGGTCGGAGGCGGTACACAAGGAGCGTTTGGCGAGTTTTGGAAGAAGAATTCACCAAATATATTGCCGCCAATTTTAGGACTTTTGGGGTTTCTGCTAATTTGGCAATTCCTATCGGGTACGGGACTGATCAAGTTGCCACCGCCGACTAGCGTTTGGACTGACGAACGGACGCGGGTATTGTTGCTGTATCCTTTCATGAACTCCAAAACCTACGGAATCGGCTTGTTTTGGCAAACTTTGGCTAGTTTGGAACGGGTAGCAAAAGGCTACACTCTCGCCGCTGCTGTAGGAATTGCTGGGGGTGTTTTGGTAGGTACAAATCCGTTGCTGAACAGGGCTTTAGACCCGATTTTTCAGTTTTTGCGGATGGTTGCGCCTCTGGCTTGGGTGCCGATCGCCCTGGCTGCACTACAACAAAACGAACCTGCTGCTTTGTTCGTGATTTTTATCACCGCAGTTTGGCCGATTTTAATCAACACCGCTGAAGGTGTCCGCCAAATTCCTGACGATTACAACAACGTAGCGAAAGTGCTGCAACTGACTCGGAAGGAATATTACATCAATATCTTGTTCCCTTCGGCACTTCCTTATATCTTCACCGGATTGAGAATTGCGATCGGTTTGGCTTGGCTGGCGATTATTGCAGCAGAAATCGTGATGTCGGGGATTACAGGTATTGGCTTCTTTATTTGGAATGCTTACCAGCAAAACTACATCAGTGAAATTCTATTAGCGGTTTTCTATATTGGGGCGGTTGGCTTGATGCTCGATCGTATGATGGCTTGGTTGCAGAATAAAATTGCTCCTAGTCAAGGAAAGTAGTTTAAAGTTGACCGTTGGCAATTGACAGTTCACAGTCTACTCATTCCCAGGCTCTGCATCTATTTTTTTCGCTAAAAGATCGACGAGGCTCAGCCTCTAGATCGGTTCCTGGGCTCTGCCTAGGAACCAGTTAAACGGACAACGGACAATAGTAAAATAACAAACCTACAAAAAAAGGCAAGAAAACCATGTCAGTTTTGATTGCGGTAGAAAAAGTCGGAAGAACATTTAATTTAACAGACGGTGGTACATACATAGCCCTCAAAGGCATCGATCTGGAAATTAAAAAAGGAGAATTTGTCTCATTAATCGGACACTCCGGTTGTGGCAAATCTACACTACTAAATATGGTGGCAGGTTTGGATTTGCCGACAGAAGGATTGGTGACAATCGACGGACAAAGAATCACCAAGCCAGGCCCCGATCGCATGGTAGTCTTCCAAAACTATTCGCTGCTACCTTGGCGAACAGTCAGAGAAAACATTACTCTAGCTGTAGACTCGGTGATGAAAGGCTTACCCAAAGCCGAACGCCTCGACATCATTCAACAACACATTGACATGGTAGGTTTGGGCCCCCACTCGGAGAAACAGCCCGCATTGCTATCCGGCGGACAAAAACAAAGAGTTGCGATCGCCCGTGCATTGGCCCTACGTCCCAAACTATTACTCCTAGACGAACCATTCGGCGCACTCGACGCACTAACTCGCGGCAACTTGCAAGAAAAGTTGATGGAAATCTGCCAAGAGTATGAAATCAGCGCCCTGATGGTGACTCACGACGTGGACGAAGCGGTGCTGTTGAGCGATCGCATCGTCATGCTCACCAACGGCCCAGAATCGAATATAGGCAGCATTCTCGAAGTAGACATCCCCCGCCCCCGCAAGCGCATGGAAGTAGTCACACACCCCAGCTACTACGCTCTACGCAGCGAAATGATCTACTTCCTCAACCAGCAAAAACGGGTGAAAAAACTGCGGGCAAGAAAAGTACCCGCGATCGCCCGCCACGGCCTAGAAAAAGTCAACCTCGAACTCGGCTTCATTCCCCTAACAGCCTGCGCTCCCCTCGCGATCGCCAAAGAAAAAGGCTTGTTTGCCAAACACGGCCTCGATGAAGTCCACCTAGTGCGGGAAACAAGTTGGCGCGGCGTCGTAGACGGCATCGCCGCAGGATACTTAGACGCAGCCCAAATGCCCTCTGGAATGGCAATGTGGTTGACATTAGGAGGCCACAAAAACAAGCCAATACCAACCGTTACAGCCCTCACCATGAGCCGCAACGGCAACGGAATTACCCTCGCGCGGCGCTTTTACGACCAGGGAATCTACAATCTGGGAGATTTCAAAGAAATGCTCCGCAGAACACCCGCGCAAACGCACCGCATGGGCATCGTTCACCCTTCATCGATGCACAACCTGCTGCTACGCTACTGGCTAGCTTCCGGCGGCATTGACCCGGATCATGATGTTGTGCTGAAAAATCTCCCTCCAGCTCAAATGATCGTGGACTTGCAAGGCGGCACTATTGACGGTTTCTGCGTCGGCGAACCTTGGAATTTGCGGGCCTCGATGGAAGGAATCGGCTTTACGGTAGCTACAGATTTGGAACTGTGGCCCGGACACCCAGGCAAAATTTTGGGGGTGCGGGAAGACTGGGCAAATGCCTATCCCAACACTCACATTGCTCTGCTCAAAGCTTTGCTGGAAGCTTCTCAATACTGCGCAGATCCAAATCACGCCGAAGAAATTTCCGAAATTGTGTCGGGACGGGAATATGTCGCCACGGATAAGAGTTACATTCAACTCGGCGATCCTAATTCTTCTGCTTGTAGCCTCGATACTCCCATGCGGGAATACGCCCACCACTTGTTCTATGGAGACTCCGTGAACCATCCGAGCCGCACTGAACAGTTGTGGCACATGGTGC
>PVWI01000182.1 GCA_003003725.1 filamentous cyanobacterium Phorm 6 | reverse complement strand
GTATTGCCCTTACCAAACACCCTCAAGATATCCTGCTTCCCTGTTGCGAGGCGATGGTGCAAAATCTCGATGTCGCCTCTGCTGAAATTTGGAGTTTAAACTCTCAAGATAATGTTTGGGAATTGCAAGCAGTCTCGGGCATCTACAGTCGCACAGGCGATCGGGCTAGATTTATTGAAAATAAGGTTAACTCGATCGCCAAACAGCAAAAACCGCAATTTGACTGCGGATTTGAACTGAATGATTTTGGACTTCCAGAGGCAGAATCCGCAGCAACAACAGACAATTCTGAAATAGCAATTATCAACAGCCGTCAAAATCCCGAAAATTGCCAAATCCCCCAGCAAATTCTCACCTTCGCCGGCTACCCTTTAATAGTCGAAGCACGGCTGGTGGGAATCATGGTAATTATCAGCCGCCAGCCGCTGACAGCACCGTTTCAGGAAACTTTAGCATCCGTTGCCGATATCATCGCTTTAGGCATCGAACGCAAGCGTGCAGAATCTGAATTAAAAGCAGCTAAAGCGTTTCTCAATTCGGTAGTAGAAAATCTGCCGGTGGGAGTGTTTGCTAAAGATGCTTCTTCTCTGAAATTTGTGCTGTGGAATAAAGCGGGAGAAACGATCGCAGGCGTGACCTCTCAAGAGGCGATCGGCAAAAATGACTATGATATTTACCCGAAAGAACAAGCTGATGTTTTCACCGCTCAAGATAGGGAAATATTGACCGCTCCTCACAACCAATCTACTGTTAAAGACATCGCCGAAGAGCCGATCCAAACTCGCCACAAAGGTATGAGAATACTGCACACCCGCAAAGTGCCAATTCTCGACGCTCAGGGCCATCCTCAGTACGTTTTGGGGATTACAGAAGATATTACCGAACGCAGGCAGGTAGATGAAAGCGTGCGCCTCTACGACCAAATTGTCGAGAATATGCAAATTGGTTTGTATGTCTACCATTTGGAAAATATAGACGATGATAGCACCTTGAGGGCGATCGCCTCGAATCCAGCAGCAACGCGGTTTACCGGGTTAGAAATGGCCGACGTTTTGGGCATGACAATTGATGAAATTTTCCCCAATTTGCGATCGAAAAACATTCCCCAAGCCTTTGCTTCGGTAATTCTAAGCCAAAAAGCGGTAGAACTTGAAGATATTGACTGCGATGAATCCGGCAAGATAACTCGCGCTTTTTCGATTAAAGCCTTTCCATTACCTAACAACTGCGTCGGCGTTGCTTTTGAAAATATTACAGCTCGCAAATGCCTAGAATTAGAACTACAGGTAGCCTTGGCACAAACTGAACGTTCCGAACAACTACTGCGCACGGTAATTGACAAAACCAGCGACTGGATTTTTGCCAAGAATAAACAATTTAGCTATATTTTGGCTAACAAGAGTTTTGCTCAAGCGATCGGCAAAACAGTCTCAGAAATCCTTGGTAAATCCGATTTAGAATTAGGATTTTCCGAAGATATAATATTTGGGAATTCCGCAAAAAATATCCGAGGATTCCGTACAGACGAATCTGCTGTACTCGCCGGAGAAACCATCCACAATCCCTGCGATGCGACAACTATTGCTGATGGTTCCGTACATATTTTTGATACCCAAAAACTTCCGCTGCGCGACGCAGATAAAAATATATTTGCAGTGCTAGCTTTCGCTCACGATATTACTGAACGCCATCAATCTCAGGAAGATTTGCGTAGAAGTGAATCAAGATTTCGCTCTTTGGTAGCTAATATTCCCGGAGTGGTTTATCGCTGGCGGTGCGATTTTTCGACAAGTTTTATTAGCGAGGCAATTTACTTACTAGCTGGCTACCCTGCTGCGGATTTCATTTTGCCTTTGGACAGGGAAAGCCGGACTTTTGCTAGCATCATTTATCCGGAAGATTTAGCAAAAGTAGAAGCAACAATTCGGCAAGGAATAGAAAGCAAACAGTCTTATAACTTGGAATACCGCTTGCTAGCAGCAGACAGCACGGTTAAATGGGTGTGGGATAAAGGTTCTCCCGTGTTCGACGCAGATGGGAGCGTTTGCTATTTGGACGGGGCAATTTTTGATATTAGCGATCGCTACTGCGCCCAAGAAGCGTTGCGCCAAAAAACTTCCGAGTTGGAAGCGGTTTTTCTGGCATTGCCCGATTTGTATTTCCGCCTCAATGCTGATGGCATTATTTTGGATTATTTATCAGGAAATTCAGCGGATTTGTACCTGAGCCCCGAGTATTTTGTGGGCAAACGAATGATTGATATATTGCCGACAACCGCCGCCAGCCTATTAAATCAGGCTATTCTTGAAGTTTCCGAAAACAGAACTCCGGTTAATCTAGAGTATTCCCTACCAATGCCGACAGGAGAAGAAACTTATGAAGCTAGATTCCTGCCTCTTAACTCGAATCAGGCGATCGTGATCGCCCGCAATATTACCAAGCGCAAACAGGCAGAATCTGAATTAAAACACAAAAATCAGGAGCTAGAGCAAACATTGCAACAATTAGGTAGGACTCAAGCTCAACTAATTCACGCGGAAAAAATGTCGGGCTTGGGACAGCTAGTTGCGGGAATTGCTCACGAAATTAATAATCCTGTTAGTTTTATCTACGGCAATATCATTCATGCTAGCGAATATGCCAAAAACTTACTGCAACTGTGCAGTTTGTATCAAGAACATTATCCAGAACCTGTTTCTGCGATCGCGGAGTTTGCTGAAGAAATAGAAGTCGAATTCATGAACGAAGATTTCCCGCAACTGCTGAATTCAATTGCAACCGGAGCCGATCGCATTCGAGAAATTGTTCTGTCTTTGCGCAACTTTTCCCGCCTGGAAGAATCAGCTCTTAAACGTGTTGATATTCACGAAGGAATTGACAGCGCTTTGTTGATTTTGCAACACAAACTTAAAGAAAATGGCAAAAATCGCCAGATTGAAATAGTTAAAGAATACGGAAAACTCCCACCAGTACAGTGCTACGCTGGACAGTTAAATCAAGTGTTCATGAATATAGTAAGTAATGCCATTGATGCTTTGGTAGATATCAGAAATAGAAGGTTAGAATTGGCTAGTGCAACGGATGCCCAACGACTAAATTTTCCGAGTTTACCTTTGGGTTGCGACGCATTGCCTTGGATTCGGATTCGCACGGAGGTTGTGGATAACAATCGGGTGGCGATCGCAATTTCGGATAACGGGCCAGGAATAGCAGAGTCTGTTAAATCTCGGATATTTGACCCGTTTTTCACTACTAAACCAGTCGGTAAAGGTACTGGTTTGGGACTGTCTATCTCTTATCAGATTGTGGTGGAAAGACACAGGGGCACGCTGCGCTGCATTTCCGCGCCGGGAGGGGGAACTGAATTTGCGATCGAGATTCCAATTCGGCAAAGGTAATTATTAACAGTTGACAGTTGACAGTTGACAGTTGACAGTGAAGTTTTTAGGCAGGGGATTTAAGCCCCTGCCTAAAAACAATCCACCTAAAGGTGGGGGCTTAAATCCCCTATGCTTTCGGTAATTGGGAATTGATAATTGGGAATTGGTAATTGGTAATTGGGAATTGGGAATTGGCAATGGAGAATTGGTATTTGTACGAGAAAAATGATAATCTAATTAAATGTTCTAAACATAAAGAATATCAACATGGCATACAAAGACATAAATACTTCTAGTGCTGCTGCAAAACCAATTAAAGATGATGATGATTCCTACGTTGACTATTATTATGACGACCCGGGTGCGCTGCCGGGAACTCTGGACTTAGAAGGCGATGCACCCCCTCCAGAGATTGTATTAATTGACTATTGCGAAACAACAGCTACTCGATCGAAATTAGCAAATCCTCAAGAAGCTGCTGCGTATTTAGATACAGCATCAGTTTCTTGGGTTGATATGTTGGGATTGGGAAACAAAGAAACTTGGCGACAAATGGGCGAAGTGTTTAATTTGCATCTTATGACTCAAGAAGATGTGGTTAATGTACCACAACGCCCGAAAGTGGTAGACTATGAAGAACACCTTTTAATTATTGCTTGGATGGTGATGATTAAGCCTAATTCAGATAATTTTCATAAAGAACAAGTAAGTTTTATTTTAGGTAAGCATTACCTGCTAACTGTTCAGGAAGAACCTGACTATGATTGTTTTGCCCCTGTGCGCGATCGCATTCGCAAAGGACAAGGAATTATTCGCAAGCACGGAGCAGATTATCTGGCTTATACTCTCCTAGATTCGATCGTAGATGGATTTTTCCCTGTATTAGAACTTTACGGAGAGCGAATTGAAGAGTTAGAGGATGAAGTGGTGGTGCGCCCCAACCGCAGAACCCTGGAAAAAATCTATAAAATCCGCAGAGAATTGCTGACGCTGCGTCGCGCAATTTGGCCACAGCGGGATGCAATTAACACGCTAATTCGCGATAGCAGCGATTTGATTAGTCCTGAAGTACGAATTTACCTCCACGATTGTTACGATCACACGGTGCAGGTGATGGATATGGTGGAAACTTACCGGGAACTCTCTTCGGGTTTGATGGATGTTTACTTGTCTTCTGTTGGTAATAAGATGAATGAAATCATGAAATTGCTGACGGTGATTTCGAGTATCTTTATTCCCTTAACTTTTGTGGCGGGAGTGTACGGGATGAATTTCAATGCAGAGAAATCGCCGTTGAATATGCCGGAACTTAACTGGTATTTTGGCTATCCGCTTTGTTTGGGGCTGATGCTCGCGATCGCATCGAGTTTAGTTTACTTCTTTTGGCGGCGCGGCTGGTTTGAAAATTTTTCTACTATTAAAGATGACTGAGTTCAGGAATTATATCAAATGCGATCGCCCCACACGACATTTTTTCCGACAAGGCGTTGATAGGTTTGTGACGCCAGTTAAAAAAAGTGCAAATGTAGGACTTACGCCCGCTAACCTCAGAAACCCGGTTTCTACGAGATTTTGTGTTTTGTTACCAGAAAGATAGGAAGAAACCGGGTTTCTAGCCCCTGGTTGCAGCCTTGTCATAAATCCTGGTATCATCAATCAAAAATCCTTAAGCTCCCAGATTCATCTGTGGAGTAAATCTAAAATCTAAAATCTAAAATCCCTTGATTCCTGTACAATAAATCTGGGGAAAAAGTAGGCGCAGGCGGTTGCGGATTTGCGAAAGCTTGTCTGAGGAAAGTCCGGGCTCCCGAAAAACCAAACTTGCTGGGTAACGCCCAGTGCGAGTGATCGTGAGGATAGTGCCACAGAAAAATACCGCCAATTAGTAATTAGTCAGCCCTGCATTGGTCATTAGTGAACAACTAAGGATTTTGACTGGGAAACAACAACTAATTTGGTAAGGGTGCAAAGGTGCGGTAAGAGCGCACCAGCAGCATCGAGAGGTGCTGGCTAGGTAAACCCCAGTTGGGAGCAAGGTCGGAGGGACTATGGTTGGTTTTTTACCAGTTCCGTTCTTTGGTACCGCTTGAGGCGTTTGGTAACAAGCGTCCCAGATAGATAACTGCCCTCAAAAACTGCTTGCAGTTGAGAGAACAGAACCCGGCTTATGTCCGACTTTTTCCCCTCCAATTTTTCGGTAAGGTTCGTCATAAGCACGCGGAAGAGTATTTTGCGTAAGGTGCGCCATCAGCACCCTACGGGATATTTATTTTTTAAGGCAAAGATTTTTATTAATATGAATCTGATCCCAATTTCAAAAAGAAATGCAACTTTACAAGCTTAAAACCATGATATTCATCAGTCATTCTAAAAGCTAAAATTTAAAATAGTATGATTTATCCGGGTCGCCAAAAGCAACTTGAAATATTAATTGAAAAATTGGGACTGTCGAAGGATGCTTCGATCAAATGGCATCTCGTCGATTTAGCTTTGACTCATGCGAGTGCGTCAGCTAAGGCAAATTATGAGCAATTAGAATTTGTCGGCGATGCTGTTGTGCGGCTGGCTGCGTCGGAATTGTTGTTTGAGATTTATCCTGACTGTAGGGTGGGGGAATTTGCTGCTATTCGATCGATCTTGGTGAGCGATCGCATTCTTGCTAAGATCGCTGACGGTTACGGGTTCGATCGCTATTTAATTGTTTCCAGCAGCGCCGCCTCCGACAAAACAGGCGCTGAACCGCGACTAGCCGATGCTTTAGAAGCCTTACTCGCCGCCCTTTATTTGAGTGTCAATACCTTAGAACTAATACGCCCTTGGCTCGATCCTCACTTTCAACGCCTAGCGACGGAAATTCGCAGCGATCCTGCCCGCCAAAACTACAAAGCTGCTCTCCAGGAGTTGACTCAAGGCAAGTACAAAACTTTGCCTAAATATAGCGTACAAGAAACGGGGACAGTCCAGGGTGGCGAGGATCGTTTTACGGCCCAGGTTCACATTCAGGGAGAGTTGATAGCAGAAGGAAAAGGTCGATCGATCAAAGCGGCGGAACAAGCAGCGGCTCAGGCAGCTTTTAATAAATCAGTTGATTGTCCGTAATTGAGAATTCAAAAGAAATGTAAGAAACAGGGTTCGTAGTGAGGACTTTAGTCCTTCCCCTTAAGGACTAAAGTCCTCACTACAAACCTAGTTTATGGCATTCTTTATAACTATTTTTTTGATTAATTAAAACACCTAAATAAATTACTAGGTTCGTAGTGAGGACTTTAGTCCTTCCCCTTAAGGACTTTAGTCCTCACTACAAACCTAGTTTATGGCATTCTTTATAACTATTTTTTTGATTAAAGAACCTAAATAAATTTCCAAATATGCTATAATTGGTGTGCGATTTTGGCAATTATAATTAATGAAAATCGGAATAGCTGTATTGGGTGCGGGCCGCTGGGGAGTTAACTTAATTCGCAACTTTCTTGAACATCCCAACAGCCAAATTTTAGCAGTGATAGACCCGAATCGAGATTCATTGGCCGCTGTCCAAAAACAGTTTAATCTCGATGCCTCGGTGATGCTAGCTACTGATTTATCTCAATTGCAAGGATTGCCGGGACTGGATGCTGTGGCGATCGCCACTCCAGCTTCCACACACTACACCCTCGCAGCAACAGCCCTGGAACAAGGCTACCACGTCTTAGTAGAAAAACCCCTCGCCCTTAACCTCAGTGAAGCAATAGAACTCTGCGAATTAGCCGAAAAACAGCAGCGGCAACTTTTTGTTGATCATACTTATCTGTTTCATCCAGCAGTCGATCGAGGTCAAACAATTATTCAACAGCATCAACTCGGCAAATTGCGCTACGGTTACGCCCAGCGCACCCATTTTGAACCGGTGCGCCATGACGTTGATGCCCTTTGGGACTTGGCTGTTCACGATATCGCTATTTTCAATACTTGGTTGGGACAAACCCCAATTCAAGTCAGGGCTACGGGTACTGTATTTCCGAAAGCAGAAGGCAGAAGTCAGAAGTCGGAGGGCATAAATCAAGAAGAAGGACTAGCAGATTTAGTTTGGGTAACGCTTACTTATCCCGATGGATTTCAAGCATTCATTCACCTGTGCTGGCTAAATCCCGACAAACAACGCCGCTTAACCGTTGTTGGCAGTTTGGGAACCTTGATTTTTGATGAAATGTCGCCAGAAACTCCGCTGATTTTGCAGCGGGGTAATCCCAATTTCGGGGACGAGGAGGATAATTACTTTGAAAGTGCGTTAGCAAAGCCCTCGAAGAGGATCGTACCGCAGCCAAAAAGCCTCAGACACCGCGAAGTATTGAATTTAGAACGGGCAGAACCGCTGCGGCGAGTGTGCGATCGCTTCCTCAACTGCGTGCAAACAAATACCCCTTGTCCTACCTCTTCCGGCTATGCTTCCGTCGAATTAATCAACTTGCTCAGCACTTTGAGCAAATCCCTCGAACTCGGCGGACAGCCCCTAATACCATTTTAAACTTCAATACGGTTTACTTAACACTATTTATGCCCCGGAGATCCCCCTAAATCCCCCGAAAGCAAGGGGGACTTTGAGAGCATTCTTGTCCCCCCTTTTTTAAGGGGGGTTAGGGGGGATCTCTTTTAAGTGAACCGTATTGTTTTAAACTTGAGATTTTAGATTGAGAAAATAACTCATAACTTTTAAAATTTGGGTGCATCTCAGTTTTGCAAATATGTGTGTAGGGGCGAAGCATGACCTCCGTCAATATGAGATTATAACTAATAACTTATATGCGGTCATGCTTCGCCCTCTTCAAAAGTGAGATGCACCCTAAAATTTCCATTTTTCGTTACCAAAGTCCTGGCTGTGAAAATAAAAACTTGACTGCTGATTAACAGGCAAAGAAATCATCACCGCAGTACCTTGATTTACACCAGCGCTGTTTAGGGTAATGCTTCCGATCATAGATTCCATTATCCTTCGGGAGATAGCCAAGCCTAAACCGTTACCGCCAAACTCGCGAGTTGTAGAACCATCAGCCATCACAAAAGGTTGAAACAATTTTTGCTGCTGTTCGGGATCTATACCAACTCCCGTATCTTCAATTGTCACCACCACCAAATCATTTTCATTATTCGCGATCGCACTTTCGCCACTGCCGTTACTAGGAGAATTTTTACTCGATTCGACGCGCACAGATATAGTAATACTGCCCAATTTTGTAAACTTAACGGCATTGCTCAACACGTTTAAAAAAACCTGTTTTAGCTTCTCTGGATCGGCATTAACAATAATCGGATCGTGAGGTTCTGGCAAGCTTAACTTCAAACCTTTTTCCTCAATTTGAGGTGCTTGCAAATCAATCGCGTCTTCAAGTACCTGAGTAATATCAACTACTTCTAACATCAAGGAGAATGTGCCAGCTTCTATTTTAGCAATGTCCAAAATATCATTAATAATATTCAGCAATTGCATTGACGAGTCGTGGGCACGCTGCAAGAATTCCATCTCTTCATCTCGGTCATCGCAGTAGCCGTCCCGCACAATTTGAATAAAACCAATAATCCCGTTGAGTGGCGTTCTCAATTCGTGAGAAATATTGCCGAGGAATTCATTTTTCAACTGATTAGCAACTTGCGCTTCCTTGGTTGCGACTTCCAATTCTCTAGCCCAGGATCTGAGGCGCTGCACCATGCTGTTGAGTGCTTCTGATAGTTGATTGAATTCTCTTATTTGGAAATTTTGCGGCACGGCTTGCGGTGCTTCTGTATCAACTTTCAGCGCGTAGTCTCTCAGTTTTTCCAAAGGACGCGCCAAGTCGCGAGACAGGTATAAAGTCGCGACGACACTAGCCGCAACTAAACCGATGATTAAATTAAATAAAACTTGCTGAATTTCTTCTAAGCCTGAGAGAGCGTAATCTAAACGAGAGACAGCTAAAATAATCCATTTAGTGTTCTCTTTTTTCGTTAAAGGGCTGGGGATGGCAGCGTATCCTGCTAGCAATTCTACGCCATTTCTTTCAAAGGAAAATAGGTGGAGAAAAGCTTGTCCGCCGGCGATCGCCCTTCTGACAATACTTTTTAGTCGATCGGCATCTGCCTCCGCGTCAATATTGCGGCCGACGCGGTTGATATTCGGGTGCGCCAAAATCGTCCCATCTTGGTCGATCGCCACCGTGTAGCCTGCTAGAGAACCCTTGGGAGCGCTGGTTTGCACCGGCAGGGCCGACTGCAAACTCAAAGCATAACTCAACTGTCGGCTGTTGCCGCGACGAATGTAAACAGGAGCGCTCAACACCAAACTGACTTGGCTGTCGCGGGTTTCTTTAGTCGCACCTGAAAAATCCTCCTCACCCAAAGTCATCTTCTCGCCGTTTGTTTTCGGCTTTCGCTGATTCGGCCACGACAGACTGATGTAAACGCTCTTCTCGTCTAGCAGTGTTTGCTGCTGCTGCACTGGTGCCCAAAAATTGGCAGGCAACGACTGAATCGGCTGCTGTCCGCAAGTGCTGGCTATCACTTGATTTGTCTGTAAATTAGTCAATTGCAAGCAATCAACCTGAGCTGGCAACCGCTGCCCTAATTGCGCGATAAACTTTTGATAATCCTTGGGATTTACAGACTGCAACATCGAGTTTTCCGAAGCGCCGATCAGATTCGACTTCAGCGATTTCGACCACTGTTCAATAGTTTCTGCTTTTCTGACTGCACTTTCTGTCAAGTTTTGACGAGCCGTTTCCAGAAGTGTCGATCGTGCCTTGCGATAGGTAACATACTCCCCCACCAGTAGAACAGGCACGCTGAGCAACAAAATCCGCGACAGTAAAATACGCCGAAAGGAGGATTGACCTAACTTAACCATAGGACATATCTAACTAAATTAAGGTGCAACATCCAACAGCGACCATACTGCAATCAAAGCAGACTGAAAGCGCGAATTTGTCTAGAGCGCTCTGCTGACGGGACAACACAGCTTCAAAACAACATTTAAACACAATTATAGAAGCCACTGTATTAATACTGTATTAATTTTGATCCTAAGTGTCTTGACTTAAAAATGATCTGCAATTTATTTGGCAAATGCCTGTGATTTCAGTCACACTTCTCTCCTCAATCTGGCGATCGAGTTCCACGCCATCGCTTGCCCTGCAAAATCGAACAGCCCTAAAAAAGCCTCGGGTGGACAGACCGGACTTGGTTGAAGCTAGAATCGCGTGGATGGGATCTGGGGTTTGAGACAAAAAGCCAAAAGTTCTGTTTCGGGCTTTTTCTTGGCGAATGCCTTCGAGAGATGCCTCGTCAAATGGGCGATTCGAGATTTTGCACCCTGTGAAGATTTATTTTGACATCCGATTGATTCAGCGACAACAATTGACCTGTCAAACATTGAGACGATCGAGTCGTCGATCGACTCTCACAACCCAGCAGGTGGCGAACATTGCCCCAAACAGTGCACCCACGCTTCGTAAAATTTTCTTAAAATTGCGGTCTCGGCAATAGTCGCCCTACCTTAATCGATGAAAAAAAACTCCAGCAATTATACGCATTATTACACAAACAACCGTCGCAGATATCATCATGCTTAGAATCGCAAATTAAATAATTTACACAAGTTTGTGGGATGGGCGGGACATCCCACAAGAATCATCAAATTGTAATTTATTTAATTCTCATTCCTTATTTGATATCCCCTGGTTAATTTTTTTTGTAGAGACGCTGAGTAAACTATTAATATTTGAAGGATATACCCACATTAAATTGAAATTTGCTTATCGATATCCCTATCTTTGAAAATCAATGTTATGCTCAAGTAAGTTCTAGGAAAAATCTAAAAAGATATGATTTTTGAGTTGTAAATTTTCAGCGAATAAAGTTTCCTGAAGTGACAACCAACCATCATGAAAAGCAAAAGCAAAATTTCAGAGTAAAAAAAATAAAATGAGTATTGGTATTTGGATATTGGGCGATCAACTTTGGCAGAACCAAGCTGCTATAGCCAGTGCGGATGATAAATCTTCCCTACCCGTAATTTTAATTGAATCTTGGCAGCACGTTCAAGAGCGTCCCTACCACCGACAAAAATTAGTATTAATTTGGTCGGCAATGCGACACTTTGCTGAAGAATTGCGCGGCGCAGGCTGCCAAGTCACTTACACAACATCTGGCGACTTTGAAACACCTCTTAAAGCTTGGATTGAAGTTCAGAAAATAACCGAATTGCGGGTGATGGCGCCGAACGATCGCCCTTTTTTACAGCTTGTTCAAAACTTGCAACTTCCCTGCAAAATAACTTTAATTCCCAACAATCAATTTTTGTGGACAGCAACAGAGTTCAAAGATTGGGCATCAAGCCGCAAACGTTTGTTGATGGAAGACTTCTATCGAGCCAGTCGCAAACGTTTCCAAGTTTTAATGGATGGCAAGAAACCAGTCGGAGGCAAGTGGAATTTTGATAAAGAAAATCGCCAGCCACCAAAAGGCAAACTGAATACACCAAAAGCTCTCTGGTTTGAGCCGGATGCCATAACTCAAGAAGTTATCGAACAAGTTAAATCTCTATCTTTCCCAACTTACGGAGATGTTGAACCTTTTCGCTGGGGGGTGACGCGAGAGCAAGCATTGCAAGTATTAGATAATTTCATCGAACAGCGTCTGCCAACTTTTGGCCCTTATCAAGATGCGATGGTAACGGGTGAGGAAACAATGTGGCATTCCCTGATTTCTCCCTATCTCAATCTGGGCTTGCTGCATCCTTTAGAAGTTATTCAAGCCGCCGAAACAGCCTACCTCGACAATGATTTAGATTTAAATGGTGTCGAAGGTTTTATTCGGCAAATTCTCGGCTGGCGAGAATACATTCGCGGCGTGTATTTTTATGTGGATGCTGATTATTTTCAGAAGAATTGGTTCAACCACACTCAGCCGCTGCCGGAGTTTTTTTGGGACGCTAGCAAAACTGATATGAACTGTTTGCATCAAGTTTTAACTCAAGTCGAAGACAGCGCTTGGGCGCACCACATCCAGCGGTTGATGATTTTGAGCAATTTTGGTCTAATTGCGGGAATCTCGCCCCAGGAGCTAGAAAACTGGTTCCACAGTGCGTTTATTGATGCTTACGACTGGGTAATGCAGACTAATGTGCTGGGTATGGGTTTGTTTGCTGATGGGGGTGTGTTGGCGTCGAAACCCTATGCTGCGTCTGCGAATTACATCAATAAGATGAGCGATTATTGTCGGGGGTGCAAGTTCGATCGCCAAGTACGATCGGGCGACAATGCGTGTCCGTTCAATTTTTTCTACTGGGACTTCCTGGCGCGCCATCGGGACAAACTTCAGTCGATCGGTCGCATGAGCTTTATAAAAGATGGTCGTAAAGCGGAAAACTCAGAGTCTTTAGACCTGAGATGTAAGCGACACGGGCGGTTTTAACC
>PVWI01000181.1 GCA_003003725.1 filamentous cyanobacterium Phorm 6 | reverse complement strand
CACAATGACTCTGGAGTTGCGGTTGCTAATGCTTTAGCTGCTGTGCAGGAAGGCGTGACGATGGTGCAGGGAACTATTAACGGTTACGGCGAACGCTGCCGTAATGCCGATTTGTGTTCTTTAATTCCTAACTTTCAGCTCAAATTGGGTTATGATTGCATTCAAAACGAACAATTAGTTAAATTAACTCAAGTCAGTCGATCGATCAGCGAAATTGTCAACCTTGCTCCCGATGATCATGCTCCTTTTGTCGGCCTTTCGGCTTTTGCTCACAAGGGCGGAATTCACGTATCGGCTGTTGAAAAGAATCCGTTAACTTACGAACATTTGGAACCGGAAAAAATCGGCAATATCCGGCGCATTGTGATTTCGGATCAAGCTGGTTTGAGCAATGTTTTGGCGAAGGCTAAGACTTTTGGGATTGAGCTCGATCGCAAAAATCCTGCGTGTCGCCAAATTTTGGAAAAATTGAAAGATTTAGAAAGTCAGGGATATCAATTTGAGGGTGCTGAGGCGTCTTTTGAATTGTTGATGCGGGAGGCTTTGTCACAGCGCCAGCGGTGGTTTGAAATTAAGGGATTTCAAGTGCACTGCGATAAGGTTGGCGAAGATTGTACGGCTTTAGCAACGGTGAAATTATCAGTAAACGGTACAAATATTCTGGAATGTGCAGAAGGAAACGGCCCGGTTTCGGCTTTGGATGCGGCTTTGCGGAAAGCTTTGGTGAATTTTTATCCGGCGATAGCGCATTTTTATCTGACAGATTACAAGGTGCGAATTCTGGATTCCGGTGCGGGTACTGGTGCTAAAACTCGCGTTTTATTGGAATCGAGCAACCGCCAGCAGCGGTGGACAACTGTGGGGGTTTCTACTAATATTTTGGATGCTTCTTGTCAGGCGGTTGTTGAGGGTTTGGAGTACGGTTTGGTGTTGGAAAATCATGAGGCTATTCCTTTGGTTTGTCGGGTTCATTAACTAAGAATACCGGGCGGTGAGATAAAATACCCGGCAGTTAGAAACCGCGTCTATACAAACCAAACCCGCCTCCGCGGGTTGAAGATAAAATACCCGGCAGTTAGAAACCGCGTCTATACAAACCAAACCCGCCTCCGCGGGTTGAAGATGAAGAGTGTGCGGTTAAAATTACCTTATTCTCTTCAGTCCGCGGAGGCGGACTTCGTTTGTATAGGCGCGGTTTCAACCGCCGTCTTATCTTATTGAACCGTATTGATTCTCAACTAACTACAAATTTTTAAGGATGCAAAAACTCTAAATGATCTCCGGGAATCGATCGCAATTTTGCAGCAGATCCTTGCACTTTCAACCTACCGCGTTCTAACATAATAATCCAATCGGCGCGATCGATCACTCGCGGCCTGTGACTGATAAAAATCGTAGTTTTCCCATGCCGGTACATCAACAAATTTTCCAAAACTTCCGCCTCGCTGGCGGGGTCTAGCCCTGCGGTAGATTCGTCTAGAATCAATACGGGCGGGTTGTTGAGAATAGCACGGGCGATCGCCAATCTCTGTCTTTGTCCCCCAGAAATATTCGCTCCAAACTCCCCTAAAACCGTTTGATATTTATCCGGTAATTGGCTAATAAATTCATCCGCCCCCGCAATTTTGCAAACTCTCACAATCTGTTCAAAGCTGACATCAGGACTGCCCAAATAAAAATTATCGAGAATCGAACGGCTCCAGAAATGCGCTTCTTGGGGAACAAGAACCACCTGCTGTCTGAGACAATCGAGAGACAAATCTTGCAAATTGTAACCGCCAATTCTCACATTACCCGATTGCAGCGGATACAAACCAGCAATCACCTTAGCAAGCGTGCTTTTTCCGCAGCCGGAATAGCCGATCAAAGCAATTGCTTGACCCCCAGGAAACGTCACAGAAAAATTTTCCAGCAAGTCAAGTCTACCGGGATAGTGAAAATTCACATTCTTGCAAACAATCTCATCGCGACCTTGAATCGTGACCGCAGGTTTATTACTATCGTTCTTAGTTTCCGGTGCAGCATCAATCACTTCTGAAAGCCGTTGAGTTGCTGTCTTAACGCGAGTCATTTCATCACTAAATCCGACTAAAGAAGTCACCCAAGTAGTAACGTTTTGATTCATACTAATAAACGCCAGCAACTGACCGATACTCAATACCTTGTCAATCACCAAACCGCTGCCCAACCACAGCAAAGTAATGCCGCCCGCAGAAGCAATAAAACCAGAAAAAATATTATTGAGAATGCCAATTTGTGTAGTGCGGAAAGTGAGATTTGCTAAGCGACCGAAGCGGCTTTGAAATTCCTCCCAAAGTTGCTGGGCGCTGCCAGTAGTTTTTACAGTCAGCGCGCCTTTAAACGTTTCGACTAAAACGCCTTGAGTTTCTGCTTCCAGCACAAAGAGAGACCGCGTTTTTTGCTGCAGTGCGGGCAGAAACACAACTGTAGATGCAGTCATCAATACAGCGATCGCTGTAGCAGCCAACGTTAGTTGCGTGCTGTAAAACAACATAAAAATACAAGAAACTACAGCTATAAAAAATTGACTGGGCAAGCTGATAGCTACTTGAGAAACTAATTTATTGATTTCTTGGATATCTTGTAATCTACTGACGATTTCGCCGCTGCGTCTGGTTTCGTAAAAGCTCAAAGGCAAGCGCAGAAATTTGCGCCCAAACTCCATCACCAATCCCAACTCTAAACGCTGGGAAAATTGAGCAATTAAGTTTGACTCAACTAATCCTAAACTGCTGCTAAAAAAATTCATAATTATAACTGCGATTGCCACACTTGCCAAAAGTTGCGTGTCGCCCCGCACCAGGATGTCGTCGGTGAGCAGTTGAACTAAAAAAGGTGACGAAATCGACAGCAAACCCAACACCACATTCAGCAACAATGCTTCGATTAAAATGTGGCGGTAAATCCCAACCCGGCGCATCCATTTTTGTAAGGAATTGGCGGGCGGTTGACCGTCTGCTTCGGCAAAAAATCGCTCTGGATCTGGGTCTACTAGCAAGCACAGCCAATCTGTCCAACCTGCTGCTAATTCTTCTTTAGAAACATAGCGCATACCGACAGCCGGATCGCCGATCGCATATTTTTCGCCCTGTTTTCCGTACAAAACAACCCAGTGATACCCGCTCCAGTGAATAATTGCCGGTAAAGGTGCTTCGTCAATTTTGTCTAAAATAGCAGCGGCTGCTCGCACGGATCGAGCATTAAAGCCGATCGCCTCAGCCCCCTGTTTCAAGCCTAGTAAAGTCGTCCCCTTTTGACCAGTACCCGCACATTCTCGCAAGCGACTAATAGTAAAATTCTGTCCGTAAAATTTCGCGATCGAAGCCAAACAAGCTGCCCCACAATCTTCTTCGCTTTGCTGGAGTACAACCTGATATTTCTTAAACCTATTAACTTGTCCGAATAATGGCATTTTGCCGATCAAGGGGATGTTCTTTAACATTTTGTAAAATGAATAATGGGTAGAGCATAATGAACATTACTCATCACCAACTAGCCAATCAGCAAAAGCACCCATAAAGTTATGGGTGCTTTTTTGCTCCACAGTTATAGAGCTCAATTGAGAGCAGTAAACTTTAGTAGTAGGCGTAGCGGACTACTCTTCTGAAGGAACCGTCGCAATTCCGGCGGTATACAACCCAACTGCGCCGACGACGCTGACAACGATCGTAGTAGTGGCCGCCATTGACGCTAGCTGATTCTTCAGGGGTGAGTTCAGCAAACAGTGAGTTTTCCTTAATTTCTTGCATGATTTGACTCCTTGAAAGGTTAAAAGTTTTTAACAGAAACTAGAAATTATTTAAAATTTCTACAGCCTCGCTTAAATAAAGCACCATGAAATTATGGGTGCTTTCTCGATCGACAGTTAGAGAGCTGAATTCACAGCCCTAAACTTTATGAGTAGCCGTAGCGGACTACTCTTCTGAAGGAACCGTCGCAATTCTGGCGGTACACTACCCAACTGCGGCGTTGAGTATGGTGACTGTTGTAGCGATTATTGGCATAATAGTGACCGCCATTGACGCTAGCTGATTCTTCAGGGGTGAGTTCAGCAAACAGTGCGTTGTCCTTTGTTTCTTTCATGACGATTTGACTCCATTTAACTTGATAACATTGAACGAGAACTAGAAATTTTATAAAATTTATATAGTCTCGTGTAATTACTAACTCATAGTTCTTCAAGTGCTGTGCGATTTCCGGAATATTACTGAGAAGTTTTCACAATTTATCCGATCGCACTACCTGACTCATTTATCTAAACCACTAGGGTTTTGTAAGGGCGATCGCGAATCGGATCGTAAAGGAAAATCTGGCTGGGCTGTGGCAGGAAAAACAGCGTATTGACGCCATTGCTACTGCTGTTATTGGTGTCGCTGTTGCTGTTAGAACTGCTGAAACCGTTGGTAATGCTGCCACCGCTGACAGTCCCCGATTCTCGATCCGTTAGTTCGGTGAAGAGTGAATTGTGTTGATTGTCCGACATAAGGAACTCCTATTAATACCGATGTACTTACTTACGTACAGATCCCAGAAAAACCGGGTAACAGCGCCAGAAATCATTGCTGAAACTCTCTAATTTCCTGACTTTTGCCCGCTGGCTCCACCATTCTTGATGTTTGGGGAGATTTCCGGGTGAGGACTGCAAAGCTGTGCGGATTTTGACCTTGACCCTGTGAATTTTGATTGATATTTCTAAACCTATGCTTGGTGTCCGGAAAGCAGAAAATAAATGTGACGAAAGAAATAGGCGATCGCTCTCTCCCTTTCCCCAACTCAAAAATCAAAACTCAACATTCTTCCCCTCGAACCCTCACCCCCTGTAGCCGCCATGCCTCGCACTCCCGAACCCACACCCGCAGAAACCTTTGATAACGACCAGTTTTTGCCCCCTGTCAGCCGCTGGACGACTTTGGGGGGAATTTTGATGGTGGCGACCTTTGGCGGGGCGATCGCCCTTGCAAGCGTCACCAAATACAGTGCTACAGTCAAAGCAGACGCGATCGTCCGTCCAGCCGGAGAAGTGCGCGTCGTGCAAGCCGCCACCGAAGGAAACGTCGAAAGCATTGCTGTCAGCGAAAATCAGATAGTCAAAGCCGGAGATGCGATCGCAGTTGTAGACGCTTCGCGTTTGGGCGCTCAAAAAAAGCAATTCCAAGAAATAGTTAATCAGTCTCAAACAGGAGCACAGCAAATCAACCAGCAACTGCGGGACTTAGAAAATCAAATTTTAGCCAGCGCCCAATTTCAAAGCATCCAAAGTGGGAATTCTGCCCAACAAGAATTAGTCGAATCCGCTTTAGTCAAAATCGCCGCATCGCTGCCGGATGTTGCCGAGAAACTGGGTAGAAGTCGGCGGGTTTTGCTCGTCAAGCGATCGACCATTCAACAACAATTATTTCAAGCTAAAAAACAGCTAAATCAAATTGAGTCAAAACTCGAAAATAGCGTAATCCGCGCACCCGCTGATGGTACAATTTTCAAATTAGAAGTACGCAATGCCGGTCAAACAGTGCAAGCAGGAAGTGCGATCGCCCAAATCGTCCCCAGCGACGTACCCCTGGTAGTCAAAGCCAAAGTAACATCCCAAGACATCGCCCGCATCCAAATCGGCCAACCCGTACAAATGAGAATTTCTGCTTTGCCTTTCCCCGACTACGGCACATTGAAAGGTACTGTCAGCGAAATTGCTCCAGATGCGATCGCCCCTCAAAATCCTGCTAATAATTCAGGTGGTTCTTATTATGAAGTTTCGATTAAACCCGATAAAACTTATCTAACCAGAATCGAGTCTGCTAGCGGCAATTTTTTGGGAGGTTCCCAAACAAATGAGCCGCGTCAATATGCGATTCAATCGGGAATGGATGGCAGGGCTGATATTATTACTGGTCAAGAAACAGTGCTGACATTTGTGTTGCGGAAGGCAAGGTTAATGACAGATTTGTAATTAGTCATTAGTTATTTTGAGACGGCGGTTGAAACCGCACACTCTTCAACCCGCGAAGGCGCGTGAGTGTTTGTATAGACGCGGTTTCAACCGCCGAGTCTAATCTTTGTTTATGTAGACGCGGTTTCAACCGCCGAGTCTAATTACGTCTATAATCAATACATAGATTGACAAGCATTCCGAATCACAAATCGGCGCAAAAACTATGCTAAATGAATCTTCGCGCCTTGTTTACGGCGATGAATTAATCACCGCAACCGAATTGAACCAACAACCGGGGCGAGTTCTCGATTTAGCGATGGAACACCCTGTTACCATTACTCGCAACGACCAACATTTTGCTTTGCTGCGGCGCGAGGAGATGGCGCTGTGGGTAAAAGCTGCAACGCTTTCTTTGACTGTATTTGAGGTGACGGCGGCTGCTTACCGGCTGCGATTGGGAGAAGCGATTAGTTCTGAACATCCCTATCAGTGGCTGACAGTATTTGACTCAGATGAACTGTGCGAATTGATTGCTGAATTAGAAAAAGCTTACCGACTTGCGGAATCGGAACCTGGGGCGTGGAGTGCGATCGAGATTGTAATCCATGAATGGCATGAAAGCGCGATCGCACTTTCTAGTCTGGAACTAGCAGCAGCTTTCAGAGATTATGAAAATCAACGATAAACTCCAAATTTTAACTAAATATCGCTAATATCAATTAAACACTCCAAATTTTTATAAACCAAAACAGTAACGAACCGCCGATTCAACTTCTAACATTTTTTCTGCGGAAAGTTCCCCTGCTGAATCCATAGGAAATCGCTCTTTATCCAAAGATCGAATCTGAAAACAGAGGAAAACTGTTTCTATTTCCAAACCACTTTCAGACGCAGAAACACGCACATTTGTTCTATATTCGCGGTGAATATTAGTTCCTTTAGTGCCGACAATGACAGTAACAACTAAGGGTGACTGGTTAATAGTATCAATGGAAAGCACCAAAACAGGTCGCATTCCAGCTTGTTCTCTTCCATGAACTGGGTTAAGATTGACAAAATAAATTTTCCCTCGCTGAATGCTCATAGCGCTTCTAAACCATCCATTTCTGCCAGAATGAACTCTTGATTGATAGCAGCAATCTCAACTTGAATATCTGGATCGTTTGCCATCTCTGCTATCTCTGCTTCCAGGTATTTAGCATTAGCGAGTTTATTAGCTATGTAAGTTTTCTCCCGCACTCGGCAAGCGATACGTTCCAGCAGCCAAAGTTGTTCTTCTATCGACAGGGAACTAATAGAACGTTCAATTTCTACTAAAGTTTGTGAAATCATTTTAGTTTCCTCTTGTTTTTTGCCCATCGCAAATCATCGAGATTTGTTTGAATGAGACCGGGCCCATTCCGAATAGATTCATTATGGCGATCGCTTACTTATCTTGTATCTATATTATACGACATAGTGGCGTAGCAGCTTATGACACAATACGGTTAAGTTAAGACAGATCCCCCCTAACCCCCCTTAATAAGGGGGGGATAAGAAAGCTCTTAAAGTCCCCCTTCTTAAGGGGGATTTAGGGGGATCTCCGGGGCATAAATAGTCTTAAGTAAACCGTATTGAGGTATGACGCACACTCCAACGACTCCAGACGATTCAGCAAGTCGGGTTTCCCCCTTGTTTTTCCCCGACAAAGAATGTAAAATTCTAAAAACATGGGTTGTAAGCAATGAACGAAGAACGCCACGAAGCCTATCAAAATCTGATTGATTCTCTCCTCACCTGTCCCAGCGAGGAAGAAATCGAGATTCTGCAAGCTAACCTAGAATTAATAGATGATGGTTTTGCCCAATATTTGCGAGAATGGGCAACTGAAAGTCTGGCAACTTTGGATGCAGAAGAAGCATATAATTGTGCTAATATTTTATACGGTTTGAATATTAGTTTTAAAAATCTTCGGCAAGGTAGTCGGGCAAGTAATTTAGAGGTGGCTATTGCTTGTCTGGAGATAGGATTAACTGTTGTCACCCGCGAAACGTATCCAGAAAAGTGGGCCAGGTTTCAAAACAGTCTGGGAAGTGATTACCACAACAGAATCAGAGGGGAAAAAGCCGAGAATCTGGAATTGGCGATCGCAGCTTTTGAGGCATCCTTGGAAGTTCGCACCCGCGACGCATTTCCCGAAGACTGGGCAGGGAGTCAAAATAATTTGGCGAGTGCGTACCTCTACAGAATCAGAGGGGAAAAAGCCGAGAATCTGGAATTGGCGATCGCAGCTTGTGAGGCATCCTTGGAAGTTCGCACCCGCGACGCATTTCCCTTTGACTGGGCAACGTGTCAAAATAATTTGGCGAGTGCGTACCACTACAGAATCAGAGGGGAAAAAGCCGAGAATATGGAATTGGCGATCGCAGCTTATGAGGCATCCTTGGAAGTTTGGACTCGCGACGCATTTCCCTTTGACTGGGCAACGTGTCAAAATAATTTGGGGATGGCGTACCACTACAGAATCAGAGGGGAAAAAGCAGAGAATATGGAATTGGCGATCGCAGCTTTTGAGGCATCCTTGGAAGTTTACACCCCCGACGCATTTCCCGAAGACTGGGCAAGGAGTCAAAATAATTTGGCGAATGCCTACCACAACAGAATCAGAAGGGAAAAAGCCGAGAATCTGGAATTGGCGATCGCAGCTTTTGAGGCATCCTTGGAAGTTTACACCCGCGACGCATTTCCCTTTGAATGGGCAACGAATCAAAATAATTTGGGGGCTGCCTACCGCAACAGAATCAGAGGGGGAAAAGCTGAGAATTTGGAACTGGCGATCGCAGCTTTTGAGGCATCCTTGGAAGTTCGCACCCGCGACGCATTTCCCATAGATAATGCTCAGACTTTATATAATCTCGGATTTACCTACCAGAATAATTTCCAACTCCCAGAAGCCTACAATACCTTTAACTCTGCCATCGAGACAGTCGAATTAATGCGGAGTGAAATCATTATCGGCGGCGAAGCAGACAGACAGAAATTAGCTGAAGAATGGAATAAACTTTATCAGTCAATGGTAGAAGTTTGCCTACAAATGGAAAACTCCACCACCGCCCTAGAATACGTCGAACGCAGCAAAACCCGAAACCTCGTAGAATTGTTTCACAAAGCCCGCAGCCTCCCCAGCCAAGTACAGCGGATTAGTTTTGCAGAAATTCGCAGCCTGCTAGCTGAAAACGAAGCAATTTTAGAATGGTACATTACCTACAACGACTTTAAAGTTTTCATTATTACCCGCGACTCTCCTCAACCGGATGTCTGGCAATCTTCCTATCAAGACTTGCAAGCATTAGAAGAGTTACAACAGGAATATCTCGACGACATCAAAGATGAGGAAAAATACGACAACTGGAAAAACCAACTAGACAGCCGCCTGGAAAAATTAGCCGAGATTCTGCACATCGACGAAATAATTTCTCGCCTCCCCGAAAACTGCCAAAAACTAATATTAGTTCCCTTCCGATACTTGCACCTATTCCCCCTACACGCCCTCACCAGCAGCCGACAAAAAGCCGACAAAACCGTAGAAACTGGATGTCTTCTCGAACTTTTCCCAGGCGGCGTGAGATATACACCCAGTTGTCAACTTTTGCAATTATCTCAGCGGGTAAATGCTAGCGCAGAAGACACATCACCCCGCAAATTTTTTGCCATCCAAAACCCCACAGAAGATTTAGACTTCACCGACATCGAAGTCGAAGCCATTGCCAAATCCTTCAATCCCGCCGAAATATTGAGTCGGCAAAACGCCAGCAAAGCAGGATTGTAACAACAAATTACCAGCTTGCAAAATGCCGACATCGCCCACTTTTCCTGTCACGGCTTCTTCGACTTTCTCAATCCCGAAAAATCCGCATTAATCCTAGCTGGCGCAAAGATAACCCCCCTTAATCCCCCCTTGGTAAGGGGGGAGACAAGAGAGGATTTCCCCTTGGTAATGGGGGAGACAGGAGAGGATTTCCCCTTGGTAAGTGGCGAGAAAAGAGAGGATTTCCCCTTAGTAAGTGGCGAGACAAGAGAGGATTTCCCCTTGCTAAGTGGCGAGACAAGAGAGGATTTTCCCTTGGTAAGTGAGGAAACTGGAGGTAATGAAACTCCCCCCTTAGCAAGGGGGGCTGGGGGGGTTCCCTCCGAGGAAAAGCGTTATATTCGTTCCCGCCGAGGCGAAACTTTCGACATTGCAGAATGCCTGACACTGACAGAAATCTTTGATTTGCAGTTAAGTAAGTGCCGTTTAGTAGCCCTTTCTGCCTGCGAAACAGCGTTAACCGATGCTACGGATATAACAGATGAGTATATCGGATTGACTAGCGGTTTTTTCTATGCCGGGGCGACGAGTGTACTCAGCACTTTGTGGGCTGTCAATGATGTATCTACCGCGATTTTAATGATAAAATTTTATGAGCTTTTGGGTTCAGAAAGTAGGCCCGCTGTGTCTGTGGCTTTGCGGGAGTCTCAGTTGTGGCTGCGGGATTTAAGCGTCGGAGATTTGCTAAAATGGGTAGCAGCCTCGGAGTTGCTGAGTAGCGCACACAAGGAGAAAATTCAAAACAGATACAGGCGCGGTTTCAAACAGGATTATCAACCTTACCAATCCCCGATGTACTGGGCGCCTTTCTGCGCGGTTGGACAATAAGCGTTGGTATCAGAAACCGGGTTTCTTCCTAGATTTTCTGTTCCACTTGAGATTTCTCGCAAGAAACCCGGTTTCTTTGACCTTAGTGCTAAATTTAGAAAACGATAACCTTACTATAATTCAAAGAGAAATCAACCATGACAGACGACGAAAAGTTTATTTCAGGTTTCCTGCAAGTCTTTGAAACTAAACCCGAATTATTTGAACAATTCGGGGCTGTTGAAGCTTTAGCAAATCTCAATAACACGATATCCCAGATGGCGGATTCATCCAATCAGGAAGTAGCCGATGCCATTGGGAATTGGTGTGAAGACTATCCTGAAATAACAAATGAGATCAATTTAACTGATAGAAAACTCCAGCCGAAACCCACCAAAATAGAAGGACAAAACGAAAGATTATCAAACCGCTACCCAGAGTTACCCGAAAACATCAAAAAACACATTCCCAAATCCTAGCCACCGCGCCAATAATATGAGTGATAAAATTTCTGCCCCTAATGTTTATTTATACGCTTTCCAACTGCACAATGACAGTAAGGGCAGCAATAATTCTCTGTGGAAACACTGCGACAACATCCTCGCCAACTTCACGGATAAAACGGTAACACCACATCTAGTTTTTCCCAAAAAATCTCACAGCTACCGCAACGATTTGCTGCCAAATGTCGTCCTGGGATTCACCAGCAATCCACCCCTAGAAGGTTTTGTCCAGCCGCTACAAATTCAAGATAGCTATGCTTTCTGCTTAAATATAGGTTGCCCGGAAGATGGCACGGCGGATAATCAAGATGTCGATTTAATCAAGGAATTCAACCCAAATCAAGCTTTACTTATCAACGGCGATGACAATTTTTTAGGTCAAACCCTCCTAATCACCGCATGGCTTCCCGAAAACTCGCCGGATAATTTAGATTCCCTCAAACCCCTCGCCGATAAATGTCGCGATGCTTTATTCCAAGGTGATTCACTACCTCCATTCTACCGTTCGGGTAAATTATTCGGTAGTCCAATTTTTGAATATGGTTCAATTACCGATATAGCAAATTACCGCCACTTGCTTGTCTGGCTGCTTGCTGAAAAACAAGCTGACAAGGATTTGAATACTTGCCAGGAAGAAATATTTGACCTGCTATTTTACCGCAACAAAATCATCAAAGTTTTTCAAGATAGTCGCAAAATTTACCACGAACTCGATCGCGAATACCGCATCATTGAGAAAAATATGGAGGTTTTGCAAGATCAATTTGCGCGAGGAACTGTATTAACTCCCTCCCAATTGCTGGAATTTCAGGAACAGTTAAAGCAACTCTTCAGCAAAGGCATAACTTATACTCGCCTGCTGCGAAAACTCGAAGATTATGACAATACAATTGCCCTAAATCTTAACAATTACACTGACATTTTGTCGAAAATTTGTGATATACTAGGAAGCGACGAGGAAGAACTATCTATATTAAATCATTTCAGTAGAAAAACTGCTCCTTATTTCCGATCGCAAATCGCAGGAGATTTAGGATACTTCCGCCACGGAACCAGCTTAATCGAACAGGCGATCGCCTCAATTCGCGGCATAGTAGAAATAGAACAAGCCAGGAACGATCGCACAAACCAAGACGCACTCCGCAAAAGCGAGATCGGAGAGAAAGATCGAGACGATCGCCTAGAAAGTAAAATACAGGCGATCGGCGTAGGTTTAGCAGCAGGCGGCATCGCAGCATCCAGCGGTACAGACAAACTCTTCGAGACAGTCCAAAACCATCAAATCCCAGTTGTGATGCACCTGCATCCCTTTGCATTCTCGTTTTTATTGAGTTGCGCGATCGCCCTTGGAGCAGCCAGCATCACCTGGTGGCTCACCAAACCCAAAAAATAGGTCAAAAGAGCGATCGCACCGACTAATTGTAGGCTGACGGGCGATCGATTTTTCCCGATAAAATCAGTAAAACCAGTTAATTTCAGTATAAATGTCTTCAGCACAAATGCGAGCATTCACTGATTGATACTTTTTCTCTTAGCATTGTAGCCCAGCAAAAATGGCACATAGCGATTCAAACCCCAAGCGATCGGAATCAGGATCAATGCAGATAATATCGTGTAAGCTAAGGCAACAATGTTTGAGTGTTCTAGAGAACTTTTAGGTACTTTAAATACAAAAGACCTCTTGCAAAATAGTTTTATGATATAATTAAAGGTTTTACTGAAAATTGGTTGAATCCCAACTTCTGACTTAT
>PVWI01000180.1 GCA_003003725.1 filamentous cyanobacterium Phorm 6 | reverse complement strand
CGTCTCGGCCCTGAGACTCTCTCACTAAAGCTCTCAAAGTGAGAGAACCCAAGTTAGGAATCCGGTTAACTAAGGCATCTGCGGCTATACTTGCCTCACTCACTTTACCCATTGCTAAGTGAGAAGTAACTGAAATGGCGATCGCATCTTCATTATCAAAACCCACCTGTTTAGCAAACCGCAAAGCAGTAGGAAAATCATGTCTAGCTTCCGCAATTCTAGCCAAAACTAACAGCGCACCTTTGTTATCAAAAGGCAAATCGGCGATCGATCTTTGGGCCGCCTGTTCTGCCAACAAAAACCAACCGCCTTCACCAGTTGCGCGAGCCATTTTCAAATAAACCCCAGCCAATGCAGCCCGGTTCAAACCGCTTTTTGAATCAACAGCCAACCGCTGCTGATAAAAAGCAATTTCTTGCTGAAATGCTTCCTTTTGACTAGGATTATTTCTCAAAGTTTCTGAGAAATGATAGCGATACTTAGCATCGAGATTTGCAGGACTTTTGTTATCAAATTTATCTGAAATTTCACGCAGATTCGGCAGTAAATTAACTGCGACAATTCCCACTATCGGCAGTCCGATTAGCAGCAAACACCAGATAATATCCGATTTAGTTTTTTGTGATTTATTCGCAGTCATAATATTGTAGTCATAATATTGTAGGGTGCGTCATTTTTGGATCTATCACTAAAAACTTGGGTTTTATCCCATGACGCACCTTACGAATTGTGCTAGTTGCATCCAGATTGTAGGGTGCGTCATTTTTGGATCTAGCACTAAAAACTTGGGTTTTATCCCATGACGCACCTTATATCATTGAAAAAAGTCTTGCTACACAACAATTATTAGGTTTTTTTCCTCAATGATTGTAGAAGGTGCGTCGCTCTGAGATTGTCGCTCTTTTTTTCAGGATTGTCGATAGCGACGCACCCTACAAGTAACTGTCAACTGTCAACTGACTAATTCGGCAAAGCCAAATAAGGAAAACTCGGTTCTAACGGCTTATGTCCCTGAGCCGGATTTCCGGGTGTTCCGTTATAAGAAACATTATCGCCAACCGGAGAACCCACCAAAGCTCCGAGAGTGATATCAATAACATCATCCATCAACATTCGACCTCCGATCAAACTTCCTTGAGTATTTGCCGCGCTACCGTAGCCGCTGGGCTTTGTAGTATCGATCCGCATCACATCGGGTAAGAAAGCTCCAGCGATCGCATTTGGATCGACATTATCCTGACCGTCCAAAAGATCCACAGCATTCAGAGTAGCAACAGCTTCCTGCCGCACCGGAGCAGCAGCAGCGCTCAAATCTAATTTCGGAGAAATATTATTAAATGCCTCCATAAACGCGGGAGTAACTACCAAACCCTCATTAATTGCAGGTCTCGCCAAACGCTCAAATTGTTTAAAACCGCCAACTCCATCCCTGATAGAAACAGTTGACCAAACATCAAAAGTATTCGCCCCAGTTCCAGCTTGCAAAAACGCTTTCGGAATCCGCACAGCAATTGTATTGACGTTATAACCTTTAGCAAAGTCGATCGCCTTACTTGGCTCCTTAAAACCTACTTTCGCCCCTGTTCCCAAAGCTCCAGCGCGAACACGGAAAAATTGTTCCACATCAAAGAAAAACGGATCTTCCCGCAAACCGGCAAATACAGTTAAGTTAGAACCGCCCACAGGTACTGTATTCAAAACAGAATTAGAATTAAGCGGAGTGGTCGCAATTAGGCTGTTATTAACTGTAGTTTTAGTAGTTGTTTCCGAGCCGCCACGAACCACAGTTATAGCCACTGCTTGCATACCTTGATTATTAGGCGGACTGAAGGCAAATCGCAAGATAATATCGGCGCGTCCAGTAGGTGTAGAATTCACATCACCTACTTGAGTAATATGAAATTGGTAGAGGGCTGTAGTGCTGAAATAATATTGATAGCGGGCTACTGACCTGGGATTTGAATTCATGGTAAATACTAAATCCCCGTCCGCAGCACCAGAATTTTGATCTTTTTCGCGATATACGTACAGGTCAGTTAAATTGACAGTGCGACCTTTGATATCTACTTCGCCGTCATCGTGGTCAGATGCTGCAATTATTCCTGGAGTTAGGACGGCAATTAGAGCTACTTCAACCGCTAGTATGGTTCGCCGAATTTTTTTGGTAAGTTTCATAGTTAGCACCTGTATTGCTATGATATTTTTACAAAAATGTCAAATCACATTACCAGCAATCAAGGTTTGATCGTTGGGACTTTAGTCCTGGAAAAATTTGCGGACTAAAGTCCTCATTACAAACCAATTTGATTGTGGTCGATCGACTGGAGACGATATAAGGTCAAATTGATAGCTTGAAACCGATTGGTCTTTTTGGCTGTCACAGAATATTCTCTCTCTGAATTGGTATACGAAGGTTTTATGATTTTGGATCTCTGCAAAAAAATTAAGTTATGTAAAATCGATAGATTTAGGTGGTAGACTTCAAGATGATCTGAAATATTTATAATTCCAGTCACAGCAAAATTAGCCCAAAAGACATACTCCAGCTTGTATTTTCAACTTCAAACTTACAATTATGTTTGGGTTCTATAGTTGTATACGCTGAATCTTTAATTTTGGATCTGTGCAGTCAAAACAAATTTTTTTCGGTACACTGAGATGACAGGCCAGAAGTTAGGCGATGAATCGCTGCTATTAGTGCAAATTGCTCAGAAAGACGAAACAGCATTAGCTAAACTATACGATCGCTATGGTCGTGCAAGTTACGCTCTAGCTTACAAAATTCTGGGTTCGGTAGAGGAGTCTGAAGAAGTGGTACTCGATGTTTTTTCCCAAATTTGGCAAAAAACAGCAAGTTACGATATTTCTCGTAGCCGAGTAGACACCTGGTTGTTTATGCTTACCCGCAGTCGGGCGATCGATCGATTCCGAGTTTTGCAGCGAACATCCCGGGCTGCTCAAGCTTGTATGGAAGATGCTAAAATATCCACTTCCGACCTTGCAGAACCGATGGAAGATGCTATGTTCAAAGAACGTAGCGAACAAATCAAAACAGCCCTAGAAAAACTGCCAGCAGAACAACGACAGGCGATCGAACTAGCCTACTATCAAGGATTGACTTGTGCTGCAATCGCGACCAAAACTGGCATTCCAACAGGCACGATCAAAACCCGAATCAGGTTGGGTATTTCTAAATTGCGCCAAGCTTTGAGTGAAATACTTTAGATTGCATAAAAACAGACTTTAAGTTTTTTGCGATTCTTATCTTCTATCTTTAGTCCTATGACAACAGACCAATCTAAAATCTAAAATATCAATTCTACAATCGATCTACGTGGATTAAAATTAATCCCAAAAAACTGATGGAAATGATGCCAGATGAGGAATTTAATATCCTTGCAGCTATTCAGGCTCTCGATACCATCGACGAGTCAGAAAGTCGCGAACTTGAAAATAAATTGAAACAGTCTCCAGAACTTCAAAGTGAATTAGATGCTTTTGAAGCCGCAATTGCTGCGATCGCCTACACAATTCCTCCTGTTTCAGTCGCACCCGATCTCAAAAACCGCCTCTTCCAGCGGATTGCCGAACTTTCCCAAACTCCCGCCGAGGAAGTTAGTTCAGAACCAGTTTCTGAGCCATCTCCAAATACTAAGTCGCGGCAGTTTGTCCGCCGATCGCACGATGTCAAATGGAAATCTTTCGGAGTTACTGGTATCTCGATTGGTAGACTATTTACTGACAAAGAAAAGCGCGAAATTACCTGCTTGCTCCGCCTGGAACCTGGAATTGAATTTCCCCTACACCGACACGGCGGAGTAGAAGAAATATTCATGTTAGAAGGAGATTTAGTTGTGGAAGGAGAAGTTTGTTATCAAGGTGATTATATTCGATCGCTTCCTGGTTCCACTCATTCGTCAATCACCCAAGGCGGATGCCTACTGTTAGTCAAGTCATCCCTTGACAACAAAATGCTTACTTAATTTACTCGGCGTCGATACACAGTTAAAAAAACAAAAAGGAGTTCAGTATCATGCTAAATCGCTTACGTTTAACTGCTACCATAGCTGTCATGTTCATTCAACTCATAGCCAGCAACAATAAAAGTGCGATCGCCCAAGAGCGCGAAGGATGCTTTCTAGTCAACTCGGCGGGAGAAGTAATCAACTTAAACCAGTTGTGCACGCCCCAAGAATCGGGAATTAAGCTGACAGGAGACGATGGGAAATTTATCGAAGACTACAAACGCTTAGCAAAAAGCTATTCTCCAGACGCCACAAACGCTTTACTGCAAGCAGTCCAAAGTGGGCCCAGTCAAAAAATTGCGGCGGCTAAAAGAATGTGTGCGGAAGCAAAATCGGGAGTTTCTCTGCCGGAAATTAAATTAAGGGCGATCGGGCAAGCTGCTAGCATAGAAAATCCCATTGCTAAAGAAAGTTTTCTCGCCGATACCGATATTAGTGTCACCCTTGCCTCGAATTACTACTGTCCAGAATTGGCTAATAAGTGATCTCGTTCCCGGTAGCTTGTGTTGTGCATAGTTTTTGATGCTGTAGGGGCTGGTTTTACGAAAAATATTTGAATCTAACTCAAGAAATAAATAAACCCGCCCCGCCTAATTGAGAAGACGCTTAACAGTTGACAGTTGACAGTTGACAGTTGAGTGCGAAGTTTTTAGGCAGGGGATTTAAGCCCCTGCCTAAAAACAATCCACCTAAAGGTGGGGGCTTAAATCCGCTGTGCTTTGCTTACACCACGCAGAAATGGTAAAAACGCGGTTTCTTTGGTTTTCTTTGGTATTTCTGCGTAAGTCCTAACTTAATTTTGAATTGTCACTTTCCTGTTAGTATACTCAGGCACCCAGCCTTGAGCAGTGGTGTAATACTGTACGGCTTTCAAATACAGCAATGGAGTGAGATAAAACCAATGTTCGGTATTAGCGGGCACTTTAATGTACTCTGCTGCTTGCAGCATTAACTGTATCTGAGAGCCGTTAGCATACACAAAACCAAAAACACATTCCCCAGCTAAAATGTGAATAACTTCTGCATCTGCGTGGGTGTGAGTGCGATTGCTTTGAGTCATCAGCGCATAAATTTGCTGAGAACCTGGGTGCAGGACTTTTAAGTCGCACCACTGACATCCGCTGACACGCTTGAAGTAGGCAAACTCGGTTTTAAATGCTGTAAGAATCTGCTGTTTTTCCGTGACATTCAGAATGTCTTGAGCTAGTAGTTCTTGAATCGTAGGATTTTCGTTTGTTGGCAGGCGATCGATCTCAATATTTAAAACAGCCAGTTGACTGGCAATTGCCCCGATATTTGTATATATGCTACCGTCTTCCAGTTGTAGAACAGCCATATTGCACCACCTAGTTTGTTGAGCTTTGAAAAAAATTTAGTTTCCATTTTAAAGCTGCCTTTTTAAGCTACCTTCAGAAACTAAACTCCGGCTTGTTTTCAATAATAACCGATCGCGAAAACTCGATATCCTACCTTCACAATCATCAAAGAATTAGTAAATATGATATCTTTTCGGTTTTTTTTAAGTTTTATTTCTAGTTCTCAGGATTGGGCTAGGAATGTAGATAGATCGACTCTGGCTATTTTTTCTGGTTCGGTGTTTAAACGGGCGATCGGCAGAACACCGCCTAGAGCATCAGAATACAGAAACAGAGCGTAAATCTATAAAATTTCGGTCAGATTTAGCTAGACAGGCGGGAATCCCCAGCCCATAATCATTTGATAGGCGGGTGGGATGAGAGCCGCGCTCCTGCGAGGAGCTATCCTGCCACGATGTTGGGCCCAGCCAACCAGCATTCTTTGGATGGCGACTTTCTGGATCACCCATTGTAATAATTGTGGTAGAATGCTCGTATCTTTGATCGCAGAGTAACAATCTAGATCAGGATAAAACAGGTTTGATGTGACAAGTGGGGCGGGGCGTGTTCCTCACTATAAAATGCCGTAAAGGGAAACAAGTGGAGTACCTTGAAGGAAGATTCTTATATCCTTGACAGGACTCAGATGCCTACACCATACTGCTTGCGGTTGGGGTAGGAGCGTCACCATACAATACAAGACTAAAGCTCAAAATTACGGCGCAGCCTAAATTGCTGCTACTTTTATGCCTCTACCTATAGTTGCTATTATTGGACGTCCCAATGTAGGCAAATCGACGATCGTCAACCGTTTAGCCAACAGCCAAGACGCGATCGTCCACGACGAACCCGGAATCACGCGCGATCGCACATACAGACCAGCATACTGGGCCGATCGCGAATATCAAGTCGTAGACACCGGCGGGCTAGTATTCGACGACGACACCGAATTTTTGCCTTTAATTCGCGAACAAGCACTGGCGGCGCTGGCAGAAGCGAGCGCAGCCATCTTTGTAGTAGACGGACAAGTCGGACTCACCGGTGGTGACGAGTCGATCGCATCTTGGCTGAGACTCCAAAAAGTCCCCGTCATTCTCGCCGTCAACAAGTGCGAATCCGAAAATACAGGACTTACCCAAGCAGCAGACTTTTGGCAATTGGGAATGGGAGAACCTTACCCAATTTCCGGTATTCACGGTAACGGCACCGGCGAATTGCTCGACAAATTAATCACTCACCTTCCGACAGAAGCACTACCGGAAGTAGACGAAATTAAAGTAGCAATCATTGGTCGTCCCAACGTCGGAAAATCGAGTTTGTTAAACGCATTTCTCGGAGAAAACCGCGCCATAGTCAGCCCGATTTCCGGCACTACCCGCGATGCGATCGACACATTAGTAGAGCGCAACGGCCAAACCTACCGCCTGATTGACACAGCCGGAATTCGTAAAAAGAAAAACGTCGAATATGGCGCAGAATTTTTCGGCATCAACCGCGCTTTCAAAGCCATCCGCCGCGCCAACGTCATACTGTTAGTAATTGACGCAATTGACGGCGTTACAGATCAAGACCAAAAATTAGCCGATCGCATCAGCCAAGAAGGTCGAGCCTGCATCATAGTCGTCAACAAATGGGACGCCATAGAAAAAGACTCCGACACCATCTACGACTACGAAAGAGAAGTAAGAACCCGACTTTATTTCCTCGACTGGGCAGAAATGATTTTCGTCAGCGCCGTGAGTGGACAGCGAGTTGAAAAAATCATTGAATTAGTAGACAAAGCCTCCGACGAACACAAACGCCGAGTCGCTACCGCCGTTATTAACGAAGTAATAGAAGAAGCCACAAGCTGGCATTCAGCCCCAGTTACCCGCCAAGGAAAACAAGGCAAAATCTATTACGGTACTCAAGTACGATCGCAGCCGCCGACAATTGCACTGTTTGTCAACGATCCCAAACGCTTTACCGAAAACTATCGCCGCTACATGGAAAGCCAATTCCGCAAACACCTAGGCTTTACCGGTACACCAATGCGATTACTTTGGAGAGGCAAAAAAGTTCGCGAATCTGAACAAAGCAGCACAAACAGAGCGCTGCGTGTCAAGTGATTTTAGATTTTAGATTTTGGATTTTAGATTGAAGATAAAACGCAGTTTAATGATATGATTAGATTGCGATTTTCTTCTTTTATCGACATTCAATCTCCCAATCCCCTGATTTTCTAATCGAAAATCAAACAATCTAAAATCTAAAATGGCCCTGTGGATGAGCAAGAGTTTAAAAGAAGAACGAAGCAGCTAGCATTGAGAGTTATTAAGCTAGTAGATGCGCTGCCAAAAGGAGCAGCTTCTCAGGTAATTGGCAAGCAGTTAATACGTTCAGCAACTTCTGTAGGAGCCAATTATCGAGCGGCTTGTCGCGCTAAGTCAACAGCAGACTTGATTTCTAAACTGAGGATAGTGGAAGAAGAAGCGGATGAAAGTCTTTACTGGATGGAGCTAATAGTTGAAGCTGAATTGGTAGATGTCACTAAATTAAAAAGTATCATGTCAGAGACTAATGAAATTTTAGCGATGACAGTTGCATCCATCAAAACCTTAGTGACTAAGAACCAAACAGCAAATCGAAGATAAAACAATCCCCCAATCAATCCCCCAATCAATCCCCCAATCTAAAATCTAAAATCTAAAATCTAAAATCGCCAGATGGATTTACTCCGATCGCTCCCCATAGGACTTTACCTAGAACAACCTGTTACCTGGCTCCACCGTCTCGACTCCCGCGTCAAGTTAGCTTGGTTAATGACATTTCTGATTGCGCCAATCCTCGCCAATCCAATCTGGCGGTTGATGCTAGTCGGAATGTTAATTATCCTGACACTCACAGCAGCGATTCCCTTCCGCGTGTGGAAACAGCAAATGGGACTGCTGCTACTATTCTGCGTTTTAGTATTTTGCCTCAGCGCGATCGCCCCCGATGCACTTCCTTCAGAACACCAACCGCGCATTCCCGCTGACGAATTAACCTTTTCCCAACAACCAGCAACCCTTCCCGAACCAGCCCCCAAAAAATCCTGGTACAATCCCTTTAATTTAGGCTCAAACTCCCAAACCAAAAATCCCAAATCCCCAATCCCAAAGTCTCTCCCCCAACCCACAAAATATAGTTATGTTTTGTTCAAGCAAGGCCCGATTAAAATAACCCGTAAATCCCTAGATTTAGCTATCAACGTCAGCACCCTATTTTTTACAGTAATTTACAGCACTAACCTCTATCTCCTTACCACAGCCAGCGAAGAAATTACCAGTGCGATCGAAAACTTAATGCAGCCTTTGCGTCGCTTAAACTGGCCTGTTACTGAAATAGCATTAACATTAACTTTATCTTTGCGATTCATTCCTCTAGTCTTAGAAGAAATACAAAATTTAGTGCGATCGGTAAGTACCAGAGCGATCAACTGGAAAAAACTTGGATTTCGCCGCGCCGCTCAAGTTTGGTTGATGATAGCCGAGCGACTGTTACAAAACTTGCTTTTGCGAGCCGAACAAATTGCCAGCGCCATGAAAGTTCGCGGCTTCACCAGTCCCGATCGACACCGCGTAGAATGGCACCAATTACACTTCAAAATTAGAGACTGGATAGCGATCGGCTGCTTACTCGTGCTTTGGAGCGCCCGCTTAGTTTGGGGCTGGGACAGTTAAACAGTTGACAGTTGACAGTTGACAGTTGACAGTTGAGGATATTGAAAAGCAGAATCTCAGATCCCACGAAAGCGTCAATACTAAGTCAGTCGTTATAAATTTGAGATTAAAGAATTGGGAAGGATTAGTTCCACAGTCCTGCTAAAGTAATGGAGACAAATATTTAGAGATCCAACACTTTGAACATCTATCTTGGGACAGATATCGTGTACATTCCCCGCATTCAAGCCGCATTAGACCGCTTTGGCGATCGCTTCCTGGAAAAAGTTTATACACCTGCCGAACAAAGAGACTGCGGACAACTAAATTCTCAAGACAGCAGCATTAAAGGTAAGATGAACCGAGTTTCTTGCAACCAACTAGCGGGGAGGTGGGCCGCCAAAGAAGCTGTTGTCAAAGCTCTAGGCACGGGATGGCGGGGAATACGGTATGCAGATGTAGAAGTTCAGCGCGACGAGCGCGGTGCTCCGAAGCTGCAACTGCACGGGACAGCAGCAGCAGAAGCCTCTGTTTGGGGAAATTGCCAGTGGCAATTAAGCCTCAGCCACGACGGAGACTATTCCACGGCTACGGCGATCGCCCTTTGTACGCCGTCTGAGAATAACCCCGTCCCCACAAACACCGAGACTAAAATCTAAAATCGAAATCTTTAATCTAAAATTGACCGACTGTAAACTTGAATGACTACTGAAACTTACCTGAATCATCCAAACTTTGGCCTCCTCTTCAGGATATCCCAGGTTGAAGACAGCCAAGAATTATTTACCACCCTATACGCCCAGCGCCTATTTTTTTTAGTGACAAACGGCCCTGGCGGTCTGAGATTTGAACCAATCAGTCGCTCCGACGCTCGCCTCATGGTCGAAATTCGCCTGCGAACCCTGCGTCGCAGCGGTCTATATCAAGAGTACGACCAATTGCAGGCGATTCACAAGCGGACGTTTCTATAGAATCCATTTGAGATATTTTAAATCGCCAACCCTGGGGTAGGATGAAGCATTTGGACATCAAACATCGGGTTTTTATGAGCGATTGTCGCCCAAATGCTTCATCCCTACACTACCAAAGTTAATCTTTATTTGATGGGGCTGATGATTCAAAGACTTGCAACCTAAAAGATGTCAAATGGGTTCTATAGCGAAAATTGGTAATCGGTAATTGATAATTTGGTAATTGGTAACTGTCTTAATTTTCCTTCCTTCCAGTTCCCAACATTCAACACCTATGACCATTGCCTCTCGAATTAATAGCATTCGCCAACACTTGCCCGAATCAGTGCGGTTAATTGCCGTTACCAAACAGGTACCGACTGATGCTATCCGCGAAGCTTATGATGCCGGCATCCGAGATTTTGGAGAGAGCAAGGTTCAAGAGACTGCCGAAAAACAAAGCCAACTGCGAGATTTGCCAGATATCAACTGGCACTTGATCGGCCACTTGCAAGCCAACAAAGCCGCCAAGGCCCTAGAGCATTTCCAGTGGATTCACTCTATCGACAACTTAAAACTCGCGACTCGACTCTCGCGCTTGGCGGGGGAAATGTCTTGTTCTCCTCAAGTCTGTCTGCAAGTCAAAATGTTGCCCGACCCAGAAAAATATGGGTGGAGCGTCCCAGAACTGCTTGCCGACCTCCCAGAACTGAACAAATGTCAGCAGATCAAAATTCAAGGTTTGATGACAATACCTCCGCTAGGATTAGATGACTCGCAAATCCTAGAATTGTTTAATAGCACCCGCGAACTTGCTGACAAAATCCAGGAGCAAAACTTGCCCCACATTCAAATGCAGCAGCTCTCGATGGGGATGTCGGGAGATTATCATTTGGCAATTCAAGCAGGTGCTACGATGGTACGCGTCGGACAAACTTTATTTGGCTCTAGGAGGGGATAAATTGTTCCAATCTTCTGATCGGCACAACGTAGGTTAAATATAGAATAGTTAGCGACCCGCGGCTAACCCGCAACGCGAGTTATAGTCGGGGTAGCAAAATCGTGATGGAGGGCAAATCATGAACCTTATTTCCAAGATGCGAGATTTCATAGGCTTCAACAATGAGCCTGAATACGATTACGAGTACGACGAAACCGAAGGCGATCGCTTTCAGAACGTCTACCAACCGGTTGAACCGAACGCCGCTACTGCCGCAGCAGAAGAAGAACGTCGCCAAAATCGCAGAATCCGGGAGCGGTCAGTAGTAGGATCGACAGGTACGGATGTTGTTGCACCAACCGGGGGAGTAGGATCAGTAATGAATAACGTGATTGGAATGCCTGGAGCTATGAACGGGATTTCGGAAGTAGTAGTCATGGAGCCGCGCACTTTTGAAGAGATGCCGGCAGCAATTCGAGCTCTTAAAGAGCGCAAGTCTGTAGTTTTGAACCTGACGGTGATGGACCCAGACCAAGCCCAAAGAGCTGTTGACTTTGTGGCAGGTGGTACTTACGCCCTTGACGGTCATCAAGAGCGCATTGGCGAAAGTATTTTCTTGTTTACACCTAGCTGCGTGCAGGTGAGAACTCAGTCTGGTGTGGTTCACGAAGTGCCGCCAGCCCAGGGACGACCCCGCGCTGCGGCTGCTCCTGCACCGACAGTCTGGCCCGCAGAACAAGCTCCAATGGCTCAGTAGTCAGTAGTCAGCAGTCATTAGTCATTAGTCAGCAGTCATTAGTCAGTAGTCAGTAGTCCTTAGTCAGTAGTTAACAACTAATAGCTGTGGAATCAAGACTGCGGATTAATAACATTAGCTAACAACTAAGTAACTAATGACTAATGACTACTGACTAACAACTAAGTAATCAATGACTAACAACTAACTAACAACTAACAACTAGCAACTAACAACTAGCAACAAATAACAAATAACAAATAACAAATAACAAATAACAAATAACAACTAACAACTAACTAATGACTAAGATCAAATTTGGTACGATCGGCGGCGGGGTAATGGGAGAAGCTCTCCTGTCGCGCCTCATAGCACAAAAAGTTTATTTACCCTCAGAAATATTGGTCAGCGATCCGCAACCCCAACGGCGCGAATTTTTGACGGAAACCTACGGAATCGGTACAACAGCAAGCAATCTAGAAGTTGCTACCGCTACAGAAGTGCTGTTTTTGGCGATTAAACCGCAAATGTTTGATACGGTAGCTTTGGAGTTGGCTGTGGCGATCGATCGCAAACAAGCAAATAATGGAGAAACGGCTAATTCCCAGCCATTCGCGGTGATAGTGTCGATTTTGGCAGGAGTCCCGCTCAGCAAGCTCGAACCGGCGTTCCCGGGGCGGGGAGTGCTGCGGGTGATGCCGAATACTCCGGCGACGGTGGGTGCGGGAATGAGCGCGATCGCCCCTGGAAAACTCGTGCAACTGGCTGATTTAGAATTGGTAAAGCGGATTTTTCAGGCCGTGGGAGAAGTGGTGGAAGTTCCCGAAAGTATGCTGGATGCGGTGACTGGGCTTTCGGGTTCTGGGCCTGGTTATGTTGCGATTTTGATCGAAGCCTTGACAGATGGCGGTGTTTGTGCTGGTCTGCCACGGGCGATCGCCTCTCAATTAGCCCTGCAAACAGTATTTGGTACAGCGAAGTTATTACAAGAAACGGGAATGCACCCAGCAGAATTGAAAGATCGAGTTACCAGTCCCGGCGGCACAACGATCGCCGGAATTGCTACATTAGAGAGTAACGGCTTTCGATCTGCTTTAATTGAAGCAGTGAAAGCAGCTTGTTTGCGTTCTCAAGAATTGGGGAAATAGGTCTTACCGAAAAATTGGGTTTAAAGCCCCGTCCTTCTAGGACGGCTTTTTATTCAGATTTTAGAGGATTAAGGAGCAGC
>PVWI01000025.1 GCA_003003725.1 filamentous cyanobacterium Phorm 6 | reverse complement strand
GGTCAAACATTTAAGATCGATCGCCAAGGTAATTTGTTAGCAACTTCCACCACCGAAAAACCTTTCCGCACCAGAGGTGATCAAAGACAATTGTTTAAAGTGGTAGAAAGCAGCAACCCTATTACTCAAGCGACCGCTAAATATTTGAATGCACAGTTTCACCAATTAAACCAAATCCAAAAATCTGAATTATTAAACTTTGAAATAGATGGCAAACGACAATTTGTAAAAGTTCTACCATTCCAAGACGGCAAAGGTTTAGACTGGCTGATTGTAGTAGTCGTTCCCGAAGCAGATTTCACCGAAGAAATCAATAACAATACCCGCACGACTATTTGGCTGTGTTTCGCAGCTTTACTAATAGCTGTATCCATTGGCATTCAAACTTCTCAATGGGTGACAAATCCTATTTTGCGATTAAATACAGCAGCCAAAAATATTGCTAAAGGTGAATGGGACAAAACAGTAGAAAGTCAACGCTCTGACGAATTGGGGGAATTAGCTAAATCCTTTAACAGCATGGCTCAACAGCTCCAACAATCCTTTGAAACATTAGAACAGCGAGTGCGAGAGCGGACTGCTGAATTGGCTGTAGCTAAGGACAAAGCCGAAGTAGCAAATCAAGCTAAAAGTACCTTTCTGGCTAACATGAGTCACGAATTGCGATCGCCCCTCAATGCAATTCTTGGCTTTTCCCAACTGATGACTCGCAGCCAAACTCTATCCCCAGAACATCAAGAAAATATTAGCATAATTAACAGCAGCGGAGAACACCTGCTCACCCTGATTAATAACGTGCTCGATTTATCTAAAATTGAATCGGGGCGTACCACTCTCAATCCCAAAAAGTTTGACCTCTATCGCCTGCTCAACGACTTGGAAGATATGTTTCAACTCAAAGCAGATGACAAGCATTTGCAGTTAGTTTTTACTCACAGTCCCGACGTGCCACAGTACATAGAAACTGACGAGTTAAAGTTGCGGCAAATCTTGATTAACCTGCTCAATAACTCTCTTAAATTTACCGATGATGGCGGTGTTTCGGTCAGAGTAAGCAAGCATTTTTCAGGCGGAAATCAGCAGATCGAAGGCAAAAAAAATGATCTATCAGAAGAATCAAAAAATACAGATATTTCAGCAAGTAATAATTTTAAGCAATCCCAATTAAGTCACTCAGAAAACGCTAGTTATGCAACCAAAAATGACTATTCAGCTTCTGCTTATTCCTTTTTTCTTCATTTTGAAGTCGAAGATACAGGCCCGGGGATTGCTGCCAATGAATTAGACAATCTTTTTGAAGCTTTTGTGCAAACCCAAACAGGCAAAAATTCGCAAGAAGGTACAGGCTTGGGATTGCCAATTAGCCGCAAATTTGTGGAATTAATGGGCGGTGAAGTGAGCGTCAGTTCTGCTGTCGGTAAGGGGACTAATTTTAATTTTAACATTCAAATTATTGCGGTCGATGCGGGTGATATTGAAACCCAAAAGCCGACTCGAAATGTGATTGCCCTGGAACCCAATCAACATCCCTATCGAATTTTGATAGTAGACGATAAACCGCTGAACCGTCAACTGTTAATTAAACTTCTCAATCCTCTAGGTTTTGACCTGAAAGAAGCTACTAACGGTCAAGAAGCTATTGATGTTTGGGACAGTTGGGAACCGCATTTAATTTGGATGGACATGAGAATGCCTGTGATGGACGGCTACGAAGCAACAAAACAAATTAAAGGCACTATTAAAGGTCAAGCTACTGCTATTATTGCACTGACAGCGAGCGTTTTGGAGGAAGAACGAGCCGTTATTTTGTCGGCGGGCTGCGATGCTTTTATGCGGAAACCTTTCCGGGAAGCCGATATTTTCGATGCTATGCACAAACAGATCGGAGTGCGCTATATTTATGAAGATCCGGGTGTAGCTAATTTATCGGCAATCCCAGAGCGCGATCGCGAAATGACTGCGGCTGATTTCGTGAAATTGCCTGAGTCGCTGCTAGCGGACTTAAAGCTGGCGATACTGAATGCAGATATGGATTTCATTGAAAGTGCGATCGACCAAATTAGATTAAAGGATACAGTAACGGCTGGTGCGATCGCAAATTGTATAGAAAATTTCGAGTACGACAAAGTTTTAAAGTTAATTTCTCACGCAAGCTCACATGAATAATGACATTTCTAACACAGATCGCGGTAATATTTTAGTAGTTGACGACACCCCAGCTAATTTGCGCCTGCTAGCCGGAATTTTGAATGGCAAGGGCTACAAAGTCCGCCCCGTACCTAGCGGCGAGTTAGCGCTTTCGGCCGCAAAAGGAATGCCGCCCGATTTGATTTTGCTGGATATTATGATGCCCGAAATGAACGGGTATGAAGTTTGCGAAAAAATCAAAGCTGATGAACGCACTCGCGACATTCCAGTGATTTTTATTAGCGCGATTAATGACGTACTAGATAAAGTCAAAGCCTTTGCAGTGGGCGGTGTAGATTATATTACCAAACCCTTTCAAGTAGAAGAGGTTCTAGTTAGGGTAGAAACGCATTTAGCAATGTGCCAGTTGCAAAAAAAACTCCAACAGAAAAACGAGGAACTGACAGTCACTTTAGACCAACTGCAAGCAACACAAAATCAATTAGTTCAATCAGAAAAACTTGCCGCCTTGGGGCAACTGATTGCGGGCATTGCTCACGAAATCAATACGCCACTGGGGGCGATTCGATCGTCTATTGGTAATATAACTGGCTTTTTGGATAACAATATCGAAAGTTTGCCAGTTTTTTTTAAAGAACTCTCAGCCGAACGCCAGCAAGATTTTTTGAGTTTGATGTACAGTTCCCGCCAACAAACTTACTCTTTATCTACGCGAGAAAAACGGGAATTAAAAAAAGGGCTGAAGCAGCAATTAGATGCGGAAGAGATTGACAATGCTGACAGCCTTGCTAGCATTTTAGTAAATATCGGATTGCAGGGAAGCCTGCAAGAATTCTTGCCGTTGCTGAAAGACCCTGACAGCCAAAATATTATCAAAACCGCCTACGAATTTGCTAGCATTCACAGAAGCGCCAGAACCATCGCTACCGCTACAGAACGGGCTGCAAAAGTCGTCTTTGCCTTGAAAAATTATGCGCGTTACGATGTAAATGGGGAAAAATTACAGGTGAATATTACCGACGGAATTGAAACTGTATTAACTCTTTATCAGAACCAGCTAAAGCAGGGAGTGGAAATAGTCAGAAATTATCAAAATCAGTTACCAACTGTATTGTGTTATCCAGATGAACTAAATCAAGTGTGGACAAATTTAATTCACAATGCTTTACAAGCAATGAACAATCAAGGAACCTTGACAATTGATGCCCTGCAGCAAGATACCAGCGTTGTCGTAACAATTACTGACAGCGGTAAGGGGATTCCACCGGAGATTTTGCCAAAAATTTTTGTGCCATTTTTTACTACCAAACCTGCGGGAGAAGGCAGCGGGTTAGGATTGGATATTGTCAGAAAAATAATTGAAAAACATCAAGGTAAAATTGATGTAGAGTCGGTGCCCGGTCAAACTTCATTTATAGTGTCTTTGCCGATTAATTTAACTGAGTAGGTAAAGCGCCCCAGACTGAAGTCTGGGGCGAAAAATTTACAGTATATCGGCGCGGAATATAGAATTTGGAAAACGGTGTGCTTACCCATTGGGTTTGCTCTGCCAGACTAAAGGAGGAAACTAGCAATGTCTAAACCAGCAATTTTGTGTGTTGACGATGAAGTAGCGGTGTTGGAGAGTCTGGAAATTGAACTGCAACAGGCATTTAACGGTAAATATCTTTGCGAATTTGCTGAAAGTGCTGCCGAAGCACTGGAGATTATTGAAGAGCTTTGTGAAGATGAGGTGAACATTCTAGTGATTGTCTCTGATTGGTTGATGCCCGGAATGAAAGGAGATGAGTTGCTGATTAAAATCCATCAAAAATATCCAAAAATTGTGACGGTGATGCTGACCGGACAAGCTGACAAAGAAGCAATCGAACGCACAAAAACTCAAGCCAATCTTCATGCTTTCATACAAAAACCTTGGCAAAATCAAGAATTAATTGAAGCGATTAAGTCTGGTCTAGCAAATTTATGAAAAAACCAGTCATTATTTGTGTCGATGATGAGCAGACTATACTCGATAGTCTGGAAATAGACTTGCTCAAAGCCTTTGAAGATAAATATTTAATTGAAACTGCCCAAAGCGGCGAAGAAGCTTTGGAGTTGCTGTCTGAACTTTTAGCAGAACAGTATGAAGTTCCTTTGGTTATTTCCGATCATATCATGCCGAATATGAAAGGAGACGAGCTATTGAGGAGCGTTCATGCCATCTCGCCGAATACTCTCAAGATTATGCTGACGGGGCAGGCTGATTTGGAGGCGGTAGCTAATGCTATAAACTATGCTAAATTGTACCGATACATACCTAAACCTTGGCAATCTGATGACTTGAAATTAACTGTTACTGAGGCAATATACAGATATTTTCAAGATAAACAATTAGCTGAAAAACAAATAGAACTTCAGGAGATGAATCAGGAGTTGGCCAGATTAAACCGTAAGCAGGCGATGCTGATTTCCAAACTCCACGAAAACGAAAGTCGGTTGACGCAATATCTGGAAGCTATGCCGCTGGGCGTGTGCGTGCTGGATGCTAACGGTCAATCTTTTTATGCAAATCAGAAGGCGCGGGAGGTTTTTGGTAAAGGTACTGTGCCGCATATTAATTCGGAGCAGAAAGCGGCAATTTATCAATTTTATAAAGCCGGAACTAATGAGAGATGTCCTGTGGAAGAGTTGCCAATTATGCAGGCGCTCCGGGGCGAAACAGTGCGGACTGAGGGTGTAGAAATTCGGACTGGGAATAAGGTTATTCCGGTGGAGAGTTGGGCGACTCCTATTTATGATTCTATTGGCGATATTTGCTACGGGATTATTGCTTTTACTGATATTACGGAACGCAAGCAAGCTGAAACGGCGCTGGTGCAAGCTGAAGAGAAGTATCGCCGGATATTTGAAAATGCTCTTGAGGGTATTTTTCAGACTGCACCTGATGGAAAGTTGCTCAGCGCTAATCCTGCTCTGGCTCAAATCTACGGCTATGATTCTCCTGAAGAATTGATCGCAAGTGTTAATGATATTCAGCGGGAATTATACGTGCAACCGCACCGCCGTCAAGAATTTTTTGCGCTGATGGAACAGTACGGTACTGTGTCTGAGTTTGAGTCGGAAGTTTACCGCCGAGATGGTAGTATTATTTGGATTTCTGAGGATGCGCGCACTGTTTTCGATGCTAGGGGTGAGGTGCTTTACTATCAAGGTTTTGCTGAGGATATTACTTTGCGAAGACTGGTAGATGTGGAACGGCTCAGGTTTACAAATGATTTGGAAAAAGCTTTAGTAGCTCAAGAAAATTTAAATGAAGCGCTGTTAGAAAGTGAAAGTCGGCTGACTCAATTGCTGGAAGCGGTGCCGGTGGGTATATTTGTGGTAGATGGTGTCGGAAAACCTTGCTATATGAATTCTTGGGCTGAGAAAATATTTGGCAAAGGCTTGGTTTCTGATGTTGTTCCTAGCAATTTGTCGGCAGTTTATCAAATTTATTGTGCCCGAAGCAATGAGCTGTATTCGGAGGATATCCAGCCGATTGTGCGGGCGCTGCGGGGGGAAGTGGTGCACGTTGACGATGCGGAAATTCACCGCCCGGAGAAGATTGTGCCGATCGAGGTTTGGGCGACTCCAATCTACGACGAACGGAAAAACATAGTTTACGCGATCGCGGTTTTTCAAGATATCACAGAGCGCCAAGAGGTAGAAACCGAGCGGCAAAAATTCACAAACGAGCTCGAAAAAGCTTTAGCAGCGGAAGAAAAATTAACAGATGCTTACGGGCGGTTTGTGCCGCATCAATTTCTCCACTTTCTGGGATATGAAAGTATTCTGGAGGTAAAATTAGGCGATCAAGTACAGAAAGAAATGTCGGTGCTGTTTTCAGATATTCGCGATTTTACTACTCTTTCTGAAACTATGAATCCTGAAGAAAATTTTCAATTTATTAATGCTTATTTGTCGCGGATGGAACCAGTAATTACTGAAAATTTTGGGTTCATTGATAAATACATTGGCGATGCGATTATGGCGCTGTTTAATGGCAGTGCGGACGATGCTGTGAAAGCTGGAATTGCGATGTTAGAACAGCTTAAAGAGTATAATATCAGCCGTCATCAACCCGATCGCCCGCCGCTGCAAATTGGCATTGGAATCAATACGGGTTCTTTGATGTTAGGCACGGTTGGCGGCCAAAGTCGGATGGACAGCACGGTGATTAGCGATGCGGTAAATTTAGCTTCCCGCGTGGAAAATCTGACAAAAGAGTATGGAGTTTCGATGTTAATTACTCACAATACTTTTCTACAGTTGACCGATATTTATGATTTTAGATTGATCGATCGCGTCACAGTAAAAGGTAAATCGCAATTGGTAACAATTTATGAAATATTCACGGCAGATCCGCCGGAGTTGCGACAAAAAAAGTTAGAGACAAAGACAATCTTTGAGGAAGCTTTGGTATTGTACAATAAGGAGAGGTTTATCGAAGCGAGAAGATTGTTTTCGGAGTGCAAGCAAATCAACCGTGAGGATAAGGTAGTTCAAATTTATATGCAGCGATGTGTGAAACGGGCGATATATTCTATATAGCCTTTCTCAGAAAGATCAGGTACGCGAACGGCATAGGGCATAGGGCTTGCGGGCATAGGGCATACCTCACCACGCTTGATAACCGCTATATAATATTATTTGAAATTTTAGACTTCGGTGTAAGCGCCAGCGTCGAAGGATTTGAGATTGAAGAATTGAGAATGACTAAACAAAATTGTAACAATAACAAAAAAAGGACTTTTGCAAAAAGTCTACTGATTGCGTAAGAGTTTGGAGTTATATCATGTCCGGTTGATTACCATAACAAATACGGTTCGTAGTGTGGACTTTAGTCCGCAACCAAAGAGCGGACTAAAGTCCACACTACGAACCAATTTTATTGCGGTGAATCGAACGGACACAATATAATTCAATACGGTTCACTTAACATATTTATGCCCCGGAGATTCCCCTAAATCCCCCGAAAGCAAGGGGGACTTTGAGGGCATTCTTGTCCCCCCCTTTTTAAGGGGTGTGCCAGGGAGATCGTCTTAAGTAAACCGTATTGCGATCTAATTATTGTTTATACGGGCAGGGAAACGCAAACTATTGTTTCTTGCTGCGGTAAACTTTCTATTTTAAATTCTCCTCCGTGCAATTCTGCAAGACGTTGAACTATAGCCAATCCCAATCCCAAACCTGGTTGTTGGTAGATTTTGCGATCGAACTGTCTGTAAGCTTCTAGATGTGCAATCTGATCGGCAGTCATGCCGCGGCCTTGGTCTTTGACAGATAGCACAAAAGTCTGATTTTCCACCAAAGTGCTTAAAAATACTGGCGTTCCTTCTAAAGAGAATTTGAAGGCATTGTCCAGCAGTTCCTCAACAATTTTTGTGAGTCTGATAGAATCAATACCCACCGAAGAATCCTGCAAGTTTAATTGTAAATCGTCTGTTCGATTCACCAGTTTCGCTTGCTGCCGCGCTTTTTGAGTCAGCAAAGATTTTACGCAGCTAAATTCGCTGTTGCGCATCTCAAGAAGCAGTTCGGGATTTGTGGCTGCCATCTCTAGTTCTGCATATAGCAAAAAGTTCTGAATCAGTCGGTACAAGCGATGACCGGAAGTGTTGATCTGACCGATCATTTCTAAGATGTCTGATTCATTGAAAACCTGATATTCTGACATCATTAGTTCCGAAAAACCCAAAATGGCGTTCAAAGGTGTCCGCAATTCGTGGGGGATCGACATACTAATATTAGTACGCAATTCGTCTAGGGTTTTTTGAGATTGCTTGCTAATTGTTTTGTGTTTTTCAAGTCGAATAGTAATTGCTTTGAGCAGTTCTTGTGGCGTACAAGGCTTAGTAATGTAATCGTCTGCGCCCAGTTCCATGCCCGTGCGAATGTCACTTTTGTCGGCTTTGGCTGTGAGGAAAATAAACGGAATTGTGGCAGTTAGGGGTTCGGATCGCAAAGCTTTGAGGACGCCGTGACCGTCAATTTCCGGCATCATCATGTCGCACAAAATTAAATCCGGGATTTGTGCGATCGCCATTTTAATGCCAATTTTGCCGTTAGTCGCTCCAATTCCTTGAAAATTCTCGGCTTCCAGCAACTCTAAAATGTTTTCTCTAATCGATTCTTCGTCTTCAATTACCAAAATTTTTACCACGGTAATTACTCCTTTTAATTAATAGTTGGTGAGAAACATCTGCGTTCAAATACTTGACAAATTTGTTGATTGGTGATAAAATAAAGGGGTGAACGGCGAATGCTTGTAGTTGATAATTAAGTTGTTATTGGCGATCGACCATTAAAGGCAAGGTAATAGTGAAAGTTGTGCCTTTTCCTTCTTCACTGTCGATCGCAAGTTTGCCCCCGTGAAGTTCCACAGCCCTTTTGACAATTGCTAAACCGAGACCAGTTCCCGAAATATTGCCGACATTTGTCGCTCGATAAAAAGTTTCTAAAATCCGCTCTAGATCGGCTTGGGGAATCCCTATCCCTTGGTCTTCAACTTGAAAAATAGCTTCTTGATTTTGACAGTTTAGCTGCAAGGAAATTGTACTGTCGGCGGGGGAATATTTGATGGCATTTGAGAGGACGTTTCCCAACATTTGCCGCAGCAGTTTTTCATCCATTTGAGCGTCGCAGTTGCAGCCTTCATGTTGAAAGGCGATCGGATGTTGATTGCTGTCGTTGAGCTGCTGTTCTTCTACCAGTTGACGGCAAAATTTTTCGAGGTTTAAGGAAACTGGTTGAAAAGGTAACGTATTTGCTTCAATTTTACCAATTACGAGGATATCTTCTAATAATTCTGTCATGCGTTTGATGGCTAATTGAATCCGTACAAAATGAGTAATTTTTTTATCTTCTGACCACTGAACACTGTAATCTTGGAGCAATCCAGTCGAAAATTGGATGGTTGTCAAGGGTGTTCGGAACTCGTGGGAAACCATTGTGACAAATTTAGCTCGGAGTTCTGAAAGTTCTTTTTCTCGTGCGAGTGATTTGAGAATTTCCGCTTCTGCTCGTTTGCGATCGCTAATGTCGCGGGCTTCAGCAATCAGCAGCAAAACTTGTCCTGTCTCATTTTTAACAGGTTTCAGTGAGAAATCAACTGTTATAATTTGGTTGTTTTTGCCTAAAAAGTCCATTTCGGTGCGAAAAAACTCGCCCATACCAGCTTTGATAACCCCTTCTTTTAATTGTGCTTTAGCCTTTGGTGACTGTTCCCAAATCGGCTGTTTCCAAATTGGGCTACCCACAACATCTTCCGATCGCGTTCCTGTAAATTCTAGTGCTGTCTCGTTCACTTCCAGCACGATCCCTTCGGGAGTCAGCAGCTTGGTTAGCTGAAACGAAGAGTCAAAAATCGCCCGAAAACGCCGCTCGCTTTCCTTGAGCATTTGAAATGTTTGGGAACGTTCGATCGCGTAGCGAATTGTCCGCACTAATAATGGAGTAGTAATTTGACCTTTAACAATGTAATCTTGGGCTCCCAAGCGAACAGATTCCAGGGCTATAGCCTCATTGTCGAAGCCGGTCATTACCACCATTGGCGTATCGGGCGCAACTTCTTGCAGGCGAGTTAGCGTTTCCAAACCACGGCTGTCCGGTAAAGAAAAGTCGAGTAGAACTACATCAAAGGGTTTTGTGCACAGTTGGGCGATCGCCTGATGCAGAAACTCAACAGACACCAGTTCCCACTGGACGCCCACAGATAGTTCCAACAGTTCTGCAAGCAAATCAGCATCAGCCGGATTGTCTTCTACTAACAGAATTTTAATCCACATAGCTTATACCTGTTTGACTGTAAAATTTTCACTCTACCAATTTCAGCTTAATTTTTTTTGTTTTTCTTTGCCATTTTTAATGAGAAACTTATTATTTTGTAACTGTCACCACCGCCCACCACAAATCCTCTATCAATCAATAATTTATAGGAAGTTTGACGACTTCGATCCAGAATTCCTCAATTAACCTGACTACTTTAGTAAATTGTACGAAGTCTACAGGCTTGGTTATGTAACAGTTGGCATGGAGCGAGTAGGACTTGATAATATCTTCGGGAGCAGCAGAAGTGCTGAGAATCACGACAGGAATTAATTTTAACTTCGGGTCAGTTTTAATTTCTTCCAGAACTTCCATACCGCTTTTTTTCGGCAGATGCAAATCGAGCAAAATCAAATCAGGACGGGGTACGCTGAGATAGGGTGCTTTTCTGCGCAAAAACTTGATTGCTTCGACTCCATCCTCCACAAAATGCAAGTTATTCAATATTTGACCCTGACCCAGGACTTCTCTTGCCAAATCGGCATCGCTGGGAGAATCCTCAATCAGCAGAATCTCTACGGGTTTAACAGTGCTTCGATCGCTCATAACTGGCGTATCCTTTTGATTATAGGAAAAAAAATAAAATTTAAGCCTTCAGATACTAATTATAGGAATAGTGAAGTAAAAAGTCGCTCCTTTTCCCTCCTGAGATTCCACCCAGATGCGCCCGCCGTGGCGTTCCACAATGCGCTTGCACATCGCCAAACCTATGCCAGTACCGGAATATTCGCGGCGAGAGTGCAGGCGTTGAAAAATAATAAAAATGCGATCGGCATACTGCGGATCGATGCCAATGCCCCGATCGCGCACGCTGAACACCCATTCGCTATCTTGCCGGCCCGCAGCGATATGAATCAACGGGATATCTTCGCGGCAAAATTTGATGCCGTTGGCGATCAAATTTTGGAATAATTGCACCAGTTGAAATTCATCCGCCATCACGGTTGGCATCGCGTCGCAGGTGATGACAGCTTTCTTTTCGGCGATCGCAATTTGCAAATTGCACAAACTTTGCTGCACAGCAGCGTGGCAGTCCGCCGGCTCAAATTTTTTACCTTGGGTTCCCAGGCGCGAATACGCCAACAAATCATTAATCAATTGTTGCATTCTGGTAGCGCCGTCAACAATATAATGAATATATTTATCTGCTTTAGCATCCAAATTGTCTTGATAGCGGTGGGCGAGCAATTGAGCGTAACTGGTAACGGCTCGGAGCGGTTCTTGCAAATCGTGGGAAGCCACATAAGCAAATTGTTCTAATTCCTCGTTGGAACGCTTCAAATCTTCTGTAAGTTGCAGCATTTGCTGCTCTGCTGCTTTGCGGTCTGTAATGTTGTAAACTAGCGCGCAACATGACAGCATATTACCCTGCTCGTCCAATACAGGACTGGTAGAAAGATAAGTCCAAATATCTTGGCCGTCCTTGCTTTTGAATTTAAATTCGTGTTGTTCACCAATACCTTGCTTGCGCCGCTCGACATTATCAAGAGCTTGTTGTTTTTCCGGTTCATCCATGAAATCAAAAAGCGACCGCCCGAACATTTCTAATTCACTATAGCCGAGCATTCGCGCCATTGCGTTGTTCACGTAAGTCGTGAGGGTATTACTATCAATTACCCAAATACCTTCTTCTGCTAATTCAACTATTTGCCTGTATTTGAATTCGCTTTCCTGCAAAGCTGTTTCAGTTAGTTTGCGCTCGGTGATATCTTTCATAAAACAGTGGTTGCCGTTAAATATCCCCTGGGCATCGCAAGCTTTGACCATTGTTACTTGCTTGTAAAAAAACGAGCCATTTTTCCGAACGCCTCTAGCTTCAACTTCTACTTTGCCAGAAGTTAGCATTTCCTGATAAGCTGAGATCAGCATCTCAACATCGCCCGGATGTACGGTGAGCTGCCATTCCATGCCGAGCATTTCTTCCGGTTCGTAACCGCATCTATGAGCGTAAGCTCGGTTAACATTCACGTAGCGTCCCTCAATGTCCAGCCGCGCAATGCCTTCCACCGCATTTTGCATGGCAGCGGTGAGGTCGCGCAGTTCTATTTCAGCTTGTTTGCGTTGCGTAGCTGCCGCCGCGGCATCGCTAATATCCTGACCGATACCCAAAAAGCCAGTGATATTGCCGTTGCTGTCAAATAAGCCAGTCACCGACAGCAGTACCGGAAACCGCGAACCATCTTTGCGAATGTAAGTCCATTCATTTTCGTCAGCTATTCCCCGGCGAGGTAATACAGCAAAAACCTCAAATCCCGGCTCTATTTTTACTCCCAATTCTTGAGAAAGAACTTCAGCTCTTTTATCTACCTCTAGAGGATCGTGAATTATTGCTGGCGTGACTTTCCCCACCACTTCTTCGGGGGAATAGCCTAAAAGTTGCTGTGCGGCCCGATTAAATGTTTTAATTGTACCGTCGGGCTCTGTAGAAATAATTGTGTAGTGAGCGCTGTTAAGAATTGCATTTTGCAGTTGCGTCAATTCCAACAAAGTTATCGCAATTCTTTCTCGGTAGGCTATTTCTTCGGGCAAATTGTGGTGAGAAATTTCCATTTGAGCAATGCGCTCAGCAACTCGATGCTCCAGAGTTTCATTGAGCAGTCTATTTTCCTCTTCTACCTGCTTGCGTTTTGTAATATCAGTAATAGTACCAACATAACTTTTAACCTCCCCATTTTCTCCAATTTGACCGACAGCTTGACCGAATACCCAACTGATTTGAATGCGATCGATGCCTTGAAAGCGGTACTCAGATTTAAACGGCAATTTCTGCTGCGCGGCGCTATACCATTCGGCACAAACCCGCTGGCGGTCGTCTGGATGAATGCCTTGCAACCACCCTTTGCCCAAAGCTTCATCGCAGGTCATTCCCGAAATTTGACACCAGCGCTCGTTGACATACAAGCAGTCTCCTAAAGCGTCTGTATAAAATATTCCCACCGGCGAAGCTTCAGTTAAAGTGTGATAGCGAGCTTCTGTTTTTTGGCGTTCGATGATTTCTTGTTGCAGGATGCGATCGATCATCCCTAATTGAGTTGGACTGACGAGATTTAATGCTTGGGGAACTAAAGGAATTAATGCAAAAGCGGTGTAAGCAGAAATCGCGGCGGTAATCATTTTCAGACTGCCAGAAACCCAATAAACAGGATGCCACAGCGTCCAAACTTCCATTAGATGAGTAGTGCCGCAGGAGATAATAAAAGCTGCGAACAGCCAAAAGATGTTGCGAAAGGGCAAGTCTTTTCCGTGACAGAGAAAATAAATTAGCGATAGCGGTATTGAATAGTAGGCCAGGGCAATTATAGAGTCTGACACTATATGGAGCGCGACTAGCTCTCGCTGCCAAAGGTAACAGTGCCCGTGAGGAATATAATTCGCGGTGAATAACAGGTGATTTAAAAAAGTCCACATGATAAAGGAATGGGTAATGGGGAATCGGGAATGGGTAATTGGTAATTGGTAATTGGTAATTGGTAATTGGTAATTGGGTAACGGGGAATTTAACCCAATAACTTATAACTTATCTCAAAATTTTGAAATATACATAAGACCGGGCAAATGGAATTCGCACGCCAAACAAACGAAACCCACCGCAGCGGGTTAAGGTTTGATTTTCTTCCGTCTTCCGTCTTCCGTCTTCCGACTTCCATCGGACTGATGACGTTGGACGGAAAGCTCCGGGGGGACAGCAAAACATGACTAATGACTAATGACAACTAAGAGGGCGGGCACGCACCATCCACCGCCCCTACTGACTGATGACTAATGACTAATGACTAATGACTAATGACTAATGACTAATGACTAATGACTTCTTCCTTCTTCCTTCTTTCTTCTCCTATAAAAAATGGGGCGAGCCCAAAGCCCGCCCCACCACAAATTATGCTGTTGCTATTGATTAACCCAACAGCGCCTTAGCCTTAGCTAACACATTATCAACGGTGTAGCCAAACTTTTCTAGAACAACTGGGCCCGGTGCAGAAGCGCCGAATGTATCGATGCTGATGCTGTCGCCTTCGGAACCCAAATAACGTCCCCAACCGAAGCTACAACCAGCTTCCACAGCCAAGCGTTTAGTAACAGCTTTTGGCAGTACAGATTCGCGGTAAGCTGCATCTTGCAAGTCGAACAATTCCCAGCAAGGCATCGAAACTACTCGTACTTTTTTGCCTGCGGCGCGCAATTTTTCAGCGGCATCAACGCAGAGGTATGTTTCGCCGCCGGTGCCGATTAAAATGATGTCGGGAGTGCCGCCGTCGTCGGACAAAGTGTAAGCGCCTTTCGCTGTTCCTTCGATCGAGCTTCCAGCCAAATTGGGCAAGTTTTGACGAGAAAGAGCCATCAAAGTGGGGCGGTTGCGGCTTTCAATTGCCACTTTGTAAGAACCGGATGTTTCGTTACCATCCGCAGGGCGCATTACCAATAAATTGGGAATTACGCGTAGAGAAGCGATGGTTTCGACTGGTTGGTGAGTGGGGCCGTCTTCGCCCAAGGCTACGGAGTCGTGAGTCATGACATAGATAACTCCGGCTTCCGAGAGTGCAGAGAGGCGAATTGCACCGCGCATATAGTCGGCAAATACCAAGAAAGTTGCGCAGTAAGGTATTAAGCCACCGTGTAGAACCATACCATTGGCGATCGCGCCCATAGCGTGTTCCCGCACGCCAAAGCGCAGGTTGCGTCCTTCGTATTGACCTTTTTGGAAATCTTTTTCACCCTTGAGCAAAGTCATGTTAGAAGATGCCAAGTCAGCGGAACCACCGATTAATTCAGGTAGCACAGCAGCCAAAGCATTCAAACATTTTCCAGAATGATTACGGCTGGAATCTGCCTTATCTTCCGGCTTGTATGTCGGCAGAACTTTATCCCAACCTTCGGGAAGTTTGCCAGCAACCGTGCGCTCATATTCTGCTGCTTCGGCGGGATATTTTGCTTTATAATCAGCAAAAGTTTTATTCCATTCTTGCTCGGATGCAGCACCGCGATCGACTGCTTTACGGAAGTGTGACAAAGCATCATTAGGAATCTCAAACGGTGCGTATTCCCACTTCAAGAAATCGCGAGTTGCTTTCACTTCATCGCTACCCAAAGCAGCACCGTGAGCGCTGTAAGAATTCCGCTTGTTAGGAGAACCAAAACCAATGATTGTGCGGACTTTAATCATGGACGGTTTGTCCGTGACTTTTTTCGCTTCTTCAATAGCTTTGTGAACTGCTGCTAGATTAGTATCGTGGTCTAGAGCGGTATTGTCTACTGTAATGACGTGCCAGTTGTAAGCTTCAAAACGCTTGCCGACATCTTCAGTAAAGGCCAAGTTAGTGTCGCCTTCAATGGAAATGTGATTGTCATCGTAGAGGGCTATTAATTTGCCGAGTCCGAGGTGTCCAGCCAAGGAACAAGCTTCGCCTGAAATGCCTTCCATGTGGCAGCCGTCACCCATGATGACATAGGTGTAGTGGTCAACAATGGTGTTACCGGGCTTGTTGAATTTGGCAGCGAGATGAGCTTCTGCCATTGCCAAACCGACGGCGTTAGCAATACCTTGTCCCAGCGGGCCGGTGGTAACTTCTATGCCTTCGGTGACGAAGTTTTCTGGGTGTCCGGGAGTTTTGGATTCCCACTGACGAAATTGCTTGATGTCGTCGAGGCTGACGCTATCGTAGCCGGTCAAGTGCATGAGGGCGTACTGTAGCATACAGCCGTGGCCGGCGGACAGGACGAAGCGATCGCGATTGAACCACTTGGGGTTTTTGGGGTTGAACCGCATGAAGCGATCCCACAGCACGAAGGCCATAGGCGCAGCGCCCATCGGCAGTCCTGGATGTCCTGATTTTGCTTTTTCTACCGCATCGATGGCGAGAAAGCGGATAGAGTTGATGCAGAGTTCTTCGATTGATTGAGTTGCAACAGCCATAATTCTGGTTTTTATATTTAAGAAAGAGTGTGTGTGGTCGATTCTGTACAGCAGAGGTGCGATGAGGTTAGTTCGATCGCCCGCGTCTCTGCTGTTGAGTTTCTGTGGAACTGCCGTGAGGCTGCACTACATATCATCTCACCACTTGCGATCGACAGACAACTTAATTTTTTAATGTTTCGCCCGCTTTATGCTGTCGATAACAATTTGCGATCGGAGATATTTGTGGGGCGAGGGCGGATCTCCGCGTGTATCTGAATTATTTAGCAAATTGCCTCTCAAAGCCACCCAGTTATGATAGAGTTTGGTGTTTCTGAAATCTTGCACCAGTTAGAATATTCTCGGCGCAGTGCGAGTCAATGCGACATTAGCCAGGGAATGAATTCCCCAGCCCGCCGGAGAATGGTGCAAGATATAAGATATTTGTAATTCTCTAAGGCAATAAGTAATGACTCTGAGTGAAGCCGAAGTCCGCAGTCAAAAAGTAGACGAACTGCGATCGCAAGGCATAGAACCGTATCCTAGCCAATCCTACGCGCGATCGCACACAGCCCAACAAGTTCGCGAAATATTTAGTCAACCAGGAAAAGAACTCGAAAACGGACAAAGCGACTCCGAAGAAATTTCCCTGCGATTAGCCGGCCGGATTATTTCCAAGCGCGACAGCGGCAAAATTGGTTTCATCGATTTAAAAGACGCTACAGACAAAATTCAACTCAAAATCGAGAAAGCAATCGTCACAGGTGAAGTCGGTTTGAGCTTTGACCAAATTAAAAAATTGCTTGATGTCGGCGATTTTGTCGGCGTAGAAGGCATCGGCTGCCGCACGCCCCGGGGAGAACTTTCTATTTTAGTCCGGGAATTCACGCTTTTATCAAAAGCTACGATCCAATTTCCAGATGCTTATTACGGAGTTAATGACCCCGAAGTTTGCCGTCGCCACCGCGAAATGGATTTAGCTAGCAACCAAGATGCGCTCAACCGTTTCATGCTGCGTAGCCGCATCGTCCAAAGCATCCGTTCTTATCTTTGGAATGCGAGTTTTTATGAAATAGAAACACCGACGCTGCAAGCTATTTACGGCGGCGCTGCTGCTAAGCCATTTATCACGCATCACAATGCTTTGGAGATAGATTTGTATTTGCGAGTTGCACCGGAATTGTTCTTAAAAAGAGCAATTTGCGGCGGTTTTGAGCGAGTATTTGAACTAGGAAAAGCCTTTAGGAATGAGGGCATTGATAGCACACACAATCCAGAGTTTACGTCTTTAGAAGTTTACCAAGCTTATGCAGATGTGTTCGACATCTTAGGAGTTGTCGAAGATATAATGTGTTTCGCAGCGGCTGCTGTCTTTGGCGATGTCCTGGAAATTGAGAATCAGGGAGAAACGATTAGTTTAGAGCGCAAGTTCGACTACAGCGAAAAATATCCCGGTTTTAGTGGCAAACACTGGCAAGTGAAAACGATGGTGGAAGCCGTCAGAGATGAGTTTGGGCTGGATTTTGACAGTTTGGACTTGGAAAGTGCGATCGCCTCTGCAACCAACCTAGAACTGCACCTATCTAAGTTAGAACAACAGAGTTTAGGCTACGTGCTGTATGCAGTTTTTGACAAATTAGTTGTTCCAAAATTAATTCAACCTACATTCATCATCGACTATCCAGTCGAAGTCAGTCCCCTAGCCAAAGGACACCGCAACAAGCCGGGATTTGTCGAACGTTTCGAGCTATTTATCAACGGTACGGAATACTCCAACGGATTCTCAGAATTGAACGATCCGAAAGAGCAAAGAAAGCGGTTTGAGGAACAGTTAGCACAGAAAAACGCAGGCGATGATGAAGCGCATCCAATGGATGAAGATTTCATTCAAGCGCTATCTTTGGGAATGCCGAATTGTGCGGGAATGGGCATCGGTGTAGACAGATTGGTGATGCTTTTAACTAATACTCAAAGCATCCGAGATGCCGTGATGTTCCCGACAATGCGGCCGGTCAAAGATTAGTAATAAGTTTGTAGTCAGGACTTCAGTCCTCATAGTTTCCTTAAATAAATAAGGACTAAAGTCCTGACTACGAATAATATGCAGTGAGGTGCGCAATGCACACCTTTTGCAAAAATAACTAGGACGGATCTCCGGCCCGTTCCACAATTTGATTAATATCACGTCCGGTTGATTGCATAACAAAAACCGTTCGTAGTGTCGTTCGTAGTGTGGACTTTAGTCCGCATTATGTTGCGGACTAAAGTCCACACTACGAACCTTACTTATTACAGTCAATCGACCGAACACGATCTAAAATGACTTTTCCAAAATTTCTAATGTACACCTACATTTTTAGCGCATAAATGAACCGACAACACCGTTAAAATCTTCAGCTAAAGGATTTCCCAAAGCCTTAAACTTCCAATCGCTACCTTCTCGATAAACTTCTCCCATCAACATATTTAATTTGCCTTCATAGGAAGGATCATTTGACAAACGATAGCGAGCGATTTCTTTCCCGCCTGCATCTACAGCCCTCACGTAAGCATTTTCTACCATGCCAAAATGCTGTTTTCTTTCTTTGCCATTGTAGATATTTACACCCAAGATAATTTTATGATATTGTGCTGGCAACGAGCTGAGTTTCACCAATATTTGTTCGTCGTCGCCGTCTCCCTCCCCGGTGAGATTGTCGCCTGAGTGCACAACTGTTTTGTCCTTTGATTCTAAATGAGAGTAATAAATTACATCTTCTTTGTAAGCTTTTAATTTGCCATTTTCCCCCAGCAGCATTGCGTAGGAATCTAAGTCAAAATTTGCACCGCTACTTCTGCCGAAAAGACCTTTTTTAACTTGTGCAACATCCCAGCCCAAAGCCATTGTCACTCTGGATAAGTCGTATTCACTTTTGCTGAGAACAATTGATTGTCCTTTTGTCAAGTTAATAGCCATTGTTTTTTGATTTTGTAAGGTTTATACCGCAATATGGGATTGATAAAAAGACCGGGCGGTTTCAACAGTATCTCTGATCTGTTTATTCCCCGCAGCTCCCCCTCGCATCCCCCGAAAGCAAGGGGGACTTTGAGAAGATTCTTGTCCCCCCCTTGGGAAGGGGGGTTAGGGGGGATCGACTTGATCTGAACCGTATTGTTTTATCTCAACTTTTTATCAGGAATACTTGTCCACAAAGCTTTGCAAGCCTGAATTGTACCCTTGTCCGACTGCTTGGAATCTCCACTCACCGTCTTTCTTGTAAAGTTTGCCAAATTCGATCGCAGTTTCCCGAGAAAAATCCTCGTCCAAATCGTACTTGGTTACTTCTGTGCTAGTAGTGGTGTCGTAAATCCTGATAAAAGCATTTTTCACTTGACCGAAGTTTTGCCTTCTCGATTCCGCTTCGTGGATGGTGACAACAAACACAATTTCTTCTACCGCAGGATCGACTTTGGTTAAATCGACTGTAACGGTTTCATCATCGCCACCTCCTTCTCCGGTTGTGCTATCTCCCAGATGTATTACAGCATTATCCGGCGACTGTTTATTGTTGTAGAAAACCAAGTGTTTTTCGCTGGAAATTTTCCCAGTAGCCCCCAACATAAACACGGAAGCATCTAAGTCAAAGGCCCCGCCTGTGTCTGTAGCATTGGTATCCCATCCCAAACCAATCCCGGCATTTTTCAGCCCTGGTGCTTCTTTAGATAGATTGATTCTCCCGCCTTTTTCCAAGTTGATAGACATTCGCCCTCCTATTCACAACATCAATCTTAGTTACCGATCGCAATTATATCAATTATCAGAGGAGCTTGACAAATTGCTGCTGGTACTCATCCTCTGTCATCAGTTCTTGGGTGCTTTCCACCCTGTCTAAAAACACGATGCCATCTAAATGGTCGTATTCGTGCTGAAAAATCCGGGCTACAAAGTCTGTAAGTTCTTGTCGGTGCAGTTTGCCGTCTCTACTGGTGTATTCTATCTCGATCGCCCTACTTCTCGGCACCAACCCCCGAATCCCCGGAATGCTCAAACAGCCTTCCCAGTCTTTGACTGTCTCTGTTGAACTCGCAATAATCCTGGGATTAATCATCGCCGTCGGTTCCATCTTAGGGGCTTGGGGATAGCGCAGGTTGGGGCGGGATGCGACGATGAACAGCCGATCGCACTTCGCCGCTTGGGGGGCCGCAATCCCTACTCCGTTCGCCTGTTGTACGGTAAAAATCAGGTCGTCGATTAGCTGTTGAATGCGATCGTCCTTAACATTCTCGACAACTTCCGACGGTTGGCGCAATACGGGATTTCCTAATTGTGAAATTTGCAATATTTCTGACATATTAATTAGTTATTGGTGTTAAGTTAAGCCTGGAAGCATTAAAAAATCTCGTTTTTATCCGAGGCCAGATCCCCCTAAATCCCCCTTAAGAAGGGGGACTTTGATCAGAATCTTGTCCCCCCCTTCTTAAGGGGGGTTAGGGGGGATCTGGGCCTAATCGTCAAACAGCAGTCTCTAACTACGTTTGAGGTAAAACTGAAAGGAATGGGTAATGAGGAATTGGTAATTAATATTCCTTCTTCCTTCTTCCTTCTTCCTTCTTCCTTCTTCCTTCTTCCTTCTTCCTTCTTCCTTCTTCCTTCCTATCGAACTTTTTGAACAGGCAAACTCCCTGGTTTAACAGTCAAATTAACTATTTGCCCATTCCGATTAATCTCCATTTGCAACAGGCCGCCAACCTTCGCATTTTGCACGAAATCCTGAACAGCCTCCGACTGAATAATCGGCTGACTGTTAATCTTTTGAATCACATCTCCAGCCCGCAAACCGGCCGCCGCAGCCGGAGAATTGGGAACCACACTCACAATCGCCACACCCCGATCGACTGCAACTCGCAGATTACTGTTAGCATTGCTGTTAATTTGCTGCTTAACTTCAGGAGTCAGCGTCGCCATTTCAATGCCTAAATAAGCGTGTTCGACTTTCCCTGTCGAAATCAGTTCCTTCGCCACCTGTTGGGCCGCCTGAATCGGAATCGCAAACCCCAATCCTTGAGCACCTTGAATAATTGCCGTATTCATCCCAATAACTTCCCCCGAAGCATTCAGCAGCGGGCCGCCGGAATTCCCCGGATTGATTGCAGCGTCTGTTTGAATAAAACCGATGCGCTTGTCGGGTACGCCCACATCAGAGCTCGATCGCCCTGTAGCGCTAATAATCCCCGCAGTGACGGAATTGTCCAAACCCAAAGGATTGCCGATCGCGATCGCCCATTCCCCAGACAACAGCTTATCCGAATTGCCGATCGGCACCACAGGCAGATTCTTCGCCTCAATCTTCACCACAGCAACATCCGTCACCTTATCCGCGCCCAACACCCGTCCCTGATAGCCGCGGCCGTCCTTGAGAGTTACATTTACTGTATCTGCCCCCTCTACAACGTGAGCGTTAGTGAGAATCACACCATCCGCGCCGATGACAAAACCCGAACCAGTGCCCCGTTCGATTCCGCCCCTACCGCCCGAATTCGGATCTGCACCAAAAAAATCTTCCGGCGACAGCCCTCTATTTACCGGTTTCACCCGACGCGAAGCATCGATCCGAACCACAGCCGGGCCAACTTTTGCCACCGCCGCCACAATAAAATTCACATTCGCCCCGTCACCGGACAAGGCAGCAGGCGGCAAGACTTTGCTAGCTTGAGGCTTAGTATCGGGAGGTAGTTGCAGTCTCGGTTGCTGCGCCCTCTGTCCCAAATCGCCCGAATTTCCGCGTAACTGAGAAACCGACAGACGATCGCCCAACATGGCCGCTGCTGCTCCCGTTACCAGCAGCAATATGTAAATTGCTGGTTGCTTCCAAAATTTGCCAGTAGAACTCTTCATCGCTACGTTTTAAGGCTTTCCTGCCAAATTTAAATACTTGCCTAGCAGCTCTTCGATACCTGCTATATCGCCGCAGAGCCACAAAATTTTTGGGCGATCGGCAGACTCCCTTAAACTTTAACATTCAGCTTCTCATTTTGGATTTTGGATTGCCGATTTTCGCTGATTTTGCTAAGAGATACGGTTGAAACCGCCCAATCTTGGCCGCTCTAGCTTCCCAACCACTAACTCGACTAAACTGAACAGTCTGGACATGAAAATCTCTTAAATGCCGATCGGCAAAGGTAAGCAGTGGACATTACCCTCGAAAGTCTGTGGAATCAGATACTTGAACGTCTCCAGGTACAACTGAGCAGACCTAGCTTTGAGACGTGGATCAAAACAGCTACAGCCGAACAGCTCGAAAATAACTGTTTGATCGTCAGCGCCCCCAACCCCTTTGCTCGCAATTGGCTGCAAAAATATTACAGAGAAATCATTGCCGGTGCAGTCGAAGAAATTCTAGGCTATCCCGTAGACATTTACTTGACAATTGCCGGAGGAAACGAAACAGGCGCCAGCAGCGACTCCGCCATGATTTGGTCGTCCCCCATCGCCGATGTCGAAAGCCACTCCCTTCACCCCCCCAAACCCGCAAATTTAAACCCCAAATACGTATTTTCCCGCTTTGTCGTCGGTTCCAACAACCGCATGGCTCACGCAGCATCCCTCGCCGTAGCCGAGTCTCCGGGCCGAGAATTCAATCCCCTATTTTTGTGTGGCGGCGTTGGTTTGGGCAAAACTCATCTCATGCAGGCGATCGGTCATTACCGCTTAGAAATTGACCCCAACGCCAAAATTTTTTACGTTTCTACTGAAAAATTTACCAACGATTTGATTGCAGCCATTCGCAAAGATAGTATGCAAGCTTTCCGCGATCATTATCGCGCAGCCGATGTTTTATTAATAGATGACATTCAATTTATAGAAGGCAAAGAATACACTCAAGAAGAATTTTTTCACACTTTTAATACTTTGCACGAAGCCGGAAATCAAGTAGTCTTAGCGAGCGATCGCCCGCCGCAGCAAATCCCCCGCCTGCAAGAGCGTTTGTGTTCCAGATTTTCGATGGGATTAATTGCCGATATTCAATTGCCAGACTTGGAAACACGGATGGCAATTTTGCAAAAAAAAGCCGAATATGAAAACATGAGACTGCCGCGAGATGTAATTGAATACATTGCTTCTAGTTACACTTCCAACGTTCGCGAATTGGAAGGAGCTTTGATTCGGGCGGTAGCATATCTTTCTATTACCGGTTTGCCGATGACAGTTGAGAATATCGCCCCAGTTTTGAATCCGCAAACTGAAACCGTACAGGCGACTCCCGATGCGGTAATTGCAGTTGTGGCCGAGGCGTTTGATGTTTCTGTTGAAGATTTGAAAGGCATTTCTCGCAGGCGAGAAATTAGCTTTGCTCGTCAAATCGGGATGTATTTAATTCGGCAGCATACTGCTTTGAGTTTGCCGAAGGTTGGCGAAGTATTCGGCGGAAAAGACCACACGACGGTGCTTTACAGTTGCGACAAAATTGCTCAGTTGCGGAACACTGACCCGAATTTGGCTCAAACTTTGCGTCAGTTGAGCGATCGAATAAACGTTGTCAGCCGCAAAACTTAATTACTTAGGGTGCGTCAGCCGGGAAAAATTCTCAGTCTCACGTCAAGATATTCAGCCGGCTGACGCACCCTACAATCTACAATCACTACCATAACTGTGGAAAAACCTGTGGAAAATTTGCCCTTATTTTGTGGAAAACGTTACCCGATCGCCCAAAACAGTTTTTTTGGGAAAATGGAAGGGCGATCGGCTTTTCCCAGCTTTTCCACAAGTTTTCCACAGGCATTCATGAGCTACAACTCAAGCACAGCAAGCAATTATTTTATTTTTCCACATTTTCCACAGAGCGATCGCACAAAAATAATTCAATAAAAAAAATAGTGTCTCGCCAACTGTGAACTCTTCCTTATTCCTTTGGTCAACTCTCAACTGCCAACTGCCAACTGCCAACTGCCAACTACCAACTGTCATCAGCTTTCTGTGATACCATTTGTTTCTGTTTCAAATCCGGTTAATTAACCTTCCTCCCATGAAATTGGTTTGCACCCAAAGTGACCTCAACGCCAACCTCTCGTTGGTAAGTCGAGCCGTTCCCTCCCGCCCGACACATCCCGTACTAGCCAACGTGCTCTTAGTAGCGGATGAGGAAAATCAGCGGGTTAGCTTGACAGCTTTCGATCTCAGTTTAGGTATTCGCACCAGCTTTGCAGCAGAAGTGACTGGCGGCGGCAGTTTTACCATACCCGCGAAATTGCTCAACGATATTGTTTCCAGACTCCCAGATGGAGAGATTACTTTAGAAGATGAAGCGGGGGACACCGTAGCATATCTCAGTTGCAGTTCAGGCAGCTACCAAGTCAGAGGCATGGGCCCGGAAGAATTCCCCGAATTGCCAGCAATCGAAGCCGGAACAATCCTCAAATTGCCGCCCGAAGCCTTGATAGAAGGACTCAAAGGAACTTTATTTGCGACAAGCCCCGACGAAGCAAAACAGGTACTCGCAGGCGTGCATTTAAAGGTATTGCCAGATTGCTTGGAATTTGCAGCTACAGACGGCCACAGATTGGCAGTAGTTCAAACTCCCAATGAAAAAGCCGAAGGCGAAGAAACCGAAGCAGAATTTGAGGTGACAGTTCCCGCTAAAGCATTGCGGGAAGTAGAAAGAATGCTGGTAATGCGGCAGTGGACTGAACCTGTTACCCTGCATTTTGAGCAGGGTCAAGTGGTGTTTGAATGGGCAGATCAGCGGCTGACAACCCGCACCTTGGAAGGGCAATATCCCGCATACCGGCAGTTGATTCCGCCCTCCTTTGAGCGGCAAATTACCTTAGAAAGGCGATCGCTCTTAGCAGCAGTCGAAAGAATAGCAGTTTTTGCCGACCAAAAAAATAATATCCTCAAATGCAGCATCGACGAGGAAAATCAGGAAATCACCTTGTCGGTAGATGCCAAAGATGTCGGTAGCGGCAAAGAGTCAATGCCGGCGCAGATTTCGGGAGACAGCATCGATATTGCTTTCAACGTGAAATACTTAATTGACATTTTGAAAACAGCTCAGTCTCCCGAAATTCAACTGCAATTAAACGGTGCTTTAGCCCCCGTAATTTTCCAACCTTTGGGCGGAGTCAATGCCACATTCTTAGTGATGCCAGTTCAGCTTCGAGCTTAAATCGTAGGGTGCGCATTGCGCACCTTACCTAAGTTGGTGATTAATCTGACTCCATCCATCCATCCGTTACTATCCGTTACATCCGTTACAAAATCCATTGCCGAACGAACTTCCTTTAAATCAACGGCAACAAAATCTCAAATTCCGTACCCGTACCGGGCGTTGAATGCAAATTCAACTTGCCCTTATGCTTTTCCGTCACAATTTGATGGGTAATTGCCAAGCCCAAACCAGTACCTTTCCCCGCCGGTTTAGTCGTGAAAAATGTCTCAAAAATCCGCCGCTGAATTTCTGGCGGAATTCCCGGGCCGTTATCGGCGATTCTGATGGCTATCCAAGCATTATTTTGATTTTTTTCCGCTATTTCTGGGCTGAAGTCGCCGTTTTGGCTGGCGGATGATAGCATTTTTGAGTTTTGTCGATCGCCCAAAACATAATTTTGAAGTAATTCCGAATTCACGCAGTCTCCGTCAGAAGTGTCTATTACCTCAGTTTCAATCGTAATCGCAGGTACAAAACCTTTTTCTCCTTTTACCTCTTCCAAAGCATCGATCGCATTGCTGATGATATTCATAAATACCTGACTCAACTGACCAGAGTAACACTTGACCAAAGGCAAATCCCCATACTTTTTAACTACTTTAAACCCGTACTTAAGACGGTTTTTCATGATTAGCAGCGTACTGTCAATACATTCATGGAGGTTAGCTTCTTTCAAGTGAGTTTCGTCCATGTGAGAAAAGGTGTGCAGGCTGGTGACAAGTTCCCTCAGCCTCTCTGATGAAGCCTTCATACTTTTGATAATTTCCACCCAATCTTCTTGCAAAAAATCAAATTCTATGTTTGCTTTGAGTGCGTCAATTTTTTCGCTAGGCCCGACAATTTGCTCGTAAGCAGACAGCAACTCCATGATATCTTTCGAGTAGTTAGACAAAAAGCCGAGATTTCCGCTGATGCAGGTGACAGGGTTTCTAATTTCGTGGGCGACTCCAGCTACCATCTGCCCCAAACTGGCTAATTTTTCGGTTTGAATTAGTTGAGATTGAGTTCGCTGCCTCAGCAATTTTGTCGCTAATTCGTGAATGTTTGACTGGGCAACTAACAGTTCGCGTACATCTACCAAAGTATAAGTTTGGGGCGATACTTGAACCACAATCGGCTCGTAAAGCAGTTCTTTCGATCGCTGTAGGGACTTCCGGGCTGCATCCACGATTAAAGTATTGCTGGGAAAAATCAAAGTCTCAATTTCAGCAAAGCGGTATAAAGCCTTCACAGGTCGTTTTAAAAATAATTCTCTTCCAAAAGGACGGCTGAGAAATTCTAAAAATCTCCGCCGGGAAATCATGCCCACAAATTTACCTTGATTTGTCAAAATGACTCCCGGTAACAGCGGATTAGTTTCTAACATCTGGGAAATTTTTATCCCGAAATCCGTAGCTTCTACTTGAAAATCGTAAAGCGATAATTCTTGGAGAGTAGAGTCTAAACGAAGTTCTCCAGAGTCAGCTTCGGACGCGGGTTGGACTGGTCTTTCTACGCAGGAAGTATTTAACATAAATTCATCAGCACGCTTTTTGGGTGGTTTTTATTTGCCAGCAGACATTCAGTTACCAAAGGTCAGCAAATAAGTAGCTGAGTGCTTTGGCCAGCATCTCCCTGGCAAACTACATTTTAAATTACACAAAAAACTGTCTGTGGTAAATGGGATTTTACCACTCCAAGTATTAGGCAAGTTCGAGCATGACCGAGATAGATGCGCTCTGGCGATTATGCCTGACTTTATTTTATATCGGCTTGATGCGTATTAACTATTATTTGGAGTATTTAACTATTAGTTAACCTTAGACCAAAACCTTAACCTGTTGTTAACAATAACCCGAATGTACGGAAAATTATCATTAATTGATGATACAGGAAAATCATAATTGCGCGATGCTCAAATACCCCCGCTAGGTTTGCCCATAGAGTCTCGCCGTCTAAACAAGCTTGCAACTTTCATTATTTTTTCGTTGCAACAAGCCAATAGGGCGCAATTTAGCGAGGTTTTAACAAATCAAATTTTCATTAATCTATGCTATAATTCGCGCCAATCAAATTAACGATTATCCGATTTTTGGAAAAAATATCAAATGAATTTTAACGACTCTTATTCTAATGTTGAAATATAGAGATTGTGGGCGAGGATTGCTATGGAACTGACATTGCGGTGTCCGGCGCTGGAATCTGCGACTTTTAATGGTTTCTATAACATTGAGGACGATCGCCAAAAAGTTTCAACTAAATCTTAACTTAGCGCTGTCAAGAAGGTATGATCGACAAGGATTCTACCAAAAACGTGAAACTAGATAGCAATTTACCAGTAGGCGATCGATGCAACCAGCCCTAACGAATCAGTTAAACAATGCTTTTACGCTTTTTCTCAGCTTGTTAGTAGAAGCAATACCTTTTTTGCTGCTGGGAGTTTTACTCTCTGGTTTGCTGCTGGGGTTTGTAGACGAACGCAAACTCGTCTCCCGCATCCCGCGAAATCCACTACTGGGGGCTTTTGTGGGTAGTTTGATCGGCTTTTTGTTTCCTGTGTGCGAGTGCGGTAACGTACCCGTAGCGCGCAGGTTGCTGATGCAGGGAGTCCCCGCACCAGTGGCGATCGGCTTTTTGCTCGCGGCCCCCACCATCAACCCCGTAGTAATTTGGGCAACTTGGACGGCATTTCGCGATCAGCCAGAAATTGTAGTTTTACGGGTGGTATTTTCCCTAATCACAGCAACTATCATCGGCTGGGTGTTCAGCGCCCAAGCAGACTTGCGGCCTCTGTTACACCCTTCTGTAGCCCGCGCGATTCCCCTCCCAAAACCAGAGTTGTCCGAAAAAGAACTCGTCCAAGCCAACACTCCGCTACTATTGCAGTCGGGGACATTTATGCTCGGTCAGCCGGGAGGTGCAGTGCCGATCGAATCTTTGCTAAAAGATGACTGGAAGCCTTTACAAACAGGCAAAACAGACAAAACATCGAAACGTTCCTCCATGTTCCACCCTGTTTCTAGAGAGCGTCTGCGGTTGCTTTTAGATAGTATGGTACAGGAGTTGCGGGAATTGGGAGGAGTTTTGGTGATCGGAAGCGCGATCGCAGCTATCATTCAAGTTGGCGCACCTCGCGAACTAATTCTCAACCTCGGCCAAGGCCCCGTTTCCTCGATTCTCGCCATGCTGCTATTAGCGGCAGTCGTATCGATTTGTTCTACTGTAGATGCTTTTTTTGCCCTATCTTTTGCTTCCACATTTACCAGCGGTTCGCTGTTAGCATTTCTCGTCTTCGGCCCGATGATTGACCTCAAAGGTATCGGTTTAATGTTGTCGATTTTCAAAGGTAGAGCCGTAATTTACTTAATAATTTTGGCAGCTCAGTTAACCTTTTTAATGACTCTCGTGGTCAACTTGTATTTAGGTTAAAAAACGAGCTAAGGAGCGAAATTTAATAACTTAAGCACCTCCTACGGTCCTCTCTTCTGTAAGTTGCGAGATCGGGAAACAGAGCCTGGTAAAAAGCAACATAACAAAAACATTTCGTAGTGCGGACTTCAGTCCGCTCCATGAAAGCGGACTGAAGTCCGCACTACGAACCTTGCGGCGGTCAATTGACCGGGCATGATATGACTAATGACCAATGACCAATTCCCAATAACTATTAAAAAATGAACCTTAAAAAATTTAGCCCTTGGCTAGATGCCCTAGCTATCTTAGGATGGGGAATATTGCTCCTCAAATATTGGATTACGGGCAAATTAAGCATTCTAATTCATCCCAATTACTTTGGCTTGACTGTAGTGGGAGGAATTGGCTTAATGGTGATTGGCGGGTTTAAAGTTTGGGAACTCTTAAAGCTCGATCGCGCCGCCAAGCAATTGCGGACATCGCCAGCCAATAAGTCTCCCAGAATTACAGAAGTCGAACACGTTACCTTATTTCCCCCCAGTGTCGGCAGCACCTTAATGTTAAGCGTCGCATTAATCGGTTTAATCGTAACGCCACGCACATTTACCAGTCAGACAGCACTGGAACGAGGCATCACCGAATCCCTGCCCATCACCAGACTGGAACCACAAGAATTTCGCAATACTACAAAACCCGAAAACCGATCGCTCGTCGAATGGGTGCGGCTGTTAAATTTCAATCCCGAGCCAGATACATACAGAGGTCAAAAAGTCAAGGTTAAAGGATTTGTGATTCACCCGCCCAACATAGTAGAACAATATATGTGGATCGGGCGTTTTATCATTACCTGCTGCGCGGCCGATGCCTATCCGATCGGGTTGCCGGTCAAATTAGCGATCGGTCAAACCCGCGCCTCCTTTCCCCCAGACAGTTGGCTAGAAATAGAAGGAGAAATGATCGTAGAAGAACTGCAAGGCAAGCGCAAATTAATCATTCAAGCATCCTCCCTCAAACCAATTCCCGAACCCAAAAACCCTTATGATTACTAAATGTGAAGTAAGCTATGAGATTAAATTTTACCTTTCTAATTGTGGGATGGGCGTCTCGCCCGTCCCTAGCACAATTAAGATACGGTAAAGTCAGCTATAAAAGTGGCAGCAGCATCCGGTAGAAGTTGCCAACAACAAATTCAGGAACTAGACTCGTAATTAGAAAATAAGTTTTCACTATATGTCATCAGAAAAAAAATTAGCCATCAAAGGCGCATTTTGGACGATCGCCAGCTATGGAAGCAGTCAAATTATCCGATTTGCCAGCAACCTAATTTTGACCCGCCTGCTTTTGCCCGAACTATTTGGCCTGATGGGTCTAGCCTACGTTTTCATCACAGGTGTCCACCTATTCACAGACATAGGTCTGGGCCCAAGCATCATTCAAAACAAGCGCGGGAACGAGCCTGAATTTTTCAACACCGCTTGGACAATGCAAGTTATTCGCAGCTTATTTGTTTGGTTGTGTTTAATTGCAATCACCTGGCCAGTTGCTAACTTTTATGAAGAACCGCGTCTCCTGTGGTTGCTTCCCTGCATAAGTATAAACACCCTAATAGGAGGGTTCAAATCCACTTCCGTATCCACCCTCGAACGCAAAATGAGCGTCAAGCAAGTAGTGCTTTTCGAGTTTAGCATACAGGCAATTTCTACTACAGTGATGATTGTATGGGCTTTTTTCCATCCCACAATCTGGGCCATCCTCGTCGGCGGTTTTACTAGCTCTATAATAGAGTTAGTATGGAGCCATTTTTTGATTCGCGGCCAGTCAAACCGCTTCGCTTGGGATAAAGAAGCAGCTAAAGAAATATTTTCTTATGGAAAATGGATATTTTTGTCTACGCTCTTATTTTTTCTGTGCTCTCAAGCCGATCGCCTAGTTCTAGGGAAAATCTTTACTTTAACAATGTTGGGCATTTACGGCATCGCTTTTACCCTCGGCGATATGCCGCGCCAAGTGATCATCGCCCTCGCAGGTAGGGTAATTTTCCCCTCTATTTCCATGCTAGCAGAGTTGCCTCGGGCAGAATTGCGCGCCAAAATCATTAAAAACCGCAACTTAATTCTGATACCTTTAGCCATAGGCTTAGCAATTTTTGTGAGCTTTGGAGATCAGCTAATTTTAACACTATACAGGAAAGAGTATATGGCAGCATCTTGGATGCTGCCAATCTTGGCTTTAGGTATCTGGCACACGACTCTCCAAAGTTTGATGGGTTGTTGTTTGTTAGCGGTTGGCAAATCTCAGTATGCAGCTATGGGCAATCTGGTAACTTTCTTGAGTATCACTATTGGCATCCCGATCGGATATCATTTCCTGGGTAATTTAGGTGCTGTGATTGCTGTAGCTGTCGGTGATATTCCTACTTATTTAGTAACCAGCTACGGTCTTTGGAAAGAAGGGCTAAATTGTTTTTTGGAGGATATCAAATTGACATTACTGTTCTTAGGGGTACTAGCAGGCATACTTTGCATTAGAATGTATCTGCTGGGTTGGGGGCTACCTATCGATAAAATAGCACCGATAGATTTAGTACCGATCGCTAAACTGTTTCAGTAAAAACTCTTGGAAGTTTCACAGAGATCGCCTACTTAAGCTCGTCAGTTTAATTCAGTCCTGAATGCACCACAACTTACAAAAACTAATAAATCCGGGAAATAAAGTAACTAATTGTAGCTTTACCGTGTAAAAAAACGGATTTCTGAGTGTTAAGTTGTTCTGCATTTAAATTGTATGTTAATCAAAGAATCAAACAATGAGTGGGTGTCCCGCCCGCCCTGAATATACAACTTAAATGCGCGATAGCTTAGGAGTGCGTCCAGGGCTGTAAAATTTAATAAGAAAGAAAATTTGGCAGTCATAAGCTGTTCTGCATTTAAATTGTATATCAAAAAACAATCAAAGTCTTGTGGGACGTTGCTCTGAGCATCGCCCTGAATATACAATTTAAAGGCGCGACAGCTTAGCTTTCCAACATGGTGGTTAAGGCATTGATGCGATCGTTCCCTCAGCCGAAGGGTCGCAGGGTTCAATGACCACAGCGTCTTGGCGACTGCTATAACTTTTAGCAGAAATAAGAGAGAAAAATTTGTGAATATTTTTAAGAAAAAAATTAATCCTTCACCCTTCGCTATTGGGCTATTCAAACAGCCGATCGACCGCGTGGCGATCGCCCTCATGCTAGTCTTGAGCGTCTTAATGGGACTGCTGCTGCTGTCGGGCGATCGTACAGCACCCAAAGTGCGAGAATTTACCTGGGAAAACAAACAAATCGGCGCCACAGATACCGGCTTTATCCTCACCTTCTTTCGGCCGATGAACCACGCCACCGTTGAGGAAAACCTCAAGCTAGAACCCTCACTCCCGGGTAAATTTAGTTGGGCCGGGCGCCGCATGGCTTACACCCTAAAAGATCCAGCACCCTACGGCGTTACCTACACATTAAAACTCGCCGGAGCAACCGACAAGTATTTCGGAGAAAACAACCAAAATAAAGGCACGCCAATGCAGCCGTTTAGCAGTTCCTTTCGCACTCGCGATCGAGCTTTTGCTTATATCGGCGTTCAAGGCGAAACAGAAAGCAGATTAATGTTAGTCAACCTCTCCAGCAGCGAATCGAAACCGATATCGCTGACTCCCAAAGATTTAGTTGTCACCGATTTTAAACCATATCCCCAGGGCGATCGCATTTTATTTTCAGCCACAGATCGATCGATCCCCCGTACTCGCGGCACCCTAAATCAAGAACTATTTACAGTCACCACCGGCATCAATCCCCAATCCCCCGGAGAAGAGCCAGGGCGAACGCAGCCAGCAGGTACAATCACCAAACTTCTAGACTCCAAAGATTACCAAAACCTCAAATTTGACCTCTCACCCGACGGAAAAATCATCGTTATCCAGCGCATCAACCGCCGCAAGCCCGCCGATTTCAGCCCTTGGATTTTAGAAGAAAAAATGGCGCCCCGCCCCTTGGAAAATCAACAAGGCGGAGATTTTATGATTCGGGCCGACAGCAAATCGATGATAATGTCTCAAAAACAAGGATTAGCGATCGTTCCCCTCACACCAGAAGCAGATCCAGTAGAATTTTTGCCAAAATACGAACAAGTGTTAGGTATCGCCCGCGACAACTCCGCCGCCGCCTATGTTAAATACAACGCTGATTTTACTCGATCGCTCTTCATCTTAGACAACCAAGGCGCAGAACAAGAAATACTGCGAATTCCCGGTAGCATTCTCGCCGTCTATTTCGATCCGCGCAAAAACAAAGACAATCAATTTCAGCGTCTCTACTGCTTGTTAGCCCAACGCCTCAAAACAGAAAGCTACAAAGAACAGCCTTTCATCGCCACCATCGACCTCAAAAAAGATGGTAATCGTTTGGTAGGAAGCATCAAACCGCTGTTAATTTTGCCCAATCAATTAGATACCCAAATCAGTTTATCTCCCGACGGACTGGCATTAATTTTTGACCAATCAGTCACCACAAAAAATCCGTCAACAGTAGACAGTCCCCGCAATGACAGCGGACAGTCGATCGCCACCAGTCGCCTCTGGGTGCTACCCTTACTAGAAATACCGGCAGACGGATCTCCCGCAAAAGTACAGCCAGAAGAACTTCCCTTTGCCGGCTATCACCCTCGCTGGCTTCCTTAAACAGTTGACAGTTGACAGTTGACAGTTGACAGCGAAGTGATAAGGATCGTAAATTAAATAATTTACACAAGTTTGTGGGATGGGCGTCCCGCCCGTCCTTTCTGAACGGGCGAGACGCCCATCCCACAAGAACAATAAAGATTGTAAGTTATTTAATTCTCATTCCTAAGAACGGAGATTTAAACTCCGTTCTTATCACAATCTGCCTTCATGAGTAAGGGCTTCAAACCCCTGCCCCGTCGGTGAATTGGTGTTCATTTACCGATCGTCTGTTTATCAATTACCAATTACCAATTACCAACTACCATGAATCCCGAAGAAATTAGCAAGATCCTTAGAGACTTATTCGGCGAAAGTGTTGAGATGCCAGCCCCTACTTCTTGGCAAGTACAAACCTCCAAATTTCGCCTCTTAGTCCTGCTTTCAGACGATGGGAGTTGGCTGCGGATTTTACTGCCGATCGCCGATGCCCAAGAAGCTCAACCATTTTTCGATAAACTGCTAGAAGCTAACTTTGACACAACCCTCGAAACTCGCTACGCCATACATCAAAACGTTTTGTGGGGAGTATTTCAGCACAACTGTGCCACACTCGCCGCCCCAGATTTCTCGGCCGCCATCGCTAGACTACTGGCTTTGCAAGAGCGAGGTTTGTCCGACTTTTTTGGCGGTTTGATCGAAAGCCGCATCCGTCAAATCATCAAAGCTGCCAAGATGCAGGGCCAGTCTATAGAAACTACCCTTCAGACTTTAGACCGTTTCTACGCAGAGGGATTGATGGGCGAAATGGAACTCGGGCGAGAGTCTCGCGAACAGACTCTCACCGCTTGGCGGAATCAGCTAGAACGCCTCTGGCCCCTTGTCGAACCCTAGTCCCAGTCTTGATCGTTGGGGCCTCAAGTCCCTGATTACGATCGCCAATCCGGGCCTTCGATCCCTCAAAGGATACCCGTATATTTACTGATAACCCGCGATCTGTTCTCAAATTCCCTAGCAGCAACGAAAAACTTGTATGAAAGATCGCAAAAATCCCTGATAAATTTTTAATATTTCCGCAAAACACGCAATCGCAGGGTATATCATGGTAAAAAGTTTGCATAAAGTATCCGTAAGTTCCGCAAAAGCTTCGATCGTTTAACACTAATTTGGAAACAAAATCTTGAGTAGACAATGTTACTGCGATCGGGTTTTCCCGTCAGATACTATTGTCATCTGACAAATTAGCAATTATCTCTACCAATTACCACCTACCAATTAATAGCAACTTAAGTGCTCGTCAAGAACCATTTAACAGGGGGTTTCATCTATGTTTGCTGTGCATGATATTAGCTCGGAGTTATCAGTGTTGCATATACCTGAGATTTGTACTTGGAATATATCCTTAGAATCAACTCTTCTAGACCTACCGCTCTACAACTGCCAAATTGAATTAACTCAACAGGCAAAAGAAGTAGCCCAGGCTTTTGAAGGAAATTCTATGCTCCCAGGCGTCATTTTGACCGATCGGGGTAATTTTGTCGGCCTAATATCCAGGCGTGTATTTTTTGAAAGAGTTAACCGCCGCTACGGATTAGAAATGTTTTTTAAGCGACCCATAGAGGTATTATATAGGTTTTCCAAGCAAGAATTGCTGCTGCTTCCAGGCAGTAAATTAATCGTAGAAGCTGCCCAAGAATCGCTTTACAGATCAGCAGAATTAGTTTACGAACCCGTCGTAGTCGAAATAGCACCCCAGATTTACAGACTGTTGGACGTACACCAATTAATGGTAGCTCAATCCAGAATTCACCAATTAACAAATAAGTTACTCAAAAAACAAACCCAATCCAAACTCATCCAAACAGAAAAGATGGCGAGTTTGGGAAGAATTGTAGCAGGAGTAGCCCACGAAATTAGAAATCCGCTGAACTGTATTTGGGGAAATTTAACTTTTTTGCTATCCTATTTTGAAAACTTGCTTCAGCTAATGTCGGCTTATCAAGAAGAATATTCGGAACCCTGTCCCCGAATTGATGCGCTCAAAGAAGAAATTGAATTTGATTTTTTGAAAGAAGATTTGCCAGTCACCTTAGAAGGGATGAAGTTGGGAGCTTTACAACTGCTAAAAATAGTTAATGGGCTGCACCACTTCTCTCATATGGACGAGAGAAAGCCAGTGCAGACAGACATTCACGAATGTGTGGATATTACGCTGTTAATTCTGAAAAACCGCTTTAAAAATGGCATAGAAGTGGTAAAAAATTACGGCGAACTGCCGCTAATTAAAGGCTACTCCGGTCAGTTGAGTCAAGTATTTTTGAATTTGTTAGTTAACGCTCTAGACGCCCTAACAGAGCAAGTAGCCGATCGAGAAATAGAGCCCCAGTGCCTCGACGAGTGGCAGCCCCAAATCGAAATCACCACTAAAGTCATAGAAACCGAAGACGGCAAGTGGGCAGCAATTTGGATTTGCGATAACGGGCCGGGCATTCCCCTCGAAAACCAGGAGCACATATTTGACACGTTTTTTACCACTAAACCAGTAGGCAAAGGCAGTGGTATGGGGCTGGCTATCTGCGATCAAATCGTCACCGAAAAGCACGGTGGCAAACTGAAATTGCGATCGCAGCCCGGTCAAAAAACCGAATTTGAAATTCTCCTGCCAATAGTCTGCAAAACATGATTATCTCGGCTTTAAAAGAAGTTCAGTAACGGGCAATGGCTCTCCTCACTTTATGGTGTATAATGTAACAAACAATACATTTACTGTCATGGACTTTTATTTGGACTATATATT
>PVWI01000179.1 GCA_003003725.1 filamentous cyanobacterium Phorm 6 | reverse complement strand
CTCAAAAAAGCCTTTGAAAAAAAGGAAAAAGAAGCCTGCGGTCTAACTGTACTCAGTTGACCGTCAGGTTCGTTCACGATTGCGAGAAATTTACAAGAGGATTAAAATAATAATTATTATTTGGTTAGGTTGCTCTGCCTGTTGAAGGCAAGGACTAAAGTGGTGCGATCGAAGACTTTGCTTTCCCAGCGCGTAATCGGGCAATACGCGGTCATCTCTAGTCATTGCCCCACTGCTTAATTGTACAGATCGGTGAAGTTGAAAAATCAGGCTGATGCAGTTGAGTCCGATCAATCTCATAAGCTGTCGCACATTTAAATTGTATATTTAGGGCGGGCGGGACACCCCACTCATTGTTTGATTTTTTTTGATATGCAATTTAAATGCAGAACAGCTTATCAGATCAAGACTTCTTATTATCGTAACTTTTAAATTTCAAAAGGAGATTTATGCAACTCACAGAAAATACACAAGAATTAAATCATAAACTAGACAGAGAAATTTTGGTGCGGCGGATAACTGAACGCATCCGCCAATCTTTAGAATTAGAAGATATTTTAACCAGTACAGTAGCAGAAGTGCGCTCTTTTTTGAAAACAGATCGCATCATGATGTACAGGTTTAGTGCCGACGGCAGTGGAGAAGTTATTGCCGAATCAATTAATAACAACCGTCTCCCTTCTTTGAAAGGACTGCACTTTCCAGCAGACGATATCCCTCCCCACGCGCGGGAAATGTATGTCAGTATGCGCCAGCGGACAATCGTCGATGTTAACTCCGGGACGATCGTCCTGAGTCCCCTCGATGCTGCCGCAACGGGTGAACCTTTAGCAAAGGAAGAGATGCACTACCGATCGCTCGATCCTTGTCACACAGCTTACCTGATGGCAATGGGAGTGCAATCTTCCTTCATCGTGCCGATTTTGCACCGCAGGATCGTCTCGCAAAACAGCAAAACAGAGATTTGCCAGGCTCCCGCGTGCGTGACTAGATACGAAGCCAAAAACGATCGCCAAACTCATATCGAACTGTGGGGACTTTTGGTGTCTCACCACTCCACTCCCCGCAATATTTTACAAACAGATTTAGACGTGGTTCAGCTCGTAGCAGATCAATTGTCGATCGCCATCGGCCACTCGCTCCTGCTCCAGCAAACCCGCTCTCAAGCCGCCCGCGAAGCCACCGTGAGCCGCATAGCAGCTTTGTTGTACGGTGGTCAGGCTAACATTCAACTGCAACAGGCTTTAGAAGCCACTGTCACCGCTTTTGGCGGCAGCGGTGGCAGACTTTATCTCAACTCCCCGAAAACTAACAGTGAACAGTTATCGGCGCCAAAGCTCGATCGAGAAGGGACGATTACCGCAGCTCAAAGGGATACTAACTTTGAACTATTTGCCACAGGCGAGCAACCGAAACTTCCCGAGTGGGAAACAGTTAGGGCGATCGAAGCTCATCCCCTATGGCAGCAATGGCTAACCAAAGGATGGAAAAATACCGCAGAGATTCCCAATTTTCCAGTTCCTGATTCCCAATTCCCAGTTTGGATAATTACAGACTTATACAAAGAACCTCTATTTAGAGTATTAGTTCCAGCTTTTAAACCTACTCAAATTAGGGGTTTGCTGGTAATTCCTCTCCACTATAAACAACAAGTTGTCGGCTGTTTAACTATTTTTCGCAATGAAATTGATACCGAAAAAATGTGGGCTGGGCGCTTTGATAGTAGCGCTGGACAAATCCTTCCCAGACAATCCTTTGAAGTCTGGCGAGAAATCAAAAAAGGTCAGTCGCCGGAGTGGAAACAAGACGAGATCGAGCAAGCTTTAGCTATAAGCAGCCAATTTAGCGCCGCAATTGGGCAGTACCTTCTTTATCAACAAGTGCAGGCCCTGAATGCTAACTTAGAGCGCCAAGTTCTTGAACGCACCGCCCAGTTGCAAAAATCCTTGGACTTTGCTCAAGTATTGACGCGAGTTAGAGACCAAATTCGCAGCAGCTTGGATTTGAAAACGATACTGCAAACTATTGTGCGAGAAGTGAGAGATTTGTTGGATACCGATCGCACGGTAATTTATCAATTTGCCGAGGGCAAACAGGGGGAGGTAGTTGTCGAAGCGGTTCGCGGCGAGTGGCAGTCAATTTTAGGTCTCAAATCTCCACAAGAATGCTTCCCCGAAGGCTCAGACTGCCTTTACCGAGGCGGACGGGTACGAGCAATTAATGATATTTATACTGAGGATTTAACGCCCTGTCACCGCGATTTTTTGGAAAATTTGCAGGTGAGGGGAAGTTTAATTGTGCCCATGATTGGCAAAAATTCCCAATTGTGGGGGTTGCTGATTGCCCACGAGTGTGCTGGGCCGAGGGTTTGGGAAACCGCAGAACAGGAGTTGCTGCAACATTTGGTCGCTCAAGCTGTGATCGCCATTCACCAAGCAGAACTTTATCAAGAAAGCCTGAATGCAGCAACTGCCGATCGAGCAAAAGCCCAACAGCTAGCTAAAACCGTCACAGAATTGCATAATACCCAAGCCCAACTGATTCAAACCGAGAAAATGTCCAGTCTCGGACAATTGGTGGCGGGAGTCGCCCACGAAATCAATAATCCCGTTAACTTTATCTACGGTAATCTGTCCCACGCCAGCGAATACACCAAAGATTTGCTCTGCTTGGTGGAACTCTACCGCCAGCACTACCCCAATCCCCACCCAGAAATTAGCGAGTGCTCCGAAGCCATCGACATAGAGTTTCTTGCCGAAGATTTGCCCAAAATTTTGGGTTCCATGACAGTCGGAGTTGAGCGCATCCGCCAGTTAGTTGTATCTTTACGCAATTTTTCCAGGAGCGATCGAGCTGAAAAGAAAGGCGTTGATATTCACGAGGGGATTGATAGTACCCTATTGATTTTACAGCACCGGATCAAAGCCCAATCCGATCGCGCTACCGTAGAAATCATTAAAGAATACGGCAATTTGCCCTTAGTAGAATGCTATGCCAGCTCGCTCAATCAGGTATTTATGAATCTGATCGGCAATGCCGTTGATGCCCTAGAAATGGGAGAAAAAGAGGGATTTATGAATGTTCCCGGAAAGTGGACAAGTGCAGCGGCGACATATTTAAGCTCCCAAAAACAGGCTGTCGAGCCAGTAGATATCAACGCCAGCACCGAGTGTTTGATTCCTGATTTCCCATCTCCTTGCATTCGGATTCGCACCGAGTTAATTGATGAAAAAACGGTAAGAATTTGCATCGCCGACAACGGTCACGGCATCCCCAAAGAGTTAATCTCTCACATATTTAATCCGTTTTTTACTACTAAACCCGTCGGTCGGGGCACGGGTTTAGGACTGTCTATCAGTTATCAAATTGTTGTAGAGAAACACCAAGGGGTACTCAACTGTGTTTCTCAACCCGGTCAGGGTACTCAGTTCTCGATCGAGATTCCGTTGAATTAACTAGAACAACCTAAAAAACTGAACACCCAGAGCCCCGACTTCTCAAAGAAGTCGGGGCTCTAACATCGGACATCAAGAAATTATTTTATCTTCATCGCAGAGAGAGATAATTCGATTCACAAAAGCTTTTAGTTCTGGACAAGCTTGAATCGCAATCATCAGATCGTTGTTTTTCAAAATAGCCATTCCATCAATCACTTTGTCATAGTCTTTTCTGCATTTTCCTGTTCTAAAAATTTCCTTAATCCAATAGGAAGGTGGCTTTTGGTGATTCACTGTTTCAGGCGAACCGCTAGGAGCAGAACGGTTGTGTTTCGCTAGCTTCTGGATAGTTGTCCAGTAGGGAAGAAGCCATGCTTCAAAATCATGTGATGCTGTGTGAGGATAGAAGTTTGGGTTTTTACCTACCCATGTCCTCATTTTCTCTTTAGCATCATTGGCATCTTTAAAGTCCGGCTTTCCGGTATAAACGTCTGTAAGTGCAATTACAGCATCATAGCCATCATTATCGAGGAGATTTTCAACAAGACGCTTGAGGTCCCTTTCCGTGGGAATTCCACCATCTTGTGGTATAAAGCGGAGTTTGGGCATTTTTTGTAAACGACTTTGCAGAAACTCACGAAGCTTCTCTCTAAATGCCATTTCAGTAGCTCCTTCAACCAAAATAGCAATTTTCATGGACGGCCACCCATTATATTCATTGCCCAAAGCTGGTCAAGACTGTAATCTTCTAACCATTTATCCAGATTAAAAGTGTCACCCCACCTCATTTTTGCCTCACCTTCTTCCAAGTCGCAGACCAAAACTTCGCTTGGCTTAAGAAATCTGATGAGTCGATCTGAGTGTGTTGCAACTATCAGTTGAGTGTGTTTTGAAGCTTCTCTCATTAGATAAACTAAGTGTCTTAAGAGTTCGGGATGCAGGCTAACTTCTGGTTCATCTAGCAACGTAATAGTTGTTAAAGTTTGACTTTGCAGGAGCGCAACCAACCAGAGGAAACGCAGCGTTCCCTCTGATAACTCATGGATATAGAAAGGCTGAGAAAAATTTCGATCTTTCCAAGTCATAGACATAGTTCCTGCGGCAACCGGAGGAAAGTTTAATCGCTCGAAATCTGGAAACGCAGCAGAAATGATATTTTCAACCATTTCAAAACGGTCGGGATCGGTCTCCCGAAGGTCATAAAGACAGGAAACCAGGTTTTCACCGCTTGCTCCAGGCAACTTTGCAGGGCGCATTGCTTGAGGTAGACGGATTGGACTTTTCTCTGAAACATCGAGTGCTCCATAATATGTGCAAGAAGCAAGGCTCTTTCTCAGGTTCTCAGGTTCGCGATACATTTTAGGAACTTGAGAAAGGGATGTTTCGAGAGGATTATGCTCCCAATTCGGTCTCACAAATCCACTGCCATCTTGAAAATATTTAATATCCAATCCTTGTGATTCAATATACTTGAATGGTTCAGGTTTGTTTGGATTTCTCTGCTGTGTTAAATATTCATCTCTGACCTCATAAGATAAACCTTTTGGTGACAATGTTAAACTGTACTTCAAAGGAGCTTTGTTGTCTGGCACTTTCATTAAAATTTCAATTTCCAGTTCTTGTACTTTACCTCTTGTCAAAATTTCATTCAATCCGCCTTTTAGTTGCAATAAATTCTGTAAATTACCACTTGCTGAAGCGGCTAGTATTGAAAGAACATCTAAAAAAGAAGTTTTTCCTGCTCCGTTTGCACCAATCATGACTATGAGATTTCTCATCTCAAGATCATCAATATTTTGAAGACGCCGAAAACCCCTTACTGATATATTTTCAAATCTATTCATATTCCGTCCTTAAATAGTGAAACTAGCCTAGACATATATATCCAGACTAGACTAAGTATATCGGCCTTAGATACTTTAGAGGTTTAGTAAAGCCAGATGGGTTGATGAAACGGTCTGCATCGCTTGGGTTGACGCAGCATGAAAAGTCGTTGGAGCAAGCCGTTCACAAGTCTTTAAGGTAAAACCAACTTGATCAGCACAGAGCCGATCGATCCTAGAAGACCCATAAAGTCGCCACGGCTGGCTGTGCGGGGTTCCGTTGGCTTTTGGCGCGCCACAATCGCTTCGACTAACTGCTTTGACAACTCCTGACCTTGGAGATTTCCTTCAGCGGCAAAGAGTTGATTTGCTCTAGCAGCGTCTTGAGTCGCGCCGCCGAAGTCTCCCAAGTCAGCGCGAGACATACTGCGTGCAAAATAAACGGCTGCTAAATCTGGCTTCAAATTCAGGGATTGATTGTAATAATCAATGGCGTTTCTGTAGTTTCCCGCTTGAGCTTCCTTCACTCCCAACCGATAGAAGTCTTCAGCGTTGCCGATATTAGTTGGCATTCCTCTAACTCCCAGCAGTTGGGCGTTAGTTAAATTGGCGCCTTGCAAATTGGCGTCGCTGAGATAGGCACTTCTCAAGTCAGCCCCGGTGAGGTTGGCTCCGGTGAGGTTGGCTCCTGTCAGGTTGACGCCAAACAGACTGGTGCCGCTGAGGTTGGCTCCGCTGAGGTCAGCCCCGGTGAGGTTGGCTCGGCTGAGGTTGGCCAACCTCAAGTCAGCACCTTTGAGATTTGCGCCTGTTAAGTTGGCTAAAACCAGACCTGCACTGCTGAGGTCGCAGTTGGGGCATTGTCTGGTGGCTAGTAATTGTTGCGTGTGTTGGATGTTCTCGGCGGGTGCAGGTGCTACAGGCGCAAAAGCGGTCAACAGCGTTGCAGCAGCGAGGATTCTGAGTTTCATCTTAACCATCCCAAATCCAAAATGTTAAATCTAAAATAGCTTTTATCAAAGCAATTGAAAATCAAGATAACACAAGTTGACGAACAAATCCTGTAACTCGCTGTGTGTAGGAGTTATTTGTGGCGCTGCCTCACCCTACATTCAAGTTCACGATCTTACCTGAGTTTTAAATAAACATTTAGCCACCAATAAATTAGGGTAACAAAAAACTTGTTACCCTTTAGCCGCGGTTCTGGCCAACCATAAAATTCAACAAATAGATTAATCGTGAATCGTGCCGTCGGGCATCGTCGTACCCTTAAGATATACTCCACTCAGGTTGACTTTTGTAAGGTTTGCTCCCAGCAGGTTTGCTCCGCTTAAGTCTGACGCACTTAAAATTGCTTCAGTCAAATCTGCCCTAATTAGGCTGGCTCCCATTAAGTCGGCTCCGCTGAGGTCTACTTTGCTAAGATTTGCTCCAATTAAATCAGCTTCTGTGAGAACCGCCCTGCGCAAGTTGACCCCGTAAAGATTTACTCCGTGTAAGTCTGCACGGCTGAGGATTGCCCGAGATATATTGGCTCCGATTAAAGTTGCTTTGATCAGCGAAGCTCCGCTCAAGTCTGCTTTGCTAAGATTTGCTCCCATCAATTCAGCTTCATTCAGATTAGCTTCAGCTAAAAGTGCTTCTGTAAGGTCGGCTCCACCTAAGTCTGCTCTGCTCAAATTGGTCTTGCACAAATTGGCTTTGCCAAAGTTAACTCTGTTGAGTTTGGCTTTGCACAGATTGGCTCCAATCAGATCGGCTTCATACAGATTGACTCCAATCAATTCTACTTCGTAGAGATAGACTTCGTGCAGGTAAACCCCGCTAAAATTTCTTTCTCCTATTGCATATAGCTTGAGCAGTTCGTCAACGTTCATTGTGGCTTCTCTACACCTTTTAAATGAAGAATACTCTCAGCCAACTGGTTTAACCGGATGTTCTGCCATGTTATATTTTAAATGCTGAAAGATTCACCGAAAGCACAGGGGATTTAAGCCCCCACCTTTAGGTAGATTGTTTTTAGGCTGGGGCTTAAATCCCCTGCCTAAAAACTTCACTGTCCACTGTCCACTGTCAACTGTCAACTGTTAACCCAGCCCGATATTTCCCTCAATCCGCAAGATTCCAGCATAAATTAGATTGTTTTGGAAGTGTGAAGCACAAAACGGCATGATCTTTATTTTTGGCTTAAAAGTTAACATTTAATATTTTTCAAAATCATCTGAATCGCACTTCTTGACTAAATCAAAAGAACTGTGGGTGGAAAGTGCGATCGACCCCATAACTTTTTGTGCATAGTTGAGTTTACTTAGTATTAGTGTGACAACGATCACTAATTGATGTTAGTAGTATCACATAGAAATAATCGTTTCGATCACGGCTGGTGGGAAAAAATAGCAGATAGTGGTACTGTGCTGGTGAAAAATTGACAATGCCACGGTCAGTGTGTTTTACTCAACTGGCGATCGAGCAAGTAATTTTACAGATACTTACTCGCAGCAAGAAGGTTGGTTGGAACGTTACTTGGGGCAACCCGCTCCGGCCCGTGAAAGTGCTGATGTATCAAGATTTCTGGCACAGCGAAAGCTAGAAATCTACTTCGGGGAATAGGGGTATGTATGTATAAAAGTGCGATCGCTGGTGGACAAACCAAGCCTGTCTGCTGCTAACTAATGACTAAAAATCGCTAAGAACTTCGCAAAAACTAGCAATAAATACCAGGAAAACTATGATACGTGTTTAGCAAAAGAGAATAAATGGTATTCCTTAAAAGTCGAGTATTGCCGCTAATATTTCAGTCGATCGGTTGACTGACAGCAGTATTAGTAATGATGTTTTTATCATCAAGTACAACGCTGACTCAGAGACCATTTTTTATCAAAAAACTTCGCTGCAACCCTTGCTCACAGGAAAAAAACTGCTTTTGAGCGTCTGAGTGTGTACAGGAATGAAAAAGTTTAATTTAGAGCGTTTTTGTATTGCTTTCTTAGCAAGCATAAAGGCTAGCATTAACAGTTGACAGTTGACAGTTGACATCGAAGTTTTTAGGCAGGGGATTTAAGCGCCAGCCTAAAAACAATCCACCTAAAGGTGGGAGCTTAAGTCCCCTGTGCTTTTGTTAGGATTTGGAGTGGATTTTGCTCCCTTTCCCTTGTCAAACAAAGCTATTGTAGAGCACGAATCGTGAGGTAATTGATATGGCTGGAGTATGTAAACTTAGCATCACTGAGACAATTGAAGAACTGAAAAGCCTGTTGACTGAACAAAAAACGGCAAGTGGCTTTCAAAAAATTCAAGCACTTTACCTGTTCAAAATTTGTCACGTTAAGACAGTTAAAGAATTGGCAATGACGATCGGGGTCAACCGCATTACAGTGCAGCGGTGGCTGAGAAAATATCGCTCTGACGGACTCGAAGGACTCCTGGAAACCAAGCACAGCGGCGGTCGCAAGCCAGCCATTCCTCCTCTGGCCCGCGCTAGTTTGGCAATGCACCTCAGTGACCCCCAAAAAGGCTTTAGAAGCTATGGAGAAATTCAAGAGTGGTTGCAGCAGGAATACAGCATTGAGGCTTCCTATAAAGCTGTTTACGCGACGGTTCGATACCAACTAAAAGCAAAGTTGACCAAAGTCTAACAGGATGACTAACTTGCAGGTTGTGTCTAATGTGCACGTTTTGATTGCTTTAATATCAGGTCAAGTTTTCAGATTCAAAACGAAGCTGAAAACAGTCTAAATAATGACTAACTTGTAGGTTGTGTCTAGCTTGCAGGTTTTGTCATCTTTACTATTTTTATTCTCAAATCAAGATTTTCAGAATCTAAGGCAAAAACCGATCTAAAGCGGCTTTCAACTCTTCAATTTCTGTATCAATATTGCCTTCTTTGGCGGCTCTAGCGATGCACTCAGTTAGATGTTCGTCCAGAATGATTCTCGCGACGCGATCGAGCGCACCTCGAACCGCAGCAACTTGTACCAGAACTTCGGGACAGGGACGATTTTCCTGCACCATTGTTTTTATACCCCGAACGTGTCCCTCAATCCGAGACAAGCGATTGACAAGCCGCCGCATGGATTCTTCATCGTGATGGTGAGGGTGAACGGAGCCATCATCGTGATGGTGGTGGGATTTTTGGGATTTTGAGGGCAAAGATTTGTCGGTAGAAGTATCAGATAAAATCATGAGGCGAAATTTAATAGTTAGAATTTAGAATTCAGAATATTGTGAGTTCGTGCAGAGTTCCTGACTTAGTGTATTCTAACCTACCCTTAGAAAAAAACGTTGCTCCCAAGGCGCTGAGAATTTGGCAAAATGTATTTGGGAGTTCGTACTCGCAGATGAAATCGGCGCGAGAACTCCTGCACCTAACTCAGCTAACATAAAATTCACGTTATGGGAATATTCAAATTTTTTCGCCCCGCGCCCCGAATGGTGGCTTCGCTGTTAAGCATATTTTTAGGAATGACGATCGCCCTAAACGCTTGGATCATCAGCCCTGCACCAGCCTCTGCCACTGACCTCAAGCCCTCGCCCAACTTGCGGGAACAGCCCAAAACAGGTGTGGCCAAAGTACAAATTGAGGAACCCTCATCGACTGTCGAAAATCCCCAAAAGTTGGCACTCCGGGGCGCGGAACTCGCGGCGACTGCTAGCAGCAATAGCTTTGTCACCGCAGCGGTCGATCGAGTCGGGCGATCCGTTGTCCGAATTGATACCGAGCGTACAGTCAGCCGCAACCTCGATCCGCTGATGGAAGATCCCTTCTTCAATAGATTTTTCCGAGAAGACTTGCGAACCCAAGTACCCAGACAAGAACGTTTGCGGGGTCAAGGTTCCGGCTTTGTGATCGACAAAAGCGGGACTGTATTAACCAACGCTCACGTAGTTGACAAAGCCGATCGAGTTACTGTCACCTTAAATGACGGCAGCGTTTTCCCGGGAGAAGTGTTAGGTACTGACGAAGTGACAGATTTAGCCGTTGTTAAAATTAATACCAAAGGTATTAATTTGCCCGTGGCCGCTTTGGGAGATTCCGATGTGGTGAAAGTGGGAGATTGGGCGATCGCCGTGGGAAACCCTTTAGGATTTGACAATACCGTCACCTTGGGAATTATTAGCACTTTGAAGCGATCGAGCGCAGCCGTAGGAATTCCCGACAAGCGCCTCGATTTCATTCAAACAGACGCAGCCATCAACCCCGGCAATTCCGGCGGGCCGCTGTTAAACGGTTTAGGAGAAGTAATCGGCATCAATACGGCAATTCGAGCCGATGCGATGGGAATTGGGTTTGCGATTCCCATCAACAAAGCGAAAGCTATCTACGCGCAGTTAGCCAAGGGAGAACAAGTCAGTCACCCATTTTTGGGCATTCAGATGATTGCTTTGACTCCTGAAATCGCTAAAGAAAATAACGCCGATCCAAATGCTGTTTTGATCGTACCGGAAGTCAAAGGCGTGTTAGTGATGCGAGTTATGCCAAATACGCCTGCGGAAAAAGCGGGGATTCGGAAGGGAGATGCGATCGTCCAAATTGACGGCGAGGCTATCACGACGGCGGAACAGTTGCAGAATTTGGTGGACAACAGCGAAATCGGTCAAATTCTGAAACTGAAAGTGCGCCGTGGTTCTCAGACGAAAGATGTTACTGTTCAAACGGCTCAACTGAGAGATTTTTAGAGGAGAAGGGGAAGGGGGAAAACTGTTTGCTTATCCTTCTATTTAATTCAACAACTCAAACGCCCAAGCATTGCTACGGGGCTGGCAATTATGCAGAGTTATGCGATCGTTTGTGACAGTTGCGTAAGTCTTGAGGAATTAAAGTATATTGGTCACAATCCATAGGGTGCATCCCATTTTTGCAAATATATCCTACAAAATTGGGATGCACCCAATCAATAGACAGCCAATTAAAAAATCAGGAAGGATTTAGTTATGACATCTGTGGATATTGAAAAAAAAGCCATGACTGAAGAAGAGGTGGCCAAGCTATGGGAAGCGTTCAAAGTATTTGACGCGGACGGGAGCGGTGCTATTTCATCAGAAGAACTGGGTCAAGTGATGCGATCGCTAGGGCAGAGTCCTAACGAAACCGAGTTGCGCGACATGATCAAGGAAGTGGACGTAGACTTGTCGGGCAGTATCGATTTTGATGAATTCAAAATGCTGATGGTGTCCCAGCAGGGCGATCGCCAGAGTCGTCTCAAAATGGCATTTAGTGTATTTGATGAAGATGACAGCGGTCAAATCACTAAAAACGAGATGCAGGGTGTGATGAGCCAGTTTGGGCTGACAGAGCAAGAGCTGGATGAGATCATCAAAGAGGTAGACAATGATGGCGATGCCTCAATTGACTTTGAGGAATTCTGCAAACTGGTACCGGATGAGTCAGAGCTCACAACCGGATATCAAGACTCGCCCGTTCCGATTGTCAGTACACAGACAACCGAGATTTCAGATAGTACAGCCGCGGCGATCGCCAGTACAGCAACTGCTATCAACGAGGCAGCTTCTGCCACGATTGAACCTAATCTACAAGAAGCAACCACCGATAGCGATCCAGAAATAGCGCGGCTAAAAGAACTACTCGCCCAACACCCACAAGCTGAGCAGAAGCGCGGTACCTCCCGCTTGCAGATGCAGATTGGTTTATTTCGTCTGATCCAGGGAGCAGCCTACCGCTGCTTCCGCGAGAGTTTTTCCGCCAACCACGAGACTCACCTGCGCGTCAGAAACTTGCCATACAGAATCGTTGATTTTGTGCAATTTGTCAGGATTTCGATCGCCCTTTATAAAGGATTAGGTATCGTAGAGTCTGCGTGCAACCCTGTACTGGATGCAGTAGTGAAGTCGATCGAAGATGAATATGCCAGACTAGAGGCTCGCATCAAGAACTGGAAGACGATCGAAAAAACTCCAGAAATGTTGGCAGAACAAAAAGCCATGTTGGAAGCGCGGGGTAAATCTGCCAGCGCCAAGGAGAAGTTTGCCGCGGGAGTCGAGTTTGCAATCACCATCAAAAAGAAGAGTCTCAACTTGCGCGACATCGCCGAGGGTGTGCTTGCCATCAACGAACTCAACCGACTGCGAAAAATGGAGCTGAGTGAGGAAATGGCACCGCCACCAGCCCAATCCGAGGGAAATCCCAAAGATTACCTGAAGAAGTGGAACCGCGTCATCCTCTCGGATGCCTCAGAGAAAATCGATGGTGCGATGATGCCCGTGGCATATTGGTATGAAGACTTTATGCCGAAGTTGCTGGCTGCCTTTAGCGTCATTACCGCAGCAGACATCCCCTTGAACACGGTGGCTGACGAAGCGGCTTTAAACCAGTGGTACGAAGCCACTAAAACGTCAGGGGAATTTGGGCGCTATGGGGCGGATGTTGTAGAAAGCTTTCCCAAATGCGCTCCAAAACAGCAACTGATGCTTCAACAGGCATGGCGCTTGACGCACAACTACCTAAATGGTGTACAGAAACGACGCGAACGCATGGAGTTTGGGCGCGAGTCTGGCGAACTTTCGCAATATGTGTCATTTATCGACGTGTATCTCGATCGCAGTGAAATAAAGAATTCACAAATGCGCGTCAGCTTCCCTTACTATATTGGCCCTGCGGTGTGGCGTTTCTTCCACACTACGGCTGAAATCGTCTCTACGAAGACCCCCAAACAGCAAAAAACTCTGGTGGCAATCTTCAAGGACTTTTTCAAGCTGTTTGCCACTATGTATCCCTGCCCCTACTGCCGCCACCACCTCAACGCCTATGTCGTGCAGAATAAGGAGGTGGAAATGTAAGTAGTTAAGCAAAATTAATTACATAATTATCTCCAAACTCTTTAAGAATTTTTTCTACAGATGAAACAAGAGAT